>JAISYG010000054.1 GCA_031270075.1 Dysgonamonadaceae bacterium
TAGACGATGGGCTGTCGCTGGAAATAAGTCTGGAACAGGATGCACCGGTGTTGCGCGACGCGGCACCCCAGCCGCTACCCGATGGCACAACCTACCGCCTGCTGGCGGTTGAGGTGTCGTCCAACGAATTGCTTGCCTTGGCAGACGGTGTGATGGGCTTCCCCAGCCCGGCGCTTACGGTTCCGGCATCTGCCGACTGTAAATTCTACGCCCTGTCGAACAAAACAACAGGAGCTATTTCGCCTGCTTATACGGTGGGCAACATACTTACCACCCTGGCTGTCGGTAACACCCAAGATTTCCTGCTGTGGAGTAGCGGTACCAACGCGATGCTCAAAGAAGGCGATGGATCCTACTTGCTGAATATCACCTTTCGGCAAGAACTGGCGCGAGTGAAACTGATCATCGACAGCCAGAGTACGGGCAAGGCGATAGAAACGATCGCTAACAATATCACAATCGGTCAGGTAGTTATCGACGGTACATTATCCTATCCAACGGGCGTGGTTACTCCCTCCGGTACGCTCAGCAGTCCGGCTTTTAGCTGGCCAACACCCGCTTCGACCCAGGAGAGCCGTGTGTGCTTAGTCTTTCCCAAGGCATCGGGCGTCCTTACTGTTACGCTTCCTGCAAACGCGATAAAATTGCGGGATGTCGCCACTTCTATACCCACTATACAGACGCCGATAACCTTTACTACCGCCCTGGAACGCGGAAACAGTTATACAATCCGGGTGAAGATACTGAAGATTGCCGCATCGACGGGATTTGCGAAATTTGCGTCAAGTAATATCTATTGGGATGGGGAAAAGCTTACGTTTGCACCCTATACTTCTACACCTCTTACCCAGTATACGACCGAACAACAATACCAGGGCGTTTTCTTTAAGTTCGGGTCGCTGGTGGGTGGTTCACCTGTTGGTAATTTTTCCGTTTCCAGTACCATTCTTTACGTACCCTACTATGGAAATGGAACATCTCCGGGATGGCAGAGCAGTTTCGCTACTAAAACGACTGATGATGTTAGCAATTTTCCCGGTGTATCTGTTGGTCATGGGTCATGGACATCATGGCAGAACATAGTCTATATTACTGATGGTACTTCTGCTGACCGCAGCAACTATCACGTGATGGATCCTGCCCGGAATACACCTACGATGTGGAACAGTTATATAGGTGATATCTGCCAATACATCTCAGCAACTCAACCGGGGCTTTCGGGTTATCGTTTGCCGATGTCGATTGAGTTTGGGAAAAACTCCGACTGGGGTTCATATACAGGAACGATAGGCGGTACGGACTCAGATGATGGAAAAAGAGTTATAGATGCCGGTAATCGTCACACTGGCGGTAATGGGGTTTTTTTTCCCATGTCGAACTACCGCAAAAGCTCTGATGGTTCCCTGAACGTGATTACCACAGTCCAGTACATGAGTGGTTCTACCCGTAATGCAAACAGTTTTTTCATATTGTACTTCGGCAGCAATACCATCAACGTGGCCAATTACATCGCCAACAATCGTGACCAATACGCGTTCACCGTCCGTTGTGTTCTCCAAGAATAGAGCGGAACTTGTTTGCGATCATTGGGGTGCGCCGGGCATGATGCATAACGGGCGGTATGTGGCTGCTAATCAATCCAACCCTTATCATGCACCCGAATCCGTTTCCTGTTGTAATATAAATCTTTCTTTTTAGGAATAGCAATCCGGTACACTTTGTTGCCCTGTTTGGGCATGAGCAAAGAGGTATTGCGCAACCAAACATTGTAATCCTTTAATTGCATATAATTCAAACCGTATTGTTTGGCGAAAGCGGCTAAATCGGGAATAGGGGTTTGTACCTCCACCCAATCGACTTCGACCGGCGGATACAAGTCTTCTTTTTTCAGGCAAAAACCGTATTTTTTCGGATCGCTGAAAATCTCTTTGGCTGCCATTATCCGGAATAGATACCGTGAGGTTTCCGATACCAGTAACAAATCGAAAGCCGATTCCACTTGCTGTTGCCGCATGGCCGACGAAATACGAGCGGTACCGGCGTTGTAAGCGGCTGCCACATTCACCCAATCGCCATAGATTTGATAGGCATCACGAAAATACCGGCAAGCCGCTTCGGTTGCCTTTTCGATATGGTAGCGTTCATCGATCCCGTCCCGGATTTCCAATCCGTAATTCTTGGCCGTTTGTTCCATAAATTGCCACAATCCGGCAGCATGCATGGGCGATACGGAGCGTATCTCCAGCCCGCTTTCAATAACGCATAAGTATTTAAAGTCGTTGGGAATGTCGTGCTTTTTCAAAATCGGTTCGATAATCGGAAAATACCGGTTGGCCCGTTTGATATATAAGAGAGTCGTTGCATGTAGATAAGTAAATACATTGATTTCGCGGTCGAAGCGTTCCCGCATGTCCAAGCGTTCCAGGGCAATTTCCTTGCCGCAAAAGGTTACGAGCGCCGGAAGGGTTACTGAAACCGTTGGAGGAACCCCGGCCGCCTGTGGAGTATCTTTGTTTTCATATTCCGCGCTTCCGGAGATACAAAACACCAGTGGAATCAAGAGAGCAATGCAGCTAATAAAGAGGAGATAATTTTTATTTTTTGACATATATATAATTGTGTAATCGATTATTGTTTGGCTCGCAAAACGTTGATATCTTTCGATCGCTTGTAGATTTTCCCGTCGGCTCCCTGGGCTTCCACCACAATAAAATAAACGCCGGTGGGCACATAGCGCCCGTTGACTTTCCCGTCCCAGCCTTTTGCCGGATCTTCCCAATGGTAGAGCAGATTGCCCCAACGGTTGTAAATCGAAGCCTTGAAACGGATAAGGGATTTGTAAGAAACCTTATATTCGTCATTCACTCCCGGCGAACTTCCGGGACTGAACACATTGGGTAGCCGTAGATCCGATTCCCCGATAAAGATGGAAAAAAACTGCGAATCGTCGAAACAGACCGAATGGGCGTCCATCACTTCCAGTCGGGCGGTATAATTGCCCGATTCGCGGAAAGTATAGTTTACCGTCCGATCGGTGTAACGGATAACGGATGTTTGCTCGTTTGTTTCGGAATGGGTTTTCAGTATATTCCATACATACAGGGCGGCTACCGGTTCGTTGGCGTAAGCTTCCAAACGGATTTCCACCGGAGCGGAATAATTCGTTTTCTCTCCGGCTTCGTTTTGTTCGGTTTCGCCGGTAGAAGTAACGGCAGTCAGGTAAGCATGTGCTTCTATGGCGATGGCTTGGTATTCGGGAGTTTCAATCCGTTGTTCCATCCCGAAATGTTCGGCATAGGTATCGCCCGTCAAAGTAAACGGCGTGTTGATTAACGGGGCGTCGATGATGATTTCCGAAAGGATGCCTCTTAGCTGGATGTTTTCTTCTTTAGGAACGAAAGTCAGGGCCTCGGCATTCCATTCCACGGTATGGTAGAGCAGATGATAGGTGCGTGATAACGCTACGGTTGCACCGGAATAGGTGCGATACTCCAAGGGTTCGGCGTCCACGCGGGCCATCAGTTTCAGAAATTCGCATTTATCTTCTTCTTCCTGTACTTCGAGGGAATGAATCACCGGTTGGTAACGGCTGTAATCAATGATCCAGATAAAAGAAGGAGTAGGGTGGGAGGGCGATTCGGCAAAATAAGCCCATCCGTCCTCTACATCCCGGACGGTCGAAAGAGCGCCGTTTTGTTGACAAGCCACAGGCGTCGCTTCGCTGTAACGGGTATTGTATTTATACCATTGGTGCACTTCCTCGTTTTCGGTGCGGAAAGTGATTTCGGCGCCGGCCAAACCATTCAGTAAATACACTTGTATGCGGCTCTGTTGATTGTTTTCCGCCGGCAAGGGTTCACCTGTTCCCCCTTTGACTGTGTATTGCGCCCAAACGGTCGCCATCCAAAGTAAGCCGGTAATTGAAAGTATCGCTTTTTTCATGCTCCAAAA
Source organism: Dysgonamonadaceae bacterium (assembly GCA_031270075.1). GTDB lineage: Bacteria > Bacteroidota > Bacteroidia > Bacteroidales > Azobacteroidaceae > Azobacteroides. The sequence goes on from JAISYG010000054.1 coordinate 3,952, forward strand.
TTAGGAATTTTTTATAACTTTGCAACTCGAATAACACTCTATTATTAAAATTATAGCGTATGACACGACGATTGTTTATCTTGTTTTTATTCATAACGATTCCATTATATAACGTAAAACCGGCCGCAGCATTTTATTCGGAGCCTGTTTTTTTTACGCAGGAGGGAGATTATTTTTTACATACGGTCGAACAGGGGCAAACGGTCTATTCCATTGCCCGGATGTATAATGTGCAGGAAGAGGCGGTTTACCGTTTGAATCCCGGTAGCCGGGAAAGTATCCAAACGGGCGCACAGTTGAAAATTCCACAGGAATCGGGTTCGTATTTTTACCATACCATTCAGCCGAAAGAAACGCTGTATTCCGTTTCGCGGATGTATCAGATGAAAGGAGAAGATATTGTGAACGCTAATCCGGGCTTGTCGATCGAAACCTTTTCTTACGGGAAAGTCATTCGTATTCCGACCAACCGGGTTACAACGCCTATGACCGGACCGAGCGAAGACTCGATTCGGAAATCAACCAACGCTTTGCTGAGTGCTTCCGACCCACCGGAAAATATTCCTGCCATTCGGATGGCTTTGTTGTTACCGTTTGCAGCGAATGCCAGTATGGTAGCCCGTATGGTGGAATATTACGAAGGATTTCTATTGGCTTTGGAAGATATTAAAAAACAAGGGATTTCGGTGGTTTTACAGGTGTATGATATTGGCGAGAAAACCGACCGTTTGCCTTCTATCCTTAAGAAGCCGGAAATGCGGCAGGTCGATATTATTTTCGGCGGATTGTCTGAAAAACAAATCCGTATGATTGCCAATTTCAGCCGGGAATGGAACATTCCTTATGTGATTCCTTTTAATTCGCGGAGCGACGAACCGATGACGTATGCAACGGTTTACCAAATCAGTACGCCTCCATCGTATATGTATTCCAAAGCGTCTTCCGCTTTCTGCGACCGGTATCGCGATGCTACTATTGTTTTTCATGTTCCTTCCGCATCGGGTAACCGAATGGATTTTATACAGGTAGTGCAAAAGGATTTAAAGGCGAAGAATATCCCGTATCAGGTGCTTACTGACGAAGAAATAACTTCTTCCGATGTTTTAACTTTGTTGAGTGAAACTAAAAATACGGTTTTTGTACCGTCGGACGATGGCCCGGATGCCTTATCGAAAATGGTTGTTCCTTTGCGTGTGGCTTTGGATTTGAATCCGCAAATGCTCGTTTCTCTGTTCGGTTATCCCGCTTGGCAGGCTTCCGGCACCGACTACCTGAGCGATTTGTTCCGTTTCAATGCTACTTTTTTCAGCGTTTATTATGCGAACGTTACTTCTGCAAAATATAAAACATTTTACAACAATTACATTCATTGGTATTCTAAAGAATTGATTAATGTGTATCCGAAATTTGGTTTGCTCGGTTATGATACGGGAATGTTTTTTATTCAAGCGTTGAATCGCTATGGTAGCGCTTTGGCTCCGAATATCGATCAATTGAACTATTCGGGTATTCAAATGGATTTTAATTTCGAGCGGGTGAATAACTGGGGCGGGTTTATCAATACGAATCTTTATTTGGTGGATTTTCGTTCGGATGGTACAATTACTTCTCATGCGATAAAATAATCAGGAAAATGAAAGGGATCGGTAGCACAGTGGTATTTTTGTTTATAACAAGTATGGTTCATTCGCAAACGATGAATTTCAAGCCGGAATGGGCTTTTGGGCTCAATGCCGGAGTTACTTTGTCGAGTGTGGGTTTTTTACCGAGAGTTCCCCAAACGTTTCTCTTACAGGAAACGGGCGGATTGACGGCCCGTTATATTTCGGAAAAAAATTGCGGTGTTCAGGTAGAACTCAATTATTCGTTACGGGGTTGGCAAGAACAGGCAAATAACGTTTCCCATTTTAATCATTACTGCCGTTCGTTGAGCTACATCGAACTGCCGGTGTTGACCCATTTCTATTTCGATATAGGAAAGCGGGCGCGGATAGTGTTGAACCTGGGGCCGCAAATCGGTTATAATATCGGTGAAAAAGTATTGGAAAAAGAAATTGTAGCGCCACCTAACGGTGAGGAGCCAACCGTGCCTCGCTATTACGACGATGATTATACGGTTCAACAAAAGTTCGATTACGGTATTGCCGGTGGCCTCGGCCTGGAAATACGGACCGGTATTGGAAACTTTGTGCTGGAAGGCCGGTACTTTTACGGTTTATCCGACATCTTTAAGAATAGCCGGAGCGATGTTTTTCAATCTTCCCACAATCAAATTATTGCTGTGAAATTGGCCTATTTGATAGAGTAGTATGAATACTCCATTTGATAAAATCAACTTGATTTTCTATTTTCTCCTCCGTGCTGTCGGGTAATGCGGGAAAAAAATCAATCCCGGTAATGATTTGCATTTCTTCCACACTCATGGCATAAGTCGATAAGGGTTGACGTCCGCTTTGGTTGGCAAACAGAAAAGCAATAGCCGACCAATGATCGTTATTGTTTTGCAAAAGCACTTTGAAAAAAGCATCGGGAATGGCCACCTTATTCGATCCGATTGTTTGAGGCAGCTTCGATACAACCGGACCGCACACCACATAAATTTTCCCTCTTTGTGTAGCCAAGTTACGCACTTGTTCTTCCAAATCTTTCCAAATGCCGCCGTTCAAGTTTTTATTTTGCGGACAAATATTGGAAAGATAAAAGGATTCTTTCATGGCCTGTTTACTCCATTTCATGTCGGCAGCCGGAGCCATGTGTCCTCTGTCCCATCCCGAATTTTTGTAGTCTTCCGTTGTTGCGGATTGTTCCGAAGGAATGTCGGGATCGGGAATAAAATGATTGCCGCGAGGGAGAACACCTTCCGTTTCTTCTTTTGTAAGTTCATACGCCACCCAATTGGGAATTTTCCAATCGGAGTTATAACTTACCGTATATCCGATATGGGTAATAATCTGTTCTTGTCTTCCTGGAATGGTTGCGGGAATTTCTATTTTTTCGGTAGAAATACTATCCGTATTCGTTTCGGAACGGTCGATTGCCTGTTTCGCTACGAAAACAGTAATTACAAATCCTATCATTAGCAGGAATCCATTTACTTTGGTGGATTTTGAAGCATTACTCATAATCATCCTTTTTTACATGGGTATATCCATCGATTTTCCCACTGCGATTTTTTTTGCAAAGTTACAATATAATCCTTACCTTTGGGCGCAAAACAGCAAAATAATAGACATCATGACAGACAGTATCGTTCTTATTCCCACATACAACGAAAAAGAAAATATCGAAAAGATGATTCGGAAAGTATTTTCTTTGGATAAATCGTTTGATGTATTGATTATTGACGACGGTTCGCCGGATGGTACCGCAGGCATTGTCAAAACCCTGCAAACCGAATTTTCCGGTCGGCTCAACCTGTTAGAGCGCAGTGGGAAACAAGGCTTGGGAACCGCTTACATTGCCGGTTTCAAATGGGCATTGGAGCGTCATTATGATTATGTTTTTGAAATGGACGCCGATTTTTCCCATAATCCGGACGATTTGCTCCGTCTGTACAAAACCTGTTCGGAAGAAGGAACGGATCTGGCCGTCGGTTCGCGTTACCTTACGGGCGTGAATGTAGTAAACTGGCCGATCTTGAGAGTGTTGATGTCTTATGGCGCTTCCAAGTACGTGCAACTTGTTTCCGGAATGAAGATTCACGATACCACTGCCGGCTTTGTTTGTTATCGTCGTGAAGTATTGGAAACGGTATGCTTAGATAACATCCGGTTTAAAGGCTATGCCTTTCAAATCGAAATGAAATATACCACCTACAAATGCGGATTTACCATCAAGGAAATACCTATTATTTTTGTTAACCGGGTGGAAGGAGTATCCAAAATGAGCGGCGGTATCTTCGGCGAAGCCTTTTTCGGCGTTATCCGGTTAAGATGGTACAGCTTGTTCCATTCCTATCCGCAAAAACAATGATTTGTATCCGGAATGCAACAGTCATTAACGAAGGCGTCCGGCGCCAAGCGGATGTTTTGATTGAGGGAGAACGTATTGTATCGGTGCAAAGTACCGAGTGCACGGTACAGGATACGCCACCCTGCTCCCAAGTTATCGACGCCACGGGCTTGTTGTTATTGCCCGGCCTGATCGACGATCAAGTACACTTTCGCGAACCGGGTTTAACCCATAAAGGAGATATCCGGAGCGAATCGCGGGCGGCCGTTGCGGGCGGCATCACTTCGTTTATGGATATGCCCAATACGCTTCCGCAAACGGTTACCGTTGAAGCCTTGAACGATAAATTTGAACGGGCGGCGCTGCAGTCGCTGGCGAATTATACCTTTGCTATCGGAGCCACCAACGATAATCTTTCGGAATTGAAAAAAGCGGGTGCGGCGCGAGCAGCTGCCGTCAAGATTTTTATGGGCGCATCCACCGGCAATATGTTGGTAGATGATCCGGATACTTTGGAAAGCATTTTTTCGGAAGTCGACAAAATCATTGCCGTGCACTGCGAAAGCGAAGCCATCATCCGCGCCAATAAAGAGAAATACAGCCGCCTGTCCGGCGGAAATCCGGATGTTTCGTATCACCCTAAAATCCGTAGCCACGAGGCTTGTTATGCGTCTTCAAGCAAAGCGGTGGCCCTGGCTAAGAAACACGGTACGCGTTTGCATTTATTCCATCTGTCTACGGCGGAAGAAATGGAGTTGATGGAATCCATCCCTTTGAAAGAAAAACGGATCACCGGTGAAGTATGTGTGCATCACCTTTGGTTTTCGGACGAAGATTATGCCTGTTTGGGCAGCCGCATCCAATGGAATCCGGCCATCAAAACGAAAGTCGACCGCGATGCGTTGCGTCAGGCTTTAAGGGATGGAAAACTGGATGTCGTAGCCACCGACCATGCCCCGCACACTTGGGAAGAAAAACAAGGCTCGTGCCTGCAGGCGGCTTCCGGCGGCCCTATGGTGCAACATGCGTTGACGGTGATGCTCGAACTGTGCCGGCAAGGTGTTTTTACGCCGGAGCTGGTAGTCGAAAAAATGGCTCATGCGCCGGCGGAACTGTTCGGTATCAAAGACCGGGGGTATATCCGCGAAGGGTATTATGCCGATTTGGTATTGGTCGACCCCCACCGCTCGTGGACGGTTAGCCAAGAGAATTTGCTCTACCAATGCGGCTGGTCGCCTTTGGAGGGAACGACTTTTTCGCACAAAGTGGTGAAAACCTTTGTCAACGGTACCTTGGTGTACGATGATGGTTGGTTGAACGAGCATTTCCGGGGAAAAGAACTATGATACAGATTAACGACACCATCGTCAGCCTGGATGTCTTGCAGGAATACTTCCAATGCGACCTGACCGTCTGCAAAGGCGTCTGTTGCGTAGATGGCGATTCCGGCGCCCCGGTAGAAGCATCCGAAGTAGCCGAACTGAAAGCCGTTCTGCCCATCGTGTGGAACGATTTGTCGCCGAAAGCCCAAGCCGTTATCGAAAACCAAGGAGTCGTTTATTTGGATGCCGACAACGAATATGTAACCTCCATCGTTGCGGGTGAAGATTGCGTTTTTACCTGTTACGATGCCGATGGGATTTGCCGTTGCGCCATCGAAAAAGCCTTCAGGGAAGGAAAAACAGCTTTTTACAAACCGGTTTCCTGTCATCTCTATCCGGTTCGGGTGTCGAAATACAAGGGTTTCCGGGCGGTGAATTATCATCGCTGGAGTGTTTGCCGGGCGGCAGAGGTTTCAGGGAAAAAAGAACAAATCCGGGTATACCGGTTTTTGAAAGAGCCGCTGATACGGAAGTTCGGGGAAGAATGGTACGGCCATCTGTGCCGGGCGGCAAAAGAATTGAACGTATGAATGTAACCGTTACAGATTGGGGATTGATTCCTTACGCTACAGCCTACGAACGGCAAAAGTCGCTTTTCGGAACGGCTTTACAACAAAAAGCGGCGCAACAGCCGGTAGAAAATCGTTTGATCCTTTGCGAACATCCGCACGTGATTACCATCGGCCAACACGGCCTTTCTTCCAATCTGCTTTTTCCCGAAGCGGTTTTGAAAACCCGGCAAGTGGAGTTGTATCCGGTGAACAGGGGAGGGGATATTACCTATCATGGGCCGGGACAAGTGGTGGGTTATCCTGTGTTGGATTTGGACTTCTTTCATTTGGGATTAAAGACGTACATCCACCGGCTGGAAGAACTGATTATCCTGACCCTGGCGGAATACGAAGTGCAAGGCGAACGTTTGGACGGAGCTACCGGCGTTTGGCTGGACGCCGCCCAAGCCGGGAAAGCCCGGAAGATTGCCGCTATCGGCGTGCGCAGCAGTCGTTACGTAACCATGCATGGTTTTGCCTTGAATGTCAATACCGATTTAAGTTATTTTGGATTGATTAATCCTTGCGGGTTTACGGATAAAGGAGTTACGTCGTTACAACAGGAATTGGGGCGCAAGGTATCGATGGAAGATATCAAACGTTCACTTATCCATCATTTCGACCGGCTTTTCTCTGCCGAATAATGAATGGTTAAAATACCTGCCTGGCGCAAGTGGTGTTTGATGTCGTTGACCAATCCCATCGGAAGGTCCTTGTCTATTCTTAAAACCGCAATCATTTTTCCGCGATTCTCTTCTACTACATTGTTTTTCAGTGTTGCCAGGTGAACCGGCATTTCTTCCGGACGAATAAACCGGGTATTGAGTTGGATGGTCGTATCTTTTCCCGCTATGACATAGACAAGCAGGGATTGTTCTTCTAATTTTTGCAATTCTTGGGCTGTGGGCAAATGCAATTGCGTCATCACCGGTACGGTTCGCATGTGGGTAACAATCATGAAAAAGAACAGCAAGGTGAAAATCATATCCGGTAGCGAAGCCGTATTGATGCCCGGTACGCGGCGGGGAGCAGATAGGCGAAACCGGCTCACGACCGGCCTCCTTCCTGTTCGACGGGAGATTCGGTTTCTGCAATATGCATCGGATAGGCTGTTCGGATCGAATCTTTTTGTTCAGGCGTCAGATACAGAAACGAATGATTAAAGTCCGTGTATGCCGCTTCGTTCCGCAACTCGTTGTAAGCGGCTGTCAGTTCGCTGATGACGGAAAGATACGTTTGATAACGGGCATCGCGATTCACTTCCAACGCAATCGTATGCTTGGGAATATCGGAACCGGTGATAAACGTTTTCCCCAATTCCCGGATTTGATTCACGGCAATTGCTTCATCGTTATAAAGAATATGATTATCGGCATCGATGGCCAATGCAAGCAGGTTCTTTTGTTGAATATCCGTTTTTTGCTTCTGCGCATTTTCCGTTTCGGGCGGCATCATTTTCCGGTAGATTCCTGTCTTAGCGTCGAACGAACTGGTAACAAGAAAGAAAACCAGCAACAAGAAAGCAATGTCGGCCGATGAAGTGGAGTTGATTTCCGGTATTTTGCGTTTGCGGAAATTCATGTTCAATGCTGTTTTTTGTAGCGGATAATGCAATCCATAATCAGGATGGAATCATCTTCCATGTGCCGGACAATATGTTCGATTTTCGACAGGATGTAATTGTAAAACAATTGGAGAATCAAAGCCACTATCAACCCGGCTACTGTGGTAATCAATGCCACTTTCATCCCGCCGGCTACAATACTCGGATTAATATCGCCGAATAACTGAATATTATCGAAGGCCATGACCATGCCGATTACCGTACCCAAAAACCCCAGACTGGGCGCTGCCGCAATGAATAACGTTATCCACGAAAGATTTTTTTCCAGTAACCCCACTTGTACACTACCGTAAGCCGTAATGGATTTGTCGATTACTTCCACGCTTTCGCTTATTCGCGTCAACGCCTGATAGTAGATGGAAGCCACCGGTCCACGAGTGTTTTGCGCCAGTTTTTTTGCGCTTTCCGGGTCGCCTTTTTCCAGCCGGGTTTCCATTTCCGACAGAAACTTCTTGGTATGGATATGCGTCAGATGCAAATAAATGATTCGTTCCAAACAAAAAGCCAAGCCGATAATTAAAGTCAGCGCAATGATACTCATAAAAACCGGGCCGCCGTCGATAAAATTCTTTTTGATAACCTGAACAAATCCGGTTTCTTCCGGCGATGCGAGTAGAATAAATAACAGTTGTTTCATACATGTTTCCGTAAAGCGTACAAAAGTAGTAAAAAAAACAGGATTCTGCATTCAAAAGATACTTCTTTTTCGGCCTCTTGTTTGGCGAGAGCGTTCACGGTCTTCCGTTCATTTCATGAATCGTAGCCGTAAACTGTTGCAAACGACGCATACGCTGCTCAAGGCCATAGCGCCGCCGGCAAGCATGGGGTTCAGTAGAAAGCCGTTGACGGCATACAGCGCTCCCGCCGCCACCGGAATCCCGATAAGGTTGTAGACAAACGCCCAAAACAAATTCTGACGAATGATACTTACCGTTTGCCTCGACAGCCTTACGACCGCCGGTATTTTCAACAGGTCGGAAGAAACAATGGTCATGGGGGCTGTGTCGATGGCGATATCGCTTCCCTGTCCCATCGCAATGCCGACGTCGGCTTGGGCCAGGGCGGCGCTGTCGTTGATGCCGTCACCCACCATCGCCACCGTTTTTCCTTCCGCTTGCAACTGCCGGATAAACGCCGCTTTTTGCTGAGGCAAGGTTTCTGCCGAAAAGCCGTCGACACCTGTGTCGGCCGCTACGGCGGCGGCTGTGGCGACATTATCGCCTGTGAGCATGTACACCGCAATGCCCTCGCGGTGCAACTGCCGGATAGCGGCGCGCGACGATTCTTTGACCTTGTCGCTGACGGCTATCACGGCAAGCGTGTTTCGCTCGTCGGCAAACCAGACAACGGTTTGGGCTTGTGCGGCAAAGGTTTTTGCGGCGGCGGCAAGCGATTCGTCTATTGTAATCCGATTCTCGGCAAGCAATTGCGCGTTACCCGCGAAATAAGTCTGTCCGTCCACTGCGCCCTTTACGCCTTTTCCGGTGAGGCTTTCAAAGGCGGTAATCGCACATTCGGGTGCATTGCTGAAATACTGTGCAACGGATGCTGCCAGTGGATGCTCCGATTGCGCTTCGAGGCTGCGCAGAACGGACGAGCGGCTGCTGTCGCCGTTGGCCCACAGTACGGTCGTTACGGCGGGCTTGCCTTCGGTGATAGTGCCCGTCTTGTCGATGGCCACCGCATTGATTTTCCTTGCGGCCTCCAGGCTTTCGGCGTCCTTTATTAAAATGCCCCGCTCGGCTGCCTTGCCGATACCCACCATGATGGCTGTGGGTGTAGCCAATCCCAATGCACAGGGACAGGCAATAATCACCACCGTAACAAATGCCAGCAAGCCGTGCGTTATGCCGTTCGCACCGCCGGCGATCGCCCAAGCCGCAAGGGCGATAAGGGCAATGCCGACGACCACCGGCACAAAGACGGCGGCAATTGTATCTACACGCCTTTGCACCGGCGCCTTGCTGCCCTGCGCTTCCTGCACCATGCGGATAATGTGGGCAAGCAATGTTTCGGCGCCCACTTGCTCGGCTTTGAAATGAAGACTGCCTTTTTGGTTAATCGTTCCCGCATATACTTTCGCTCCCTTCTGCTTCGGCACGGGCACAGGCTCGCCGCTCAACATGCTTTCGTCCACATAAGAAGCGCCTTCCGTTACCGTGCCGTCCACCGCTATTTTCTCGCCGGGCTTCACCCGGACGATAGCGCCTGCTGTTACCTGTTCGATGCCGGTTGGCACAACCTGCCCGTCGGCCTGCACCAGCGTAACCGTTTGGGGTTGCAGGCCTATCAATTTCTTTAGGGATGAGGTGGTGTGGCTTTTCGCTTTTTCTTCCAAACATCGTCCCAACAGGATGAAAGCAATGATGACACTTGCCGTTTCAAAATACACATGCGGCACAACACCTCTCGCCAACCAAAATTCGGGAAACAGTGTATTGAAAACGCTGAACAGGTAGGCAACACCTGTGCTCAACGCTACCAGCGTATCCATGCCGGCCGACCCGTGCCGCAGTTGCTTCGCCGCACGGACGAAGAAACTCCTGCCCAGCCCGAAAACTACCGGCGTGGCAAGCGCCCACATCCACAGGTTGGCATACGGAATGTCCATAAAAAACATGCTCAGGACGACTATCGGCAACGACAGTGCAAGGGCTCCCGCCGTGCGGCGCCGGAGGATGCGGTATTCGTTGGCCTGCAGGTTGCCGGCTGTTTCGGAGGGATTATCTTCTATCACTAAATCGTAGCCCTTGGCTCGCACTGCCTCCCGGATGTCGGACAATGACACGCTTGCAGGGTTGTATTCGATGACGGCGGTCGATGAAGCCGGGTTCACGGCTGCGCTTATTACGCCTTGCCGGCTCAGGATGGTGTCTTCTACCGTTTGGGCGCATCCGGCGCAATGCAGATGGAGGACGGGGAGGGTGGTGTGAAGGGTGTTCATTGTTGTTCCTTGTTGTTCCTTGTGTAATCTTTGCAACAAAGGTAGCAACTATTTATGATATAAACCGAATGATTCAGATAAATCGAAGAATGGCAAACAGGTTTCGATCTTATTCTTGCAAGACACACCGGACCGAATAACCGTTCCTACGACCGATGCCGGTGGAGCCCCAGAAAAACTCGGTATTGTTGAAGTTTATTGCGATCCCGTTGGTTAAAGCGAATGCTATTGAGCCACTCCAGTAGACGCCGTTTATACCTGTATTGTACAGCACCGCGGAGGTCCCAGCACGATACCCCAAAGCAGGGAAAAAGTTCGCCGTCCAACCATACTTGACACCGGTAGCTTCTGTATTGATGTAAGTACCATCCGCCTTATCAGACGTAACAGTAGACCACGTGCCCACCTTTGTCCATCCATAACGAGTGTTTTCATTCTCCCAGAAAAAGCCTGATAACAGACCAAACTCATACGACATCGGCAACCGATATGCCGGATCGATATACTTACAAATATCCCCCTTAAACTCGGCTAAACTATCCAACGGCATGTCGATGGCGTAACGATCTGTAGGAGGATTTACCGGCACACCACCGGTCGCGTGGGGAATAGCGACATAATCCGTACCTTCCCATACGCCTGTTTCTATTGTGGTATGATTTTTTAGGGTACCGGAGATATTCCCAGGAAGGGTAGAAAGATTACCGTTAGCAGATGTAATGTACCAGGAATCCGACTCACCCGTGGGTGGAACGTAGAGAAGTGTAGTACTATTATTCCAAGAAGTACCCACAGGCGAAATCCCTATCAACGAACCAAATTTGAAAAAGACACCCTGGTATTGGTTTTCGGGAACCGACGACGGAGTTTCGCTGTACGGAGCAAACGTAAGTTTCTGAGCCGTATTATCCCAGTAAATATTACTCGCCGCAAACTTCGGTTCCCGAAACTTCAATGTCAACTTGTATTTCTTTCCG
>JAISYG010000055.1 GCA_031270075.1 Dysgonamonadaceae bacterium
TAGACGATGGGCTGTCGCTGGAAATAAGTCTGGAACAGGATGCACCGGTGTTGCGCGACGCGGCACCCCAGCCGCTACCCGATGGCACAACCTACCGCCTGCTGGCGGTTGAGGTGTCGACCAACCAACTGCTTGCCTTGGCAGACGGTGTGATAGGCTCTACCAGCCCGGAACTTCATGTTCCGATAGATGCCGACTGTAAATTCTACGCCCTGTCGTACAAAACAACAGAAACGATTTTGCCTGCTTATACGGTGGGCAACACTCTTACCACCCCCCTGGCTGTCGGTAGCACCAAAGATTTCCTGCTGTGGAGAAGCGGTACCATCGGCGCACTGACACAAGACGTGACGCTGGAGGTCACTTTCTCGCAACAACTGGCACGAGTGCAACTGATCATCGACAGCCAACTTACGGGCAAGACGATAGAAACGATCAATAACAATATTACAATCGGTGAGGTAGCTACCGGCGGTACATTCAATTATCCAACGGGCGAGGTTGCTGCCTCCGGTACGCTCAGCAGTCCGGCTTTTAGCTGGACGACACCCACTTCGACCCAGGAGAGCAGTGTGCGCTTAGTCTTTCCCAAGGTATCGGGCGTCCTTACTCTTACGCTTCCTCTATACGCGATAAGATTGCAGGGTGTCACCCCTTATTACCCTCCCGTACCGACGCAGATAGCTTTTACTACCGCCCTGGAATGTGGACACAGTTATACAGTCCAGATAAAGATGCGGAAGAGATCGAATAAATTTGCGTCGAGTAATATCTACTGGGATGGGAGTAAGCTTACATTTAAACCCTACAGTGCTACACCTTCAGCAGAATATGGGAGTACGGGGACAACAGAACAAAATGCCCAATACTATCAGGGCGTTTACTTTCAGTTTGGGTCGCTGGTAGGGAGTTCTCCTGTGATGGCTTTTAGTAACGACACTACCTCTATTTACGTACCCTATTATAATTCGGGCGTCAACTCCACATGGGTAAAAAGTAAAGCAACGAAAACGGATGATGTTACCGGTAACAGCGCTTCACCTCATGTAGCCTTTACTTGGTCGGGTACTGCGGGCAACCAGGAGGATAATACGAATTTTTGGCCTCGTATTACGGATTCTTACCCTGGTTACGAATCCAACACTTTCGTGGTGGATCCTGCCCGGAATACAGCTGCGATGTGGAACAGTTTCAGGGGTGATATTTGCCAGTACATATCGGCTACCCAAGAGGGACTTGAGGGCTATCGTATGCCGTTCATGACTGAGTTTGGAATTTCGCAGGTTGAGAATTACAATGCCTCCGGATATACAAGAGGTTATAAGCGCTATGGCACTTTTTCTAGTGACGGGGTGATACCGAATCAAAATGACGGTAAATATTTAATCCTTAAGGGCACCTTGTTTAGTCCTAGTTCTTCGGATACTGATGCCATCTTTTTCCCCGCTTCGGGACGCCGGCATTACTATTCCCCCAACATCAATTATTTGTACGAAGTGGGCTTTCGCGGCTGCTATTGGAGCGCTACGGCGGGGTCGACAGAAGGGGAAGGGCGCTACACGGCGTTCAACTCGAGTTCGGTCGGCCCGGGCAACAACAGCCGTCGTACGTGGGGGTACGTCGTACGTTGTGTCCTCCAAGAAGAATAGAGCGGAACTTGTTTCCGATCATTGGCGTGCGCCGGGCATGACGTATAACTATGAACAGAGGAGCGTATCGAAGTAGTGAAACTGCCATTCCGCCTGCTGCACGACCTAAAATAGTTTCCGGCCAATCAAATTTGAATGACGGCTGGAAGATATTTCAAACTTTATTCGTACTTTTGCAGAAGTTATGAAGACTATCGGAAACAGCAAGTGTTTTATCCTGTACCTCCTGTTTATTTGCGGGTTTTATGCTTGCGCCAGCATAGGCAGCCCTGGAGGTGGCGATTACGACATTACCCCGCCCGTATTTGTCGAAAGCGATCCGGCGCCTAACACGGTTCTTTTCAATAAAAATAAAATCTCCCTGCTTTTCAATGAGTACATTGTTCTGGAGAAACCTTCCGAAACCGTTATCATTACCCCGCCGCAGAAAAAAATGCCGGTTATCAAAGCGGTGGGTAAAAAAATTATCGTAGAACTGAAAGACAGCCTCCTGCCCCATATTACCTATACTTTCGATTTTACCAACGGCATTGTCGATAACAACGAAAAAAACGTATTGGAAGGTTTCCATTTTGCGTTTTCTACGGGCGATGTGGTGGATTCGTTAGTCATTTCCGGTATCCTGCTCAACGCCGAAAACCTTGAGCCGATGCCCCATACGATGGTAGGTATTCATTCCGACTTGTCGGATACGGCTTTCACGAAACTTCCTTTTTTGCGCACTTCGCAAACGAACGAACGCGGCCGCTTTTCTATCCGCAATGTAGCGCCCGGTACGTATCGCCTGTTTGCTTTGGGCGATATAAACCGGAGTTTTCGGTTCGACCTGCCGGACAAGAGCATTGCGTTTTACGATTCGCTTATCGTTCCTGCTTTCGAGCCGGCTATGCGAATGGACACGATCTGGAAAGACAGTCTGACGGTCGATACCATCCGCGAAATCCATTACACCCGTTTTACGCCCGATAATGTCCTGCTGCAACTGTTTCAGGAAAAGGTGGCCATGCAATACTTGTCCAAAACCGAACGGAACGACTCGGTACGGTTTACGCTTACTTTCAACGAGCCTGTCGAAGAACTTCCTGCGATTGATTGGATAGACGAACCGGAAGAAAAAAACGGCGGCTACCTGTTGGAACAATCGTCCGACCGGAAAATACTGAGCTATTGGCTAATGGATTCCACCCTTTACCGGAAAGATACTTTACGATTCGCTGCCTCTTATCTGGCTCACGATACCTTAAAAAATTTAATCCCCTTTACCGATACCATCCAACTGATAAAAAAGAAAAGCGAACCGCCGAAAGACAATAAAGACAATAAAAAGAATAACAATAAGGAACGCCCCGACCGTTTGGATGTAAAAATCACAGCCAACGGCGTCGTTGATGTGTTCGATACGGTGAAAATTACTTTCCCCGAACCTTTAGCGCCTTTTTCGCGCGAACAAATCCGGATCAGTCAAAAAGTGGATACGCTTTGGGAAAGTCGCGATTTCCCTTTGGTACAAGACAGCCTGAATCCACGAACCTATTGTATCGCCCATCCCTGGCCTTATGAACAGGAATATCAAATCCGTATCGATTCGGCGGCGCTCGTCAGTCTGTACGGCAAAACGAACGATTCCGTCCGGGTGAATTTCAAAACCAAAGCGGAAAAAGACTACGGCCTGTTGATTATCAACTTGAGCGGCAACAAATACGCCGGATTCGGACAACTATTGGACAATGGCGATAAACCGGTTAAAACCGTCCAACCGGAAAACGGCGAACTGGTCTTTTTCGATATCAAACCGGGAAAATATTATTTGCGTTATATAGAGGATGCCAACGCCAACGGGAAATGGGATACCGGCAATTATGCCGAACATCGCCAGCCCGAATCGGTTTACTATTATCCCGAAAGTTTGGATATCAAAGCCTGGGTGGAATGGGAACAGGCGTGGAACATTCAGGAACTTCCGCAGGAAAAGCAAAAGCCTCTCGAAATAACCAAGAATAAACCGAAAGAGAAACAACAACCCAAAAGAGATAACAGCAGGAAAAATGAAACAAAAGGAAATTCAAACCGACCAACGCTTTCCGCACCAACAGGAACGTCCGGCAGGCAGACAATGGCCCCTATTGATAGTTAAGGGGCTGATAATATTCTGTTTCGCTCAATTGACTATTTCAACTACAAAGGCCGATGCTGTTCCTTTTCCCCAAGAAGAAACCTGGAATTACATCGTCCGCTACAAATACGGATTAGTCGTTATGAAAGCCGGAAACGCCCATTACCGGTTAAACACTCTGATATACAACAATCAACCGGCCGTGAAATCGTCGTTGTATTTCAAAACCAATTCCTTTTTCGATAAGATATTCTTCATACGTGACACATTGAAGGCGTATGCCTCGCTTCCCGATTACGAGCCGCTTTATCATACCCGATCGGTCAACGAAGGCCATACGCATTTTACCGAAGAAACAGGAACGCGGAAATTCGGAGAGGACTATACCGAATGGCAAATCAAACAGATTCGGAAAGGGGAAGTCCGTATAGATACCATTCTCAGCGTCTATAATCAGGGATACGATCTCCTGAACATTTTCCTTTATGTGCGTCAACTCGATTACGCTTCTCTGCGTTCGGGCGATAGTCGGAAGATAACGACGGTGTTAGGAAATAAAAAAACAAATCTCATTATTCGCTACGCCGGGCCAACGACAGTAGAAAGGAGCGACAAGCGGATACAAAATGCTTTTTTCCTGTCGGCCGATATTGCCGATGAAGTATTTTCCGAAGCAAAAAACGCTATGGAAATATGGATTAGCGACGATGAATACCATATCCCACTACGAATGAAAGCCAAACTAAAAATCGGCGCAGCCGAAGCAGAATTGATGTAAACGATGGAAACAGTTCAGATTACCGGTTCAACACAGATTGAGCACGAAACGCTTGCCACAGTCGGCTTTTTCGATGGCGTACACCAAGGTCATCGCTACTTGATTGACCGGATGAAGAAACAGGCCCAATCGGCCGGCTTGAAAACGACGATTATTACTTTTCCCGTGCATCCGCGCAAAGTATTGCAACAGGATTATCAACCCCGATTACTCAACAGTTTGGAGGAACGGTTGGAACGCTTGGCCGCTACCGGTATCGATTATTGTTATGTCATTGATTTTACCCGGGAATTTTCGGAAATTACCGCCCGCGATTTTATCCGGCAGATTCTACGCGAACAATTACGCATCAAAGAATTACTCATTGGGTATGACCATCAATTCGGGAAAGGCCGCACCGATGTCTATGAACAATATGCCGCCTACGGACAAGCCTGCGGAATGATTGTCCGCCAAGCCGAAAAACGACCCGAAACGGATGGGCACACCAGTTCGACTACTATCCGGCGTTTACTGGCCGGGGGACAAGTGCGGGAAGCAGCGATAGCCCTCTCCTATCCTTATCGCTTGGCAGGCGAAGTTATTCACGGCAACCATTTGGGACGAACCATCGGTTTTCCAACGGCTAATCTCGATTTGAATGACAAAGACAAAATTGTTCCCCACGAAGGCGTGTACGCCGTTGACGTAGAAGTAGAAAGCCGGCGATACAAAGGAATGGCATACATCGGCAAACGGCCTACGGTTGCTTCCGCCGGCGAACAACGCATCGAAGTCCATATTTTCGATTTCGACAAGGATATTTACGGCGAGCAACTCTGCCTCCAATTCACGGACTTTCTGCGTCCGGATATTCGTTTCGACAATCTGGAACAACTGAAAGAGCAATTGGCGCGGGATAAGCGGAACGCCTCGAGTACGTTAGTAAGCCGGACAGGGGGGGCTTGATTTTTATCTCCGGCGCTTGGAAAACCTGTGTTTTTCATGTACTTTTGTGCGGATAAACAATATAGCGAATGAGCACCTTTCACGAAATCCTGAAACAATACTGGGGTTACGACTCTTTCCGGTCGCTGCAGGAAGAAATTATGGCTTCCGTGTACGCCGGGAAAGATACACTCGGTTTGATGCCGACCGGAGGAGGCAAATCCCTGACTTTTCAGGTGCCGGCTTTATTGATGGAAGGTATTTGCATCGTTGTTACCCCGCTCATTGCCTTAATGAAAGACCAAGTGGACGTCCTCCGGCAAAAAGGCATTAAAGCCGCGATGGTGCATTCGGGAATGAGCCGTCCTGAAATTTTGGTCGCGTTGGAGAACTGCATTTTCGGCGATTATAAATTCCTTTATGTTTCCCCCGAACGTTTGGGTACGGAGTTGTTTGTCGCCAAACTCAGGGATATGAACGTTTGCCTGATAGCCGTAGACGAATCGCATTGCATTTCGCAATGGGGCTACGACTTCCGTCCGTCGTATCTGCAGATTGCCGATTTGCGCGATTGGCTTCCGGATGTTCCCGTATTGGCGCTGACCGCTACCGCAACGCCCGAAGTGATTGAAGATATTCAGGAGAAATTACTTTTCCGGGAAAAAAACGTTTTCCGTAAGAGTTTTGAACGAAAAAATATTGCCTACATTATTCGCAAAACCGAAGACAAACTGTTTGAAATACTGAAAATTCTCAACGGTATTCCCGGAAGCGGTATTATTTATGTCCGCAGCCGGAAACGCACGAAGGAAATCGCTACGGAATTGCAAAAGCAGGGGATTAGCGCCGACTTTTTCCATGCGGGATTGAACTCCGACGAAAAGGCAGCTAAGCAAAATAAATGGAAAGCAGGTCAGTGCCGCGTCATGGTCTGTACCAATGCGTTCGGTATGGGAATCGATAAACCGGATGTCCGGACAGTCATCCATTTTGAATTGCCCAACTCTTTGGAAGAATATTTTCAGGAAGCCGGGCGTGCGGGACGCGACGAACAAAAGGCATACGCGGTGGCTCTCTATTCCATCCGCGACGAAGGGCAACTGAAAAAACGCCTCAAAGACGAATTTCCGGACAAAGAATTTATTCATGAGGTCTATGAAAAAATGGCCTATTTCTTTGAAATCGGCATGGGGATGGGCATCCATACCGGACACAATTTTGTTATCGAACAGTTTTGCGCCGCTTATCATTACAATATGACCCACGTCCACAGCGCATTGAAGATTTTGGATCTGGCGGGATACATCGAATATCTGGAAGAAACCGACAAACATTCCAAACTGTTGTTTACCGTCCGGCGCGATGATTTATACCATATCCACGGATTGGATGCTTCGCTGGAATATTTGATGCAAGTATTGCTGCGCTCTTATACCGGACTTTTTTCCGATTATGTGTATATCAACGAGGCCCTGTTGTCGCAACGGACGGGTATGACTGCGCATGAAGTGTATGAAGGATTGAAAACGCTTTCGATACAAAACATTATCCATTATGTTCCGGCAAAAAAAATCCCGGTCATTTATTATCTTCGCGATCGGGAAGAAATGAAATACCTGGCGATTCCGAAAGCGGTGTATGAAGAACGTCGCCAACGGCTCAACGAAAGGATAGAAAATGTGGTTCGTTACGGTTCTTCTTCGGAAATTTGCCGCAGCCGGATGTTGCTGAATTATTTCGGTGAAAAGGATGCCGTTCCTTGCGGCCATTGCGATGTGTGTTTGGCGGAAAAAAAGAAGTTACAACGGAAAAGGGAGCGATTTTTAGCTGATAATCAATAATAATAACAATTATGGCGCTACTGGGCAACGAAACAATAGTATTAAGAGCTGTGGAACCGGAAGACTTGGATTGGTTGTACCGGTGGGAAAACGATCCGGAACTTTGGCGGTACGGTTCAACGCTGACGCCTTATTCCCGGTTTACATTGCGGGAATACCTCTCGAATGCCATTTCCCGGGATATTTTTCAATCCCGTCAGTTGCGTTTGATGATTGTCGAAAAAGCATCGCAACGGCCGGTGGGAACCGTTGATTTGTATGATTTCGAGCCGGTACACCTGCGTGCCGGAACCGGAATTTTGTTAGATAGCGACTACCGCCGCCGGGGATTCGGATTGCAGGCTTTGCAACTGATGCAGGAATATGCGTCCCGGATTTTAATGTTGAAGCAATTGTATGCTTTCATTCCGGCCGGTAACCGGCCGAGTTACCGGCTTTTTCAAAAAAGCGGATACGTGGAAGCCGGATTACTGAAATCGTGGATACAAACCGCAGACGGATTCTTGGATACTTACCTGATGCAATGGCTGGGGTGATTACACAGCCGGTTTTCGCCTAAGACCTCAACTCGCTCATCGTTTCGATTTCTTTCGGGTCGAAAGGAGTTGCCTGATAGACGTAATAATTGAGCCAATTTTTGAAAAGCAAATGGGCGTGAGCGCGCCACCGGACGGCAATGCCCCGTTGAGGATCGTCGTCGTGATAATAATTCTTCGGCATTTCAATCGGAAGACCTTTGTCTAAATCGCGCATATACTCGTTGTGAAGCGTATCCGAGGCGTATTCCTCGTGGCCGGTGATAAAGATTTCGCGTCCGCCCCGCGCCATCACGATATGCACGCCGGCCTCGTCCGATTCGGCCAGTATCTTCAATTCCGGCACCCGATCGATGTCGGTTCGTCTGATTTCGGTATGCCGGCTGTGGGGAGCAAAAAACGCATCATCGAATCCGCGGAAAAGCGGAATGCCGGCATCTGAAATCCGGTGCCTGAATATTCCGAACATCTTCTTATCCAGCTCGTATTTCGGTATCCCGTAGAAATAGTGCAATCCGGCCTGCGCTGCCCAACAAATATAAATTGTAGAAGTTACGTGGTGCGCCGCCCAGTCGAAAATTTCCTGCAAATCTTGCCAATACCTTACTTCTTCAAAAGGCAACAGTTCGACGGGAGCGCCGGTAATAATCATCCCATCGTAATTGTTTTTCCGGATATCGTCGAAATTCTTGTAGAAAGCCGCTAAATGTTCCTGAGGCGTATTCTTGCTTGGATGGTCTTTCATTTTGATAAAATCCACTTCCACTTGCAAGGGACTGTTAGCCAGCAAACGCACAAAATCCGTTTCGGTCGTGATTTTTACCGGCATCAAGTTGAGCAGCGCCACCCGTAGCGGGCGAATATCCTGTGTGGAAGCGCGTAAATCGTCCATCACAAAAATATGTTCCCCTTTGAGGATTTCGATGGCAGGCAAATTATGAGGTATATTGAGAGGCATACGATTTGAATTTGCCTGCAAAGGTAGCATTTATTTATGATATAAACCGGATTTGAGAGGAACAATCAGCCCACGGTAAGTTCAAAAAAAGTTGCATGGGTTATTTGAATCTGCGCCCTAAATATTTCGACATAAAATTGGCAATAATAAAAAAAAGGCTTATCTTTGTCCCGTAAAATCGCTGACAGTCAGCAAATATATGCAATAATTTACAATAACAGTTACAAAGAAAAACGCAA
>JAISYG010000108.1 GCA_031270075.1 Dysgonamonadaceae bacterium
CACGGGGTAAAAAAAATCATGCCTTTTCGTAACCAATTGAAAATAAATAACATAAAAATCAAACAACCTCCTTTCCATTCGGGATATGTTATATCGGATAGTGGCCATGCTGAAATATCATGGCGATAAAATGATGCGAGTGTCATAAAAAGAGGGATAGACAGTTGTCTTGGAATAAATCCTATTCATCTGTTTTGACTGAATATACGTTTGTTTTTTTGATTAACCTGACGGCTATGGGCAGAGCCTACGCCGAGCAAGGGTTGAGGTCAACCCGGTAAAGATTATTTCTATTAAATTGTTTTTCCACAAAATATTATTTACATTTGTGGGTTATACAAATATAATTTGCATTCATTTGTGTCATTTCGAAAACGGAAAAGATAAGGAATAATATGACAACACTGTTAAAAAAAATAGGTATAAGTGGTTATAAGTCTATTTCATCCAAGCACCCTGTTGAAATAGAACTTGGCAACATCAATATTCTTTTAGGCGCTAATGGCTCCGGAAAAAGTAATATTATAAGTTTTTTCAAGATGCTGAATTTTATGATGTCCGGCAGTTTCCAACTGTTTGTAGAAAAGGCGGGGACAAGTCAGGTCTTTCTCCATTACGGCGCAAAACATACAAATAAAATTCAGGGCGAACTGCTCTTTGAAAACCAATCGGAGCACAATCTTTACAGTTTTACACTTACTCATGCTGCCCTTGATCGATTGATAATAACTTCTGAGGAAATAGGATGGTTTAGTAATAACAAAGCGGTCCTATATGATATTTGCGAGAATTCCAATTTTAAAGAATCGGCTTTGATAAAGTACCAGGACAAGGATAAAAAAGATGTTCTACTCAGTGAAACAAGTCGTATCATTCATCGTCTGTTATCAAATTGCAAAGTATATCAATTTCATGATTCATCGCCGGAAAGTCCCATCCGCCAATCTTCTCCTGTTGACATTTCTACGTATTTGCAGGCAGAAGGAAATAATTTGGCTTCGTTTCTCTATTATTTAAAAAATACATACCCATCATATTATAAACGAATTGCAAGTTATACCAATCAGATAATGCCGCAATTCAAAGATTTTTATCTAGAACCTAATGGCAACGGATATGTTTCATTAAAATGGACGGATATTTATCCTAACGATTATGTTTTCTTACCGGAACAATTTTCGGATGGTACGATTCGTTTTATTGCTTTGGCTACATTGTTGCTTCAACCCGAAAAAACGATGCCCAATGTAATCATCGTAGATGAGCCGGAACTTGGACTGCATCCTTCTGCTATCGGGCAGTTGGCAGCCATGCTAAAAGAAGCGGCAATGCATACACAAATCATTGTAGCAACACAATCTACCGGATTAATTGATGAATTTGAAGCCAAAGATATTACTGTCATCGAATCGGATAAAGATAAAGGATTTTCAACCGCCCGCAAACTGAACGAGGAAGAATTAACGGATTGGTTAGAAAATTATTCGCTGAGTGAATTGTGGAATAAAAATGTGATAGGAGGTCGTCCATGATTCCGGTAATTTTACATGTTCTTTGTGAAGGACAAACGGAAGACCGCTTTGCTAACAATGTATTGAAAGCTTATTTGAAAAACTATAACATCATAGTTAAGACCACTATTCTCGTAACGAACAAAAAGAAAAACAGCAAAGGAGGGATGCTCAGTTATACACAAGTAAAAAATGATTTGAAACTATTATTCAAGCAACATGCTAAAAAAACTTCTGAAACACATTATTATACAACGATGTTCGATTTATATGCCTTGCCTGATGACTTTCCTGGATATTCAGAAACAAAGAAGATATTCGATTGTTACCGGAAAGTGGAAAAATTAGAACAACGCTTTGCCAATGAAATAAATCTTCATCCATTTATTCCCTATATTCAATTACATGAATTTGAAGCGCTTGTTTTTTGTGGATTAGAACATTTGCTGATTGATTATCCCGACATGGAAAAGCAGGTAAAGAATTTACAGGAAATTGTATTACAATATGCGAACAATCCTGAAAAAATTAATGATAACCCCGAAACAGCTCCTTCAAAACGAATTATTAAAGAATTTGAAAGTAAACACCATTACAATAAACCGAAATCCGGCGTTTTTGTAACCGACAAAGTGAGTATTGAAGGATTAAAAAGCAAATGTCCTCATTTTAAAGAATGGATTGAAAAACTGGAAAATTTAAAATGAAAATCCTGAATTACTTCAGCCTTCGGGTTTACAATATTTGCATAAATGTTTAAATAAATATTCATCATGATGCGGAGAAAAAATCTATTTTGGGGAATGGGTATCGTTGTTTGTATCTTGCTCGTTGTCGGTGCAGTGAAACTGTTTCCGAAAATATACATTCCGGCGAAAGATTATCCGGCCATTCAAGCGTCCGGCATATTAAATGTAGTAACGGAATACAATTCGGTGGGTTACTATGTTTCGGGCGATACGATTGCCGGCTTTCAGTACGAACTTTGCCGGCATATCGAGAAGCGATCGGGGTTAGAAGTCCGGATTTCACTGGAAAACAATTGGAAAAGCTGCCTGGAAAAATTGAATAATAATACGTATGATATTATTGCTATGAATATTCCGATTACCAACGAAAGTAAAGGATCTTTGGCCTTTACGAATCCCATTACGCGGGGTAAACAGGTATTGGTACAACGAAAACCCGGCGTAAACGATTCCTTACCGTTAATCAGAAACCAGATAGATTTAGCGCGTAAAACCATTCTGGTGCCTGCCCGTTCGCCTTGCATTTTACGTTTACATTATTTATCCGAAGAAATTGCAGAACCGATCTATATCCGGGAAGTTGACAAATATACACAGGAACAAATTCTGTATGTGATTGCCTATGGCGGAGCAAACTATGCCGTAGTGGATAAGAAAATAGCCTTGAAAAATGCTAAATTATTCCCGAATCTGGATATGAATACCGACATTAGTTTTACGCAGCTACAAGCTTGGGCTGTCCGGCCCAATGCACCTGTTTTGTTAGATAGTTTGAATCGGTGGATGGCCGATTATTAATATAGCTAAATCATTTCCTTTCGAAAACGAGCTATCTGAATATTCATTTGTTCCCGATATTTAGCGACGGTGCGGCGAGCAATCGTGTAACCTTTTTCCCTGAATTTGCCCACCAACGCATCGTCGGTCAACGGTTTGTTTCGGTCTTCTTGTTCGATAAAGGATCTCAGCATGGCTTTAATTTCCCGAATCGAAATGTTTTCTCCGTCATCGCTGGTGATACCATCGGAAAAGAAAAACCGCAAAGGATATACCCCCCAATTCGTTTGGACGTATTTACTGGTGCTCACCCGCGAAATCGTGGAAATATCGTAACCGCATAAGGCGGAAACATCGCGCAGTTTCATCGGTTTCAGACACGATTCATCTCCTGTCAGGAAAAAATTGCGCTGGATTTCAAGAATGGCCGCCATGGTTTTCCGCAGGGTTTTATGGCGTTGTTTTATCGCTTCGATAAACCATTTGGCCGAATCTATCTTTTGTTTAACAAAAGTAATGGTGTCTTTCTTCGATGCACTTTCTTTGTTTGTACTATGGACGTAATCTTTCAATAAATCGTTATATTCCCTTCTGACATGCAATTCGGGAATATTTTCTTCAGGCAAATAAAAAAACAATTCGCCATTGTCGGCTTCGACAATGAAATCGGGTGTTACATGTGACATCTTCGTTTCCATATTATTCCCCCACGCGTTTCCCGGTTTAGGATTGAGGAGGGTTATTTCTTTAATGACGCTTCTTAAGTTTTTTTCCGAAAGACCATTCAGTTCTCTCAGAATGGTGGCATATCTTTGTTGGGAAAAGGCATCGAAATAATTTTCCAAGAGGATGATCGCCCATTCCCGTACCGGCGTTTTCTCTTTGCGTTGTAATTGCAACAATAGACATTCACGCACATCGTTCGCTCCGATGCCGGGTGGATCGAATTGCTGAATCAGGGCTATCATTTCCCGGACTTCCGCAACCGATGCATTGATATCATATTGGAAAGCCAAATCGTCGGATAAGGCTTCGGGGGTACGACGTAAATAACCATTATCGTCGATATTTCCGATGATATACTCGCCCATCCGGCGTTTTTCTTCCGAAAGGTATTTTAATTGCAACTGATTTATAAGGTATTCCCGAAAAGATTCCAATTCGGAATAGGGAATTTCGCCTCGCTTTTCATCCGTTTTGTAATGCTGATTCAAGGCATAATCCGGAACATCGTCTTCCGTTAAATAATCACCTAAAGAAAAATCGTCCATGTTGTTATCTTTATCTTCACTATTATCATACTCATATTCATCTCTGTCGGTTTCGGAAGATGTATCGGATATTTCTTCCAATACGGGATTTTCTTCCAACTCCTGAATAATCAGGTTTTCTATTTCGAGGGAATTGAGTCCCAACATTTTGATTTGCTGGATTTGAGTGGGCGATAATTTCTGTTGTTGCTTTTGTGCGAGTTGTTGCCTAATCATTTCCTACAAGAATTTCGGATGCAAATATAACTATTTTAGTTGAATTTGTTTAAATTTCCCATATATTCTTTAGGCGACATTCCATAAAATTCCTTAAAGGAACTGGAAAAATGGGAAAGCGTGGAGAATCCAACCGCATAAGCCACATCCGAAACCGACAGTTTTTTGCTCTTCAACAAATCGGCGGCTTGCGACAAACGGATGTTGCGGATAAAATCGCGCGACGATTGATTGGTTAGCTCCTTCAATTTACGATGCAAGTGTACTCTGCTCATCCCTACTTCCTTACTTAGCATTTCGACGGTCAGATCCGGATTACTGATATGGGCGTTGATCGTTTTCATAATGCGTTCCATCAATTGTTCATTGGCCGATTGGAGTTGGATTTTCTCTATTTTCCCTTCGGATTGAGATTGGAATTTACCTCTTAGCCGTTCGCGATTGGCTAATACATTCGCAATCGTCGTTTTCAGAACTTCCGTGTTGAAAGGTTTGGTGATAAATACATCCGCTCCCGTTTCCAGCCCTTGAATCTGATCTTCCTCCAGCGTTTTGGCCGTCAGGATAAGAATAGGTATATGCTCGGTATGGACGTTCGATTTGATTTTTTTGCTTAAATTGATCCCGTCGATTCCGGGCATCATCCAGTCGGTAATAATTAAATCGGGCTTTTCTCTCAATATATATTCCAGCGCTTCTTTCCCGTCGTAGGTGGGATGGATTCTGTATTGCGATTTTAATTCGTTGCATATATACAGGTTAATATCCTTGTCGTCTTCCGCCAGCAGTATCCGGTAGCGGGTTCTGGCTTTCGCCGGTGCACCGTTGGGATGCTCCGTTTCTTCCACGGCGTCTATCCGGTCTTCCGTAGAGGTTTCCAGCGGTTTCTCCGGTAAGGTATGCGACGGATTCACTTCTATTTCATCGGCAGTCAGGTGGGCATTGCCTAAAGGGATGGTTACGGTGATGATAGCTCCCGAATGGTCGGTACGGCCGAAAGCCCGAATCGTTCCGTGATGCAATTCAACCAACGAGCGGGTGAGATGCAAGCCAATGCCGGTTCCGTAATTCGACATCTTTTCTTCGGTAGTTACCTGATAAAAGCGGTCGAAAATCCGTTCGATATCTTCCTCTTTCAATCCTATACCCGAATCCACGACTTTGATTTCAAACGATTGATCATCATTCGTTAAAAAAATATCGATCTCCCCCTGGTCCGGCGTAAATTTGAAAGCGTTGGACAGAATATTAAACAGGATCTTATCGAAATTATTCCTATCGATCCACACTTTCAATGAATCGGTTTCGTGATGAAAATGGAAACGGATATTTTTCTTTTTAGCCGAATAATCGAACGATTTCATTACATCTTCCACAAAATCGATCAAGTCTGTTTCTCTTGCCCGCAGCTTCATTTGTCCCCGATCGATTTTCCGCATATCCATCAATTGGTTGATAAGACGGAGGATGCGCTGAGCATTCCGGTAAATCAACAGATAGGATTGCCTGGTTTCCGGGTCTTGATTGGTATGCAGTAATTTTTCCAACGGCCCGAGAATTAAAGTCATCGGCGTCCGTATTTCATGGGAAATATTGGTAAAAAACTGCAACTTGGCTTCGCTGATCTGTTCGGCGTGTTCCATTCGTAAAATTTCGCTCCGGTGTCGGATTTTCGACCGGATATACCAATAAACGGCATAGATCAACAGAAACAACAGTATCACATACAAGCCTTTTATCCATAAGGTTTGATACCAGGCAGGGCGTACGGTAATCGAAATCGTTTTTTTCGGCGACCGGTTTTCTTTATCGCCGGCATAGAAATGCAATCGGTATTTTCCGTAACTTAAATTGGTATATGTAATGCGGTTATTACCCGGAGGGTTGACAATCCATTCGGCATCGAATCCCTCCAAACGGTAATAGTAACTGATTCCTTCCGGATTGCTATAATCAAAAGTAGAAAACTCGATGCTAAATGCATTATCGCCAGCCGCTAATGTAATGTCGGGATTGTCCGGCAAAGGACGATTGAAAATTTCCTTTTTGCCCGATTTTTGTCCGGAAAAGACAGGCTTTCCCGACAAATAGAAGTGAGTAATAAATACATTCAATTCCTGTTTTTTGTCGTGAATATCCGATGGACGAAAGGTGGTAATTCCATTAATTCCACCAAAGAAAATCGTTTCATCATCCGATTGAAACGAAGCGCCCCTCATATATTCCGTTCCTTGTAATCCATCGGAAGTATAATAATTGGTAAACCGATTTTCCGCCGGGAAATACCGGGAAATACCGGAATGAGTGCTCAACCAGATATGGTTTTCATTATCGGGTTCAATGGCGCAAATAATTTTCCCACCCAATCCATCCGATGTATCGAAAATACGCATTTCCCCGGTTTGCTTATCCATACAGGCCAGACCGTTATCCGTTCCAATCCAGAGTTGTTTGTTCCGGTCTTCTTTCAAGGCAAAAATCACATTGCCCGGTAGCAGCGAATTGTCGCGTGTATACGAAATAAAATTCCGGGTTTCCGGATCGAAACAACTCAAGCCTTTGTAGGTCGCAATCCATAACAGGCCGTTTTCATCACAAAACAAAGCGTTGATCCAGTTATTCGCCAACCCGGAAGCGGTTCCGTCTTCCAAATAATGTTCCGTCAAGGTTTGAGAAGCCATATCGAATTTATACAGTCCATCGCCATACGAACCAATCCACAAATGGCCTTTTCCGTCTTCCTGCAAACAATACACGCGATTGGGAGAAAGGATATTGTTCTTAGACCGGTTAAAATAGGTGCACTTTCCCGTAACCGGATTGAAAAGGGCGAAACCATTCAGATACGAACCCAGCCACAATTGTCCCTGCGTATGTTCACGGATACAAAGTATCGTGGCGGGCACCGACTGCTCGTAATGCCTTACTTTCTGTGTCTTTTCGTCCAGGGCGTATAAGCCGTCGTTATCCGTACCAATCCAAAGAATACCCTTTGCATCTTTGTAAACAGACATGACGCTATTGGAACCGATATTGTTGTGTTGAAACGATTTATATCCGTAATAATGAAATCCGTTCGGATTGCCTGAAATAAAGAATAAACCTTTTTGAAAGATACCCGCCCAAATATTGTTGTCTTTGTCTTCAATCAGATAATGCACTTTGGATTTGGAAAAATCGAAAGGAGTGGAAGCCGGTTCGTATTTTTCCAAGCGGTTTACGGCCGCGTTGTAACGTTTCATCCCTTGCCCGTCGGTACCCACATAGAGCTGTCCCGAACGACTGAACAGGAGTGTTTTCACCGGTAAATTCATTTTTCCGGACGGATCCGTTACCCGGCTCATCGTTCCGGTTTCGAGCGAATACTTAACCAATCCTTCATATAAAGTTCCAATAAAAACGTTACCGGCGTTGTCTTCACAAAAAGAAGAAATATTGGTATGGAGTAAATGGAGCACTTGAGTCGAATCGCACACCAACCAACAGGCATATTCCGAACCAATCCAGAGTTGGCCGCGGGAATCTTCGTATATAGCGGTAAGAAAAATATTACTTAAGTTCCGGTTCAACTCCGTTTCGGCACGGCAAACCGTATCGCCTTTTTTCAAAGAAAACAAACTCAATCCGGAAGATGCCATCCAGATGTCCCCGTTTTTCCGTTCAATGATGCAAGTAATATGTGGAAATACACGGTCGCCATCGGAATCAATAACCGGTATTTCCCGAAAACGGTCGGTAGTACGGTCGTATTGCATAAGTCCGTCGATGCAGCCTATATAAAAACAGCCGTTGCTGTCTTCAAACAACGAACGGACATAATTGTTTTTCAGGGAAGCGGAATCGCCGGCTATCATCCGGTAAGTAACGAATCGCATTCCGTCGAAACGATTCAGGCCGTCTTCCGTAGCAATCCAGATATACCCTTTTTTATCCTGATACACCTGGTTAATCAAACTACTCGACAACCCTTGTTCCGTGGAATAGAATTTAGTCGTTTGAGCCTGCAACTGTATCGAACAAGCCAACCCCAAAAGCCATATAAACGGATGTAGTTGTTTCATAAGATGCAAAGGTAGAATTTTCTTTTGAAAAAACGAAAAGATAAGAAAAAGCTAATAAATATTTTGTATTTTTGTCCGTAAATTCCACGAAAATATGAAACAAGAATTAATCGACGCACTCATCCGCTTAGCTTTCAAAGAAGATATCGGGGATGGCGACCACACTACCCTATCCACTATTCCGGCTTCGGCCCGGGGAAAAGTGCAACTGCTTGCGAAAGAGGAAGGCGTTTTGGCCGGCGTAGACATCGCCCGACAAATTTTTCATACTTTCGACCCGGATTTGAAAATGGAAATCTTCATTCCCGACGGTTCGGAAGTAACATCCGGTGATATCGCCTTTACGGTCGAAGGCAAAGTACAATCTTTGCTCCAAACCGAACGCTTCGTATTGAATGTGATGCAACGCATGAGCGGCATTGCAACGACTACCCGCCAATACGTAAACCGATTGAAGGGAACGAAAACCCGCATTTTAGATACACGGAAAACAACTCCCGGCTTACGAATGCTCGAAAAAGAAGCTGTAAAAATCGGCGGCGGACACAATCACCGCATCGGCCTTTTCGATATGATTTTGCTGAAAGACAACCATGTGGATTTTGCCGGCGGCATCGAAAACGCCATTGTCCGCGCTAAAGAATATGCATGGAAAAACGGGAAATCATTGCCCATCGAAATCGAAGTCCGTAATTTCGACGAATTGAATGAAGTGTTGAAAGTAGGAAATGTCGACCGCATTATGCTCGATAATTTCAATGTAGCGGATACCCGTAAAGCGGTGGAATTAGTCCATGGCCGGTATCCCTTGGAATCGTCCGGTGGAATAACATACGATACCCTTCGGGACTATGCCGAAACGGGGGTGGATTATATATCGGTCGGGGCATTGACTCACTCGGTCAGGAGTTTGGATATGAGTTTGAAGGCGGTCAATCGATGAAATGACTTTGTGTCTTCAACTCGTACGATGCCTTAAACGCCGGCAACGCTATCAAAAATACGCCCATGGATTACCTCCGGCCGTAATAATTTTCCTTTTTCATCAAAACAGGGAATGGCCGTAAAATCCGGCTGTTCACGAATCATCTTTTGGTATTCATTATACACTTGCTTCTGAAGCAGCAGCGAAGCTTCATGAATATCCACCTTCCCATTCAAATAACTCCGGTCATCGCCTTTGCGCGTATCCGACAGCGAGCGGGCTACATGGTCGAACGGGACATCCAAGAAAAACGATTGGGAAGGCAGCGGCAATTGATTGTAACCGAACTCAAAATCCAGAATCCATTGCTTGAGTTTTTCTTTTCCGGCCTCATCGTCTATTTTAGCGCACTGGAAAGCAATATTGGAATTGACGTAGCGGTCGGCCAGAACCACATAATCGCGACTTAACCAATGGTTGATGGTTTCCACATGCTCCTTCCGGTCGTTGGCGAACAGCAAAGCCACCAATTTGGGATGCACTTCATGGAGCGCACCGTATTCTCCGCGCAAAAATTCGGCAACCAACTCCCCGTACCGTCCCCGGTTCAGCATCGGAAAATGGATGTAACGGCACTGTATGCCCGAAGCATCCAATTTCTTCTTTAACAATTCGATTTGCGTGGATTTGCCCGAACCGTCCAATCCTTCGATAACAAGCAGCTTCCCTTTCATTCCCATTCGATTGTGGAGGGGGGTTTGGAACTGATATCGTAGACCACCCGGTTCACGCCCCGGACTTTGTTGATAATCTCGTTGGATATTTCGGCCAGGAAATCGGATGGCAGATGCGCCCAATCGGCCGTCATGGCATCGGCCGAGGTAACGGCGCGCAAGGCTACGGCGTTTTCATACGTGCGTTCGTCGCCCATTACACCCACCGATTGCACGGGAAGCAGGATAACGCCTGCCTGCCATACCTCGTCGTACAAATTCCACCGGTGCAATCCGTTGATGAAAATGGCGTCGGCCTCCTGCAAGATGTGTACTTTCTCGGGCGTAATATCACCCAGAATGCGCACACCCAAACCCGGACCGGGAAAGGGATGCCGTCGGATCAGATGCTCCGCCATGCCCAATGCACGCCCTACCTGCCGCACCTCGTCCTTAAACAACAAGCGGAGCGGTTCTACCAGTTTCAATTGCATTGTTTCGGGAAGACCGCCTACGTTGTGGTGCGATTTGATGGTGGTTCCCGTAATCGAAAGCGATTCGATAATATCCGGATAAATCGTTCCCTGCGCCAGCCATTGAATGTTTTGTAATTGTTGCGCTTCCCGGTCGAAAACATCAATAAAGCCTTTGCCGATAATTTTACGCTTCCGTTCGGGTTCCTTCACTCCCGCCAACGCCTGATAAAAATAGGCTTTCGCATCTACACCCATAACGTTTAATCCCAAATGCTTGTAATCTTCCAGTACTTTTTCAAATTCATTTTTCCGCAAAAGGCCGTTGTCTACAAAAATACAAGTCAGGTTTTTGCCGATGGCTTTGTTTAGCAGCACGGCGCTCACCGACGAATCCACGCCGCCGGACAAAGCCAGAATCACCCGGTCGTTTCCCAATGTTTCCTTGAGTTGCCGAACGGTCGACCGGATGAAATTCTCCGGCGTCCACTCTTTCCTTGCGCCGCAAACCGACAGGAAATTATCCAACACCGTCATCCCAATCAAGGTATGGAACACTTCGGGATGGAATTGCACGCCCCAGGTTTTTTCCCCTTCGATGCGATAGGCGGCGCATTGCACATCCTTCGTATGGGCAACGATCGTCAAAGAATGGGGAACTTCCATAATCGTATCGCCGTGCGACATCCATACTTGGGAATGATCCGGAATGTTTCGCATCAACGCATCATGGGTATCCACCGGGCTTAGCATCGCGCGGCCGTATTCGCGGCTGTCGCCTTTTTCTACTTTGCCTCCGGCACAGTACGCCAGATATTGCGCTCCATAACAAATGCCCAACACAGGATATTTTCCCCGGATACCGGACAAATCCGGCTTAAACGCTTCCGAATCATTGACCGAAAACGGACTCCCGGAAAGAATTACACCGATGACCGAGGCATCGTTTTCCGGAAATCGGTTATAAGGAACGATTTCGCAATACGTATTCAACTCGCGCAAACGGCGGCCAATTAACTGTGTAGTTTGTGAACCGAAGTCGAGGATAATTATTTTTTCCATGCCTGCTGTGAAATTTCCCGCAAAAATACATATAAAAGTTGAATTATTTTCCGTTTAAACAAAGATATTGGACGGAAATAGTATGGGATAATTAAATAAATCAGTATATGGAAAAAACATTAGGTACGCTTCTTTCTACTTTGAAAACAGATGTAAAAGAATTGGTTGATATTAAGCTTGAACTCTTCCGTCTGGAAGTGTTTGAAAAGAGTTCCGCAGTCGGTTCTTTCCTGCTTTATGGCCTGATTATTATCAATCTGGTATTTTTTGCGCTTCTGTTCGCTTTTATCACTTTAGGTTTTCTATTCGGGAAATGGGTGGATAACATAGCCGGTGGTTTCACTATTGTTACACTCATTTATATATTGCTTCTGCTTCTTTTGATTGCCTGCCGGAAACCGGTATTAACCGGTTTTAAAAATCTCTTTTTAAAAGTATTGGATCCAGACTTGGAAGATGAAGCGAAATACGAGGCTAAAAATGCTCGCAAGGCACATAAAGGCTAAAAAAATCATCAAAAAGGGACAATACAACAATCGCATTATGAACCGTTATTTTATTCTTTACTAAACATGAACGCGACTAAATTAACCCCATTGGAAGTCCTACACAGGCAAAAAGCCCGTTTGCAAACCCAATCCGATGCTTTGATGGAAGCATTGGAAGACCATTTGGAATACCTGCAACACAATATGGGAACAATTATCGGCAACATGGCCATAGATGCTGTGCTATCGAAAACGCCACCCATTGTACAGACCTTTTTCGGACGGGGAGAAAACCCGGGGACAAGCGCCTGCAATGGGATGGCCTTGATGGAAGGAGCATTGGATATTATTCCTTTTTTTATCAAAGAGCCTAAGAGATGGCTGGTGCGTTTGGTACTTGAACAGGTTAAGAAATGGATTTTTAAGAGGACATAACAGATAGTATAAGAAAGTCATAGCCAAGGAATGTACCGGTAAGGATAAGGAAAAATCCACTTTTCTTTTGATATTCCCAAATTATTTGTAATTTTGTACCGCCAAAAACGAGATATAGCGCAGTTGGTAGCGCGCCACGTTCGGGACGTGGAGGCCGGGCGTTCGAGTCGCCCTATCTCGACAAAGAGTTATTTTACTGTCCTATTTGCACGCAATTAAACGCAGTCGCACCGCAGTTGCCTTTTCCTACTTCAACTCAAAATCCACAGTGGAACGGATATCCGCCGAAGAAGCACCGAGATAAACGGTAAATTTGCCCGGTTCGGCTATCCACTCGTGCCTGGTATCGTCGAAAAATTTCAAATCTTCTTCCGAAATCGTAAACGTTACCGTTTTTTCTTCACCCGGAGCCAACGCTATTTTTTGGAAAGCTTTCAATTCCTTTATCGGACGAACCAGCGAGGATTTTTCATCACCGATGTATAATTGCACGATTTCTTTTCCCGTCCGGCTTCCCGTATTTTTCACCGGAATCGTTACCGTCAATGGTCCGCCGGATGCAAGGGATTTGGAAGAAACAGCCGCTTTGCCGTAGGCGAATTGCGTATAACTCAAGCCATGTCCGAAAGCAAACAACGGTTTTACTTTGTTTTTATCGTTCCAACGATAGCCGACAAACAAGCCTTCGCGATAAGTTTGTTCGTGGTTGTTTCCCGGAAAATCGCCCAGCGAGTGCGCGCCCGTATCCGTCAGTTTAACCGGAAAGGTGAAAGGCAGTTTGCCGGAAGGATTCACATCGCCCGTCAGCACACGGGCCAGCGCATTTCCGGCTTCGGAACCCAGATACCAGGTTTCGACAATGGCCGGAACTTCGTTTACCCAGGGCATGGCTACGGCATTTCCCGACAGGATAACTACCACTACGTTTTTATTGACTTTCGCC
This sequence comes from Dysgonamonadaceae bacterium, assembly GCA_031270075.1. Lineage (GTDB taxonomy): Bacteria > Bacteroidota > Bacteroidia > Bacteroidales > Azobacteroidaceae > Azobacteroides. Next base: position 13,625 of record JAISYG010000108.1, read on the forward strand.
AATGCGCTTATCACTTGGTCTTGTCCGTAGGGTAATCCCAGTTCTTTGCGGTCGGCGCCTTCGCAATCCTGGCCTTCATGTTTATTCAATCCGCCGATAAAAATGACGTAATCGGCATCGCGGGCTACGTGGCAGGCTTCGGCTATCAACGCCTCCGGCGAACGGTCGTCGCTGATATCGGATGCTGCGAGGCCATCCTGTCGGGCGGTTTTCGGACCCACATAGCCCCGTGCATATTCCACCTGCGCCGCTGAACCGATACCCTTCCGGATTCCGTCTAAAGGCGAAATTTCGTATTGGGCTTTCAACGAAGAGCTTCCTCCGCCGATGGTCATCATTTTGATGGCGTTTTCACCGATAACGGCAATTTTTTTCGTTTTCGTCAAGTCGAGAGGCAATACATTCCGGTCGTTTTTCAACAATACGATGCCTTCTTCCGCTATTTGGCGGGCGGCCAAACGGTGTTCGGGCGTTATGAACGAGCCGAAAGGACGGTTCCTGTCCATCGTTGTGCGGAACGTCAAACGCAGGATATTCCGTATTTTTTTATCCATTTCTTCCTGCGGCACTTTTCCCGATTGCAATAATGCGAGGAAAGGATCGGCCAGATAATAATTATCGTAAGCGCTGCTTTTGCCTTCGCTCAGACCATCCGTCCAGGTGCCGAATTCCATATCCAGGCCGTGATAAATGGCCTGTTCGGTGTTATTGACGCCGCCCCAGTCGGAAACAACGACTCCGTCGAACTTCCATTCGCCACGCAGAATATCGTTCAACAGGTATTCATTCTGGCAACACCATTGATTTTTGTAACGATTGTAAGCGCCCATAATCGCCCAGGCTTTCCCTTCAACGACAGCGGCCTTAAAAGCAGGCAGGTACATTTCGTACAATGTACGGTCGTCGACGATAACGTTCACGCCGTGGCGGTCGGTTTCCTGATTATTCAAAGCGAAATGTTTGACGCAAGCGGCTACTCCATTCTTCTGAACGCCCTGTACGTAGGGAACAACCATCCGGGAAGCAAGGTACGGGTCTTCGCCCATGTACTCGAAATTCCGTCCGTTCAGAGGCGTGCGGTAGATGTTGACGCCCGGTCCCAGCAACACATTCTTGTTGCGATAGCGGGCTTCTTCGCCGATCACTTGGCCGTAGAGGGCGGCCATATCGGGATTCCAGGAGGCAGCCAGGCAAGTCAATGCAGGGAAAGCCGTACAGTGGTCGTTGGTCCATCCGGCCTGATTCCATTCGTCCCACAATACTTCGGCGCGGATGCCGTGCGGCCCGTCGGTCATCCAGTTTTCGGGAATGCCGAGGCGCGGCACGCCGGGTGAACTGAATTTCGACTGGGCATGAACCATTTTCACCTTTTCTTCGAGGGTCATACGCGAGAGGGCGTCTTCCACTCGTTTTTCAATGGACTGAGCATCGTCCATATAAACCGGTGTTTGCTGTTGAGCAAAAACAGAGAATCCCACCAGGAGCAAACTTCCCAGAAAAAGATTTTTAATTTTTTGTATCATTGTTTGAAGTATTGAATCCTACTGCAAAAGTAGGACAGTTTTTTTAATTACAATAGAATCGGTGGAAAAAATTTTACTTGAAATACGCAAATTTATGCTTATCTTTGCTCGCTACAAACGTACGCAGTAAAATAGAGGCATCTATGAAACGGTTTTTTACAGGGAAAGGATTTTTTGTTTTGTTTTGGGTATCAATGGTTTTCCATCCGGATTGTTTATTATCGCAGGAGGCGCGATTTCCTTTCAATCCGTATTTTTTGCCGCCGGTTTTTGACGGAAGTTTTCCGAACGAAACGCTTGTGCAGATTCCATTGCCGGAAGATCGGGATGCAAAAAAAAGCATTTTTGCTCCGGAATGGACTATTCCTGTTTCCATCTTTACCCCTCAACAGGCATTTATTGAGCATTTACGAAAAGAGGCTTACCGGAATTTCCTGCGCAACCATATTGCTTCGATAAAATATGTATGGTCGGATTTCTCGGGCGAAGTGGAACGGGTGGAACCAATCCAGCCCAGTGTTATCCAAAACGCGTTTACCGTGGAAGCCGACTATAACAAAAAGAATATCGACCATTCGACCCGTTTTGTTCCGAAGCGTAAATACTGGATTATGAAATGGAGCAGTCTGTTGCAATTCTCACAAAATTACATTTCCAAGAACTGGTACAACGGCGGCGTCGGCAATCAAAACTTGATAAGCGTTCAGAAATTCACATTCAACTATTCCAAAAACAAAATGCAATTCAATAACCTAATTGAATGGAAATTGAGTTTCTACACCAACCCGAACGATACGCTGCGGTCGTTTCGTATCGGAGAAGATTTGGTGCGCACATACAGCGATCTGGGTCTGAAAGCATTCAAAGACAAGTTTTTCTATTCGTCCAACCTTGAAATCAAGACGAAGCTGTTCCGGAGTTACAAGGAAAACAGTCAGGTCTATACTTCATCGTTGTTATCCCCGTTGCAAATCAATATGGGTATTTTCGGTATCAAATACCAACTGAACAAAACTTCAAAAAAGGACAAAAATAAAAAAGTGAATCTGGCGGTCGATTTATCCCCCCTGTCCATTCAATACACTTGGGTGGCCAATTCGGATGTTTTGAATCAAAACCGGTACGGAATCCCGGTCGACAAAAGCTTTCTACTGGATGTGGGTTCGACTTTGAACGCCAAAATTACGGTCAATTTCAACAAGCAAGTAACGTTCAGTTCGCGTGCCAAGTATTTTACAAACTACGAAAAGGCGATTTTTGAATCGGAAAACGAATTGAATCTGTCGCTGAACCGCTATTTTTCTACCCGCCTGTACCTCTACGGGCGATTCGACGATACACCGAAAATCAAACGGGACAACCGTTTAGGATATGTGCAACTCAACGAAGTATTGAGCTTCGGTTTTAATTACACCTGGTAACCCTTTTATTCATCATTCTAAATAAATAAAAACATGATTACACGTAGAGATTTTTTAAGAACAGGCGGATTAATGACCGCCGGATTGGCCATCGGCGGGTTGAACGCTGTAAAAGCAAACAATGCAGCTTCCTATGCGCGTATCTCAGGCGCTAACAGGAAAGTAAATTTAGCATGTATCGGTATCGGTAACCGGGGAGCGGAAATCATCCGGGAGTTCGACAAAACCGGTTTGGTCAATATCGTGGCGCTTTGCGATGTGGATTTGGGCGCTCCCCACACGCAGGAAATAGTGGCTAAATTTCCTAACGCCAAACATTTCAAGGATTTCCGGGTAATGTTCGACCGGATGGGAAACAGCATCGAAGCCGTATCGGTAGCCATTCCCGACCATGCACATTTCCCGGCATCGATGCTGGCCCTGTCGCTGGGCAAACACGTTTATGTGGAAAAACCCATGGCGCGCACTTTTTACGAAGCCGAATTGATGATGGATGCCGCCAGGAGGCACAAGCATGTAGTTACGCAAGTCGGTAATCAAGGTCATTCCGAAGCCAATTATTTCCAGTTCAAAGCCTGGCAGGACGCCGGGATTATCCAAGACGTAACGGAAGTAACCGCTCACATGAACAGCGAGCGGCGCTGGCACAAATTCGATCCGAAACTTTACAGCACGCGCTATCCGAAAGCCGAGCCGCTGCCCGAAACGCTGGATTGGGATGTTTGGTTGAGCGCGGCGCAATTCCACGATTACAACAAGGATTATCACCTCGGACAATGGCGTTGCTGGTACGATTTCGGAATGGGCGCCCTGGGCGATTGGGGTGCGCACATCTTGGATACTATTCACGAATTTCTCGATCTGGGATTGCCTTACGAAATCAATCCGCTGAAACTGGAGGGGCATAACGATTATTATTATCCGTTATCGACCACCCTGTTGTTCCGTTTCCCGGAAAGGAGAAAGATGCCCGCGGTAGATATCACCTGGTACGACGGTATCAACAACATCCCGGCAGTACCGGCAGGCTACGGCACATCGGATATCGACCCGAACATTCCTCCCGTGGCAGGCGGCAGACTGCAACCGTCGAAACTGAATCCGGGAAAGATTATTTACAGTAAAGAACTGACCTTCAAAGGCGGATCGCACGGAAGTACGCTTTCGATTATCCCGGAAGAAAAAGCGAAAGCGATGGCTTCGCGCTTGCCGGAAGTACCGAAAAGCCCGTCCAATCATTTCGCCAATTTCCTGTTGGCCTGCATGGGTGAAGAAAAAACGCGCTCACCGTTTGAAATTCACGGTCCGTTGAGCCAGGTATTCTCGCTGGGTGTGATGGCGCAACGCCTGAATACCAAGATCCTGTTCGACCGGAAAACACAACGCATTACCAATAACGCCTTTGCCGACGCTATGCTGACGCAAATACCGCCACGCAAGGGCTGGGAAGAATATTATAAATTATAAATCAACGAATCGAAAATGAATAAGAATATTTTTATAGCAGCCTTATCGCTGTTTATTGCATTATCTACACAACAAGCTATGTGTCAAGACAACACTTTGTCGGAACAAGAGAGAGCCGATGGCTGGAAACTCTTGTGGGACGGTAAGACTACCGAAGGCTGGCGAGGCGCCAAAATCAACGCCTTTCCCGCCAAAGGGTGGGCTATCGCAAACGGTGTGCTGCGGGTGCTGCCCAGCAGCGGACAGGAATCGACCAACGGCGGCGACATCATCACCACCCGCACCTATCGGAATTTTATTTTGAAAGTCGATTTCAAAATCACGAAAGGCGCCAATAGCGGCATCAAGTACTTTGTCGACCCGGAACTCAACAAAGGCGCAGGCTCTGCCATCGGTTGTGAATTTCAGTTGTTGGACGATAACAATCATCCGGACGCCCAATTGGGCGTAAAAGGCAACCGCACGCTGGGCGCTTTGTACGACCTGATTTCGCCCGACCGCACTGCGCCCGGTTATCATTTCGATGAAACCGCATTCAATACGGCTACGATTATTGTGGAAGGAAATCGCGTGCAACATTACCTCAACGGGGTTAAAGTGGTGGAATATGTGCGCAATACACAGGAATTTAACGCTTTGGTTGCATACAGCAAATATGCCGACTGGCCTCGTTTCGGTAATGCGACGGAAGGTCATATCCTCTTGCAAGATCATGGCGATGAGGTTTTTTACAAGAACATCAAAATCAAAGAACTGAACCGCGAACAGTTGCCGCCCGAAACAGGAGAAACATTCAAAATCGGCATGGCCGGCTACACTTTTGTGAAGTTTGGTTTGGATAAAACACTGGAAACGCTGCAAAAGACCCATGTGCATTATCTGTGCATCAAAGATTTTCATTTGCCGCTCAACAGTACGGATGCTGAAATCGCCGCTTTCCATGCCCAATTAGCGGCCAAAGGGGTAACAGGCTATGCCGTAGGCCCCATTTACATGAAAACCGAACAAGAAGTAGATCGCGCTTTCGACTACGCCCAACGGGTGGGAGTCAAACTGATTGTCGGCGTTCCGAATGTAGAACTGTTGCCCTACGTAGATAAAAAGGTCAAAGAATACGACTTCCACTACGCCATCCATTTGCATGGCCCCGATATTGCCTTGTATCCCGATGCGGAAGATGTATGGAAACACGTAAAAGATTTAGACCCCCGCATCGGCATGTGTTTGGATATCGGGCACGATACGCGCAACGGCAAAGACCCGGCAGCGGATATGAAACGCTACCACAGTCGTGTATTCGACATTCATATTAAAGATGTTACCGGAAACACCAAAGCCGGTTATTCGGTAGAAATCGGGCGCGGGGTGATCGACATTCCGGCCTTTGTCCGTGCTTTGCGGGAAGTCCGTTACACCGGCGTTTGCAGTCTGGAACACGAAAAGGATATGAGCGACCCGTTTATCGGCATCGGGGAATCGATCGGCTATTTCCGCGGGGTGATTGAGGCGACGAAAGAGTAGAATAACAGCAAAAATTCCAATGCTGCAAATCATCGCCCAATTTTTCCATGGACGATGCTACCCTCGCTCGACGAAAGTTCCAGCCTACGCCGAGCGGGGGGGGCCACCCAGAAAAGAGGGTGTGTCAAAAGTGACATGCCCTTTTTTTAATAGTTAAAATGCGAACTTTCTCAAGCTCGGCCTTTGAGTTTTCCTAAAATCTTCCTAATTTTGGGTACTCAAAAAATTTCTA
>JAISYG010000129.1 GCA_031270075.1 Dysgonamonadaceae bacterium
TGCCCATTGGTTTAATTTTTTAGTTTGGAGACCAAAATTAACCAAAAAAGGGCTGATTTCCATCTTTAGAAATCAGCCCTGATTTTTTTGAGTAATAAAATGTTTAGCGGACAGTAATAAAAAAGAAAGAGTTTCTTTGTTCCGGAAAAACCGTTGGAAAACAGCGAAATATATAAAATATTTTATAATATCCGTTGTAAAAAAGGTTGATTTGAGAAAATGTATCCATTAAAAAAACATATTCAACGTCCGGCATCCCTCCATAAATCCTGTTGGAGGAGTTCTCGATTTTTGTTTACCTCACCCACTCCCTCGCAGACTTTGCTGTAAATTAATAATTTACATAAATTCATATCCGGTTCAACCGCTTGAATCCGGCATACAGATGATCACATGTCCGTTGGGTCATCTTCCTTATGGGGAAGAAGAACCCAGGAGAGTGGGAATAGTGCGGTTGTCTAATTTTCTGCCCTTGAGCGAAAAAGAGCGGGAGGAAAAATTAGGAGCGCGCGCCTCACATCTCCCAGTTGCTCCGCTTTACTGGGGGTTACTTATATTTGTTCCTCGGAATGGAGGAACGCGAATTACACAAATACACGCAAATTTTTCTTCGTTTCTTAGCGCTCTTAGCGCCTTTGCGGTTAAACATAAGGGATGTGTTTTTTAACCGCAAAGGCGCAAAGAGCGCTAAGATTGAAATAAGTAATGAATATAAATAAGAATAAAAAAACATGAAAAAAAGATGTATGTGCCCCCAACGGTAATCCTCTACCGGGTAAAAATGGACGAAGGCATAGCCGAAGCGGTAGTCTATTCAGGTGTATGGTACGATCGGCGCGTCGGACAGGGACAACGAAACGATAGAGTATGACACCTCCCGTATTGACGATGGCGACTTGTGGTTACCCTTTTAATCAATGATTAATTTTTAGTTTTTAATTTTAGTTTCCAAATATGAAAACAAATCAACAAAACCGTATTTTATGCGAGCATCCTGCTCGTGAGCCTGATTTTGATTTTAGGCTCGTGCGGAAAGAATGGCCGGATGCGGGTTGGGGCGAAAAGATACCCGTAAACATCAGGCTTCAGGGCGCTTCTTACAACGAAGGGGAAGCGCTAACGCGCCGTTCGTCCGGTGAATACCGGATTCTGACAGCGAATGAATTGCAATACGGGAGTAATGGAGGAAGTTCTACCCGGACTATCAATTATATCGTTACTAATTGGCTAACACCCACCACGAATAAGAGCGGAACTTGTTTCCGGTTATTCAATTTAAAAGAAACTGTTTCAAAAGTCATGGCGAACTGCGAGGAATGAAGCAGGAAACGTAGACCCGCAATTGCAAAACAATCGATCGGGTTCAATCCCCCGATATTCGTTCATTGTTATTTTCCAACAATAGAATGGAAATGACAATGAACGCTGCTCAGGAGATGGCAGATCAAGCCCGCCATGACAAACGATTTTTAATATATTCCTATAGTGGAATTATCAAAGCCCAAACGTTTCCGCCACAGCCTTATTCACCACCTTTCCGTGAACAATATTCAATCCTTCGCGCAAATCGGCATACTTTTCGCAGGCGGTTTCCCAACCCAAATCGGCCAGCAACAAGGCGTAAGGCAGGGTAGCATTGGTCAAAGCCACCGTCGAAGTCATCGGAACAGCTCCCGGAATATTCGCTACACAATAGTGAATAATGCCTTCTACTTCATAAACCGGATGGGCATGAGTAGTGGGATGCGAAGTTTCAAAACATCCGCCCTGGTCGATAGCTACATCCACTAAAACCGAACCTTTCGGGAGAAGCGACAACATGTCTTTTGTAATCAGCCAGGGGGCTTTGGCGCCCGGAATCAATACCGCGCCAACCACCAAATCAACATTCGGTAGGAATTGTTCGATATCGTAACGGCTCGAAACCATGGTATCTACATTGGCCGGCATAATTTCGCTCAAATAACGCAAACGAGGAAGCGAGATATCCATAATGGTAACACGAGCGCCCAAACCTGCCGCCATCAGCGCCGCATGGGTCCCCACAATACCGCCGCCCAAAACCAATACATTGGCCGGTTTTACGCCCGGCACGCCGCCCAACAGAATCCCTTTTCCACCTTGCGGTTTTTCCAAATATTTCGCTCCCTGCTGAATCGACATTCTTCCGGCCACTTCCGACATCGGAATTAACAGGGGTAACGATCGGTCGGGTTTTTCAACCGTTTCGTAAGCCAGACAAACGGCATGGCTATTCATCATGGCTTTTGTCAACGTTTCATCCGCCGCGAAGTGGAAATAGGTGAACAATAATTGGTTGGGGCGGATCAATTTATATTCGCTCTCAATCGGTTCTTTTACTTTGATAATCATCTCGGCGATCGAAAAAATTTCTTCGGCTGTAGGAAGGATTTTTGCGCCTACTTGGATGTAAGATTCATCGTTGAATCCGCTGTTTACCCCGGCGTTGGCCTGAATATACACTTCATGTCCGTGTTGAACGAAAGCATGGGCGCCGCCCGGAGTCAATGAAACGCGACTCTCATTGTTTTTGATTTCTTTTGGAATTCCAACTTTCATAATGATACATTATTTAATTAACGAGTTTTTTAACAGCGCAAAATTACAATAATTTATCCGATTCGGAAAGCAAAAAGGTATCAACTTTCCATTACTTAGTCGTTTGAGATTAACATCTTTTGTAGTTCTTCCGGCGAAATACTTGTATACAACTGATTATTATGCGCTAAAGAAATTTTACCGGTTTCTTCCGATACGATAACCACTTTTGCATCGGTTTGTTCTGCTAAGCCCAGAGCCGAACGATGGCGCAAACCGTATCGTTTGGGAATATCCAATTGTTGCGATACAGGCAGAATACAGGCTGCCGCCCTGATTTTTTTACCTGAAATAATCATCGCTCCATCATGTAATGGACTGTTTTTGAAGAATATATTTTCGATTAAGCGAGTGCTGATGTTAGCATTGATTTCTTCTCCTGTTTCGATAAAAGTATCCAATGATGCATTTTGCTGGATAGCAATCAGGGCGCCTTCTTTCCGTTTGGACATGTTAATGACAGCCATCACAATGGGCATAATGAAAGAAATGTCGTCTTCCACGTTATCTGTTTTCCGGGGTTTGAGTAATTTGGTTAAGGCTTTAATCCCTTTACTGGAACCCAATTGTTGCAGAAAATGCCGTATTTCCCGTTGGAAAACAACGATTAACAGAATCAGTCCGACGTCGATAAATTTATCGAGAATACTGCCGATTAATCGCATCTGGAATATTTTCGATACCAATAACCATATACTGATGAAAGCCAATACGCCGAGGAAAATGGGAGTAGCGCCTGTTTTCTTCATCAAAAGATAAGTTTCATAAAGGAAAAAAGCGACTAAAAGAATATCGATTACATCTTTTATACCGAATTGTATCATGATTGAAGGATTTTATTATACATTCGAACCGCTTGTACGGCCTCTTTAACATCGTGTACACGGAGAATATGGGCTCCTTTCGTCAAGGCAAACATATTCAATGCCGTAGTGCCATTCAGAGCTTCTTCCGGAGAAACGCTGAGGAGCTCCCGTATCATCGTTTTCCGGGAAAAACCCACCAGAATCGGCAGTCCGAAGACGGAGAATTGTTCCAAGCGATTCAAAACGGCGTAATTTTGTTCGGTGGTTTTACTGAAACCGAATCCGGGATCTATCCAAATATCCTGTACTCCTTTTTTATGTAACCGATGGATTTTTTCGGTGAAATAAAACAGGATGTCCGGCGTCAGGTTGTCGTAATGAGTGTATTCCATCATGGTCTGCGGTGTGCCTTGCATATGCATAATGATGTAGGTAACCTGTAATTGCGCCACCGTATCGAACATTTTTTCATCCATGCCACCGGCAGAAATATCGTTGATGATTGCGGCGCCGAATTTTTCTACACATTCGCGGGCAACATTTGCCCGGAATGTATCGACGGAAACTACGGCCTGAGGCGCTTCGCGGAAAAGAATTTCCAATCCGAAACGTAGACGGTTCATTTCTTCTTCCTCGCTGACAAAGGCAGCGTTGGGACGCGACGAGTAACTACCCACGTCGATCATATCAGCTCCTTCTTCCAATAACTGAATGGCCCGTTCGGCAATTTCTTTTTCCGTTTGTTTGCGGCTGTCGGCAAAAAAAGAATCAGGAGTAATATTCAATATCCCCATCACTTTTGGAAACAATGCCTGTCGATTTGCCTTCATGCTGCAAAAATACGATTTTTTGTGCATAAATCAAGCCGATTGGTTATCTTTGTTCCGCAAATAGATGAATATTATGATCAACATAGAACAATTATACTCTGTTTTCCAGCAACATCCGGTTGTCAGTACCGATAGCCGCACTTGTCCGCCGGACGCCGTGTTTTTCGCCCTGAAAGGCGATACCTTCGATGGAAATGATTATATCGAACAGGTATTGGCAGCCGGAGCGGCTTATGCGGTTGGCGACCGCACCGATTTGCCGAACGACAAACGAATCATCCGTGTAGACAATGCATTGCAAACTTTGCAGGATTTAGCCAATTATCACCGGAAACAGATGCCGGCAACTGTTATTGCCGTTACCGGTACAAATGGGAAAACCACGACCAAAGAACTGATTGCCGCTGCCTTATTGTCCCAATATTCCACACTTTATACGCAGGGCAATCTGAATAACCATATCGGCGTACCTCTGACTTTATTGCAATTGCAACCGGAACACCGGTTTGCCGTTATTGAAATGGGCGCCAACCATCCCGGCGAAATCCGCGCTTTATGCCGGATTGCCGAACCCGGTTACGGTTTGATTACCAATGTAGGAAAAGCGCATTTGGAAGGTTTCGGCTCTTTTGAAGGCGTTATTCGTACCAAAGTCGAACTCTACGATTTTCTGCGGAGTAGGGGTGGAACGGTTTTTGCTTCTTCGGATAATCCGGTATTGAGGGATTTATATGGTTCTTTACCCTCAGTGATCCGTTACGGAACTACTTCCGAGGCCCTTATTCGCGGAAAAATCGTGGCATCGGCTCCCGTTTTAACTATGGAATGGGACGGGGGTTCGATTACCACCCATTTGGCTGGAAGTTATAATTTTGAAAACGTATTGGCTGCTATTTGCGTTGCGAGTTATTTTGGCGTGGAAAGAGAAACCATCAATGCGGCCATTGAAAATTACATTCCGGTCAATAACCGCTCGCAACACGTCGATACCGGTCGCAACCATCTGATTATAGATGCTTATAATGCCAATCCCAGCAGTATGCAAGCAGCTTTGGAAAATTTTAACGCCCTGAAAGTCCGTCCGAAAATGCTGATATTGGGAGAAATGAAGGAATTGGGCGATTACAGCCGGGAAGAACATCAACAATTAACGGATTATATTTTGCCGGATATTCATACAGTCTTTTTAATCGGTGAAAATTATGCTGCATGCACGTCTTTACCGTCCGAATGGAAATTATTTCCAATGACCGATGCGTTAGTGGAATATTTGCAGGCAAATCCCCTCCGGGGTTATCATATTTTGATTAAAGGTTCGCGTAGCAACCGGTTGGAGAAAATTATTCCTTATTTGTAATCTGAGTTTGGGACTCCACAAAATATTCGCAGTCGGACAATTGCGAGTCAAAATATACTTCCAGGTCATTAATATCATTTCGTCATTATCGCCTGATTTTGTGGCAAAAATAGCAAAGAAAATAATCGGTGTGCAAATTACATGCAAATTTTGTAACTATTCACCCTCTTAGCACCACCGCTAAACCTTCCACTACATTCTGACCGTTTTTGAGGATAGTGTCGATGACTGATCGGATGACGGCGAATGCGTGTGCCCCCTCAAAAGAGCG
>JAISYG010000145.1 GCA_031270075.1 Dysgonamonadaceae bacterium
TTATTCCGGTACGGCGCCGTTTAGCAGCGGCACGGAACTGTTTGCCGGCACGGACTTGAAATTCGTCGCGACGCCCAACAACGGCTACGTGGTGAAGGAATGGAAAGTGAACGACGTAACGGTTTCGAGCAATACGTCCAACGAACTACTCCTTACGGGGCTTGGCAGCGTTACCGCAGTAGAAGTTGTATTTGAAGCTATCGCCACCTGCGTCGTAACCTTCGGCGTCCAAGAAGGCAGCGGCACGGTAACGGCGACAGTGGCAGGTGTGCCATTGAGTAGCGGGAATCCCGTTGGCGGCGGCACAACGGTTACTTTCACCGCACAACCGGCGGCAGGACAGATATTCAAACGCTGGTACGTGAACGGAGTGGCCGGAGTGAATACATTGACTTATACGGCAACGGTTACGGCAGACCTGGATGTACAAGCCGCATTTGCATCGGCATCAGCCCTGAAATATGTTGTAACTTTCAGCGCCGAACCCTTTTCGGGCCTAACCATCGGAACCGTAAGCGCAACATCGGGCACGGGGTCTGTTTACAGCGGAGGCAGCGTTGGGGAAGGCAACAGCATTGTCTTTACCGCTACGGTAAAATCGGCTTATGCGGAAACGCACAAGTTCTCTCACTGGGTTGTGGACGGAGTCGTGGTACCGAAGGGCAGCACGAACACTTATACGCACTATCTGAACGCGAATGTAACGGTAAAAGCCCTCTTTGTGGAAATTACCGCAGCAACCTACGGCGTCAGTACCATCGCATTGATCGGCGGTACGGTTACGCCTGACAAGGCAGCATACGCAGAAAACGAACAGGTTACGCTGACCGTTTCACCCGACGCCGGCTATCAGTTGGCTACTATTTCCGCCTGCAAGACAGGCGATCCGGGAACGGACGTCTTCTTGACGGAAACGAGCGGCGACTATACTTTCGTTATGCCCGCCTACGACGTAACGGTTACGGCAACGTTCACCCATCCCGATCAGGAAGACGTCGATGCGGCCAAAACCCTTATCGAAGGTTTGCCGGACGCAAGTTGGACGGTTGACATGGTTACGGCCAATACCGAAACGGATGTAAAGACATGGCTGGCTATTCAAATCAACGCCCTGCAGGACGTGAACGCGCTCGCCCTTGATCCGGTTACGGCAAGTGATATAACGATTACGCCCAACAGCTTCCTGGCGGCAATTGCGGGAACGTCCGGCGATCCTTCGGGAACAAACGGCGCGTTCATCTTCTCCGTAGAGTTGAAAAAAGGAATCGCCACCGTCAACTCTGCCGACCGAAACGGCACGATTACGGCCACGGCGTATGTCAGTGCGGAAACGCCGACCATCACCTCGCATCCGCAGAGCCGGACGGTAACGCAAGGCGGTAGTACATCCCTGTCTGTTTCGGCATACGTTTCCGACGGCGGCACGCTCTCGTACCAATGGTATGGCAGCACGTCGGACAGTAACAACTACGGAACGGCCATCAACGGCGCGACCGGCAACAGCTATTCACCCCCGACGGCTTCGACCGGTACATTCTATTATTATGTAGTGGTAACGAACACGAACGACTACGTGAACGGAATACCGACCGCCGAAGCGAGAAGTAACGTAGCTGTCGTAACGGTTACGCTGACCATCAATGCCGAAACGCCCAACATCACCTCGCATCCGCAGAGCCGGACGGTAACGCAGGATGACAGTACATCCCTGTCTGTTTCGGCAAGCGTTTCCGATGGCGGCATGCTCTCGTATCGATGGTATGACAGCTCGTCGGACAGTAACAGCTACGGAACGGCCATCGACGGAGCGACCGACAGCATCTATTCGCCCCCGACGGCTGCGACCGGTACTCGCTATTATTATGCAGTGGTAACGAACACAAACTCCTCCGTGAATGGAATACCGACCGCCGAAGCGAGAAGTAACGTAGCTGCCGTAACGGTTACGGCGTCTTCCTACGCGGTAACAGTCCTCTCGACGTCCAACGGCACGGTAACGGCAAACCAGACGTCCGCCGCCGCAGGTGAAACGGTTTCGCTGGCAATCGCGCCCTCAGCAGGTTATATGCTGAACGCAATTACGGCTTACCGTACAGATAGTCCGTCAACGCCGGTAACGTTGTCGGGAACAGGTTCCGTCCGCTCGTTCACCATGCCTGCATACAACGTAACCATCGCCGCCACGTTCTGCCTGTTGCCGACGCAGACGGACATAAAAGCTGTGGATGCAGCGAAAGCAGCTATCGAAGGCGGAACGTACCGCATTGCACAGGCAACAGGCAATGATGCGCAAAGCATTGAGGGCTGGCTGACAGGCATGCTCAACGCACTGTTCGGCGCTTCGCACGGCGTACAACTCCGCACGGCGGTTATTCCCATCATCGGCAATGTAACGGTAACGTCCGTAACGCCTGCGGTAGCGGGTACGGAAGCCGAGCCTTCGGGCACGGACGGCTGGTTTATATTCTCCGTAACGCTGACACGCGGCACGGCGACGGCGACGGCAGGCATCCTTCCGGGCATCATCGTAGCGACGCCTCACGTAACCATACCGGTGAAACGTATCGAACTGCACCACGCGGGAACGCTAAGGGTGCGCGTAACCAACACGGGTAATGTCCACACCGGCGAACAGTTGTTTGCCCTCACCGGCGTACACGCGGACAAGTTCAGCCTCCTGATAGACGGACAGGCTGTGTGGTGGCACAAGGGCTTGCAGCCGGGACATGAACACTACGTAACACTGGTTCCGGTCGGTAACCTGGCTCCCGGCATCTATGGCGTGCGGCTTACCGTATCGGTGGAAGGCTTGTCGCCGGTATCGCTGGACCTCTACTATAATTACACACTGACCGGTATCAACGAAGTGTCGCAGACGAAAATGCTGCAAGCATACGTTACGGGTAACAAACTGCATGTAAGCGGTCTGATACCGGGCGAGTCCTGGACAATCTATAACATGCAAGGCCAGCTTTTCTACAAAGCCAAAGCGACCGGACGGGAAGCGTTTGTCCCGCTCCGCGCACGTGGCGTGTATATGGTAATTGCCGGCGATAGGATGGTGAAAGTGGTGAACTCGGCGATCGAATAAAGGGACGACTTTTTACTGAAGTCATAGGTAAGTTCAAATAGTAAATGCAACTAAAGTAAGAAAAAATCTCCGTTGGGGACATGCCCCCAACGGAGATTGAGAAAAAAGTTTTTACTTTGTAGTTGTAATTAGGAAGTATATACCTAAAAAACAAGATTTTAAGAACTTTATCGACAGTGATATTTATCTTTTTCAATCCCAAATGAACAGAAGACCCAGAAAATTACTTAACTGTGAATCGTCTAAAGACTCGTTTTATAAAAAAATTGCATGGGTTACTTGAATCTGCGTTTGCAAAAAAAATGAAGAACAAAATTTGACGTAATAAAAAAAAAGATTATCTTTGCCCTTGTAAAAGCGTTAGTGATAAGTTGAATATACAAAATATTTTATAATTACAATCACAAAAAACACGCATTAAGGAATTGAAAAATCGACGAAGTCAAATGTACGGAAAAGCAAGAAATAGGTACGGTTTTAGCTTCTGTTATAAGCAATATTTGAGAAATTCTCAAAATGATGCTTCCGGTTCCCTCCCCTATTGTTGTTCTGAATCAATAAATTACAAAAGCATATGCCTGATTCAACCGATTGAATCTGACGTAATCAATCGAACGGGTCCGTTTGGTATTCTTCCTACCGGAAAGAAAAACCAAAGGGGCTTTTTTGTGCCTTTTATTGTCTGGTGGGTCTGTCCCGCTATCCTCTGTAAATCCGTCGGCGCTCAGGATGTGGCATTCCATACAGAAAGGAGTAAACGTTAAACTTATAATAAAAATGGAACATTTACAAGTAACTAAAAGCATAAAGGTCCTCGCTACCTGCGTTGTGGTACTTTGTTTGGCGGCTTGCGCGCCGATGTCGAAAGAATCGTACCTCGAAAAGTACAATGCCTTTGTATCCGAAGTTTCGGATAATTACAAAACCTACGACGACGAAACGTGGGAGAAACAAACCGAAAAATACAGGAAATTTTCGGACGAATGGTACAACAAATTCGAAGATAAATTTACCTTGAAAGAGCAAATCGCTATCAAAGCCAATCAGGTAAAATGGCATTATTACCGCAATCTGGATGAGGCGATTGTTACCGTCCGGCAATTGTTGGATACACTTGATGAGGATGAAATAAAAAAGCAGGTACAGTATTATCTTGACAACAACATGCATAGCGATCTGCAAAAATTCTACGAAGAGGTACAAAAGGCGGGCAAAGACGCGCAGGAAGCTATTAGCGAGATTTTGAAAGAACTGGATGTAGAAATGGATGAGTTGCAGAAATGACGCAGGAAACCTCAAAAATACTTGGCATCATTGCACTAACCCTCACCATCGTGTTTTTCGCTTTGGGAATGTATTTCCCGATGCTTTCTACACACACGCAAATTATTGGGAAATTTGGTTACAAAGAAATTACCATTTTAAAATCCGTGCAAATGTTTTTTGAGGGCAAGGAGTATCTGTTGGCAATCGTGATTTTGCTCTTTACTTTTCTAATGCCGATTGTTGAATTTACAGCCTTGCTTGTACGAATTTTCCGGAATAATACAAACCGTTTTTTGCAATATTTGGACAAGTGGAATATGCTTGATGTGTTTTTGGTAGCGCTGCTGTTGTTAAATTTCAAAATGCATTCAAATATTCTCATAATGCAGTTGAAAGCAGGCACAACATTTATTGCTTTATCCGTGATATTTAGAATATTAACAATAACATTATTAAATCATTCAAAAATTACAAACCGATGAGAAAAATACTATTATTATTAATTGTACTCTGGTTTGCGGCGCAGGCAACGCTTACGGCGCAAGCCAAACGATACATTTATTTGTGGGACGTAACGCTGTCGATGAAAGGATATAGGGGTGTTGCAAAGCATCCGTATCAGCGAGAATTGGACATTTACAACGATGTCAGGGATTTTCTTGTAAATACCATTAATAGCATTGAAGACGAAACGACGGAAATAGTTGTACTTCCGTTCCAGGATGAGCATTTAACATTTGAACCCTGGACAAGGCAAGCCACAGTAGAAGGGAAGCGTGAAATCATTCAAAGAATTGAAAATTACACAAATGAGCAGGAAACCAATACCGATATTGTGGGAGCAATAGAATATGCAAAAAAAAATCTTGTTAAAAGCGGTAACGAGAATACACTCATTCTTTTAACCGATGGAACGCAATCCGAAAAATTGTCGGGTGGAAACGCTGCATTGGTAGAACTCCTAAAAGGTTGGAAAATCTATGCCAAGGAAAAAAATGCCTATTTGCTTTATATTATGCTTAACAACAAGGCTGTGCCTGACAAAAAAGTGTTTGAAACATTGAAGGAAGAAGAAAAAACGCAAACGCTTTCGGTCGTAACCGATTTTATCATATTAGAGCCTTCGACAGACAACTTCAATGTGAAAGATAACCAAGGGAAACCGGTGGAAATCCATTTTGAGTCCAAAAACAATGCAATGCCGGATTTGCCGACAAAAATGCGAGTAAAAGTTCAGTCTGCCGCCAATCCTTACGTCAATATCCATCAAACACTTGAAATAGGCAGAGATCTCCGCGTTTTCTTCCGTCTGGATGACGAAGAAAATATACGAAATAAAATGCTTGAAGATAAAGTGGTAGAATATCCTGTTTCGCTACACATTGATATACTCAATCAGGGAGAAATTCAAAAAGAAGGGAAAACCGTTACCATTTCTCCCAACGATATACAATTCGTTCTGATCAATAAACCTGTTAAAACATTAAAGATACATTATGTGGAATAAAATGATACCTTCGATATGGCTGTTATCGCTCGTAGTTGCATCGTGCGATGAACCACCGAAAAAGGCCAATGTTACAAGAACAGATTGGGGAAAAGCAAGTTATTATTCAGACTTTTTGTTTGATAAGTATCAACCGGACACGTTGACTAAAAAACTCCAGTTTGAATTTAACGAAACAGCGTTGGATTCGATTACCGAAGCAATAGCGTTAATTGTGGTCAAAGGAAAAGAAACGGCAACCAAAGACACCGTATACTGCGCATACGAATCGGAACCCGCACAAGACATTGTTTTGCTGAAAAATGGTATGAAGTGTGAGGAAAATGTTTTGAGTATTAGCACGGAAGAAAACGGAAAAATAATCACGCTTCAAATTATTTTGCCCGCAGGTGGCCAATACGAAGACGAAACAATCCATTTGGGTTTGCGCGTAAAAAACGCCGGCGGATTGGACTATATCGACAATATTGATTTGGAAAAAGAAAGACTGTTATCGCACGAATGGACAATCACAAAGGACAATGTGTATAATCCAATGGGATTATTGCTGTTCTGGATTTTGGTAGTAATCGTTACACTTCTGACCGCTTGTTTCATTATTTCCCGCATACTCAACCCGAGTACGAAATTTTCCAAACTCTACATTGATTATGATGATGGCGCGGGCGAACAGAGAATAAATATGGGGCATGCCTATCAACTGCTTTGTACCAATAAAAATACGCGATTTTCTATTTTTCACAAATTCTTTATAGGAGTGGTAAAAGTGGAAGTGAACGATTTTTGGACACACCCCGTAACCATAAAAAGCGGTACGCGCCACAATGTCCGAATTTCTGGGCTGGGCGAATTTGAGTTACACCCAGATGAAACCGTACGTAAAGAACCATTCACAATAGTCAATGAAAACGGACAACAAGCAACAATCACAACAGCATAAAAATTAAAAACATAATAAATCTTTAAAAAAAAATAGTTTATGGCAACAATTAGACCTTCTATTTATATCGGGATTGGTGGAACCGGTATATTGGCAATTTCAAAAACAAAAAAAATGTACGAAGATGCGTATGGAAAAGGCAAGATTCCTGAACAGATTGCCTTTGCCGCAATCGACTTCGATTTAACCGCAGAAAACGATCCGAATCTGGCAACAGATATGAAGGACGATTTTCTGAGTCTGAAAAATCTTTCAAGTCCCAAACAACTCTACAATGTGCGTAGCGAACAAGGCGAATATTCCTGGATGTTCGGTGCAAACACACGCTTTATCGGCGACAGAATTAGTGATGGTGCAAGCCAGGTGCGTACGTATGGACGTTTCCTCACGGAAATGATTAAGGATAGTATCGACCGTCGCATTGCCGATTGCGTTACACAGGTAAAAAACATTCAAAACAGTTTTGAACACGACGAAGAAAAAAATCAACCGATTGATGTGCATATTGCGATATCGCTGGCAGGCGGTACAGGTTGCGGATCGTTTCTGAATGTCGCTCAACTGATTCGCGACAAATATCAAAATCAAGTAAATATTATTGGCTACGGCGTTATTCACAGTGTTTTCCGCACAATGGATCCTTCGACCAATAAATCGCCGCGCGTAGTGGCAAACGCCTATTCGGCTATTTTGGATTTGGACTATCTCATGGGTGCATCAAACGATAACCCCATAAAAGTTACGCTCAACGGCTCAATCAAAGAATTAAAATCGCCGCTATACGACGAGTTTTACGTCATTGACAACGAAACGGAAAACGGCAAACGGGTGGATAATATCAAAAAACTTTGCGAAGTGGTAGGCACATGTCTTTATGTGGCAGGCGGCGAAATGGGTAGTAAAGTCAAATCGGGGCAAAGCAATACCGGTTGGAAAAACGGCAACTTCAATATCTCGCCCAAACTGGGTTGGGTGCAGTCGCTCGGAGCTTGTCAAGTGGTTTACAAGGGTGATTTACTTGCCGAAATCTACGGACTGAAAGCGGCTATCGAAGTGATTCGCAAATTACAGTATAAAGATGCAGACATTCAGCAGAAAGCCGTAAACTGGACGGAAAAAGCGAGTGTGCGCGAAGATGGAGATCAATACAATTTATTGATTGATAGTATTTATACTCCGAAGAAGATCAATTCCGTTAAACTTCCTCTGCCCGATATTAAGGATTCAATAACCGAAATAAAAGCGGCTATAAACAAGTATATCCATACTCTTCCTGAATTTCCGGGCGAAAAAGACCTTGCCTCAAAGAGCAATGACATTGTGGCTGAATTGAAAAAAGAAGTAAGCACGTTATTACATGCCGAGAACGGCGTGGGCAACGTATTGGAATTTCTTAGCTCTTTGGATAAAATTTTAAATCAGTTCAAAGGCGAAATGGAAACCGAAAGCGTTGTTTTCGACAAGAAATGGCAAGATGCATTGAGCGCTTTGGACAGCAAAAACTACATAGAATATGAAGATTATACTAAAAAGTTGTTCAAAACCAAAAGCGGACAGGAAGAACGATTGACGGAACTTATTGCACGTCCGGCACAGAAAATTTTGAAAGACAAATTGGAAACAGAACGCCGCAAAGCCGCCTATATTATTTTTACAAACATAATTGCTACGGTAGCCGAACTGAAAAAGCATGTGGAAGAAATCAACAAAAAACTGACCAGTTTGCTTAACGATTATCAAATGGAATTAACGTCCAAACAAAACAGCTCCGAATCCACGCTTGTTTTTGAGTACGATTTGTCGTATAACGACCGCTTAACAATGGATTTCGACAGCAGAGATGTAGTTATTTCCGATTATATCGCCTCGCTCGGAAAATCAATTTACGAAGTAGATATAAAGAAAGATTTGGACAACACCATTCGTATTTTTGCAAGCAGGCTCAAAAAAGCCGATGAATATCGCAATAAACTCATTGTAGATGTAATTGCCGATTTGAGCGAAGAGGAATACAAGCGTCTGAAAAAAGAAATTACCGAAAAGTCGAGCCGTCTTTTACGTTTGGAAGATCGTGGACAAATGAACAAAACACGTAACAACGCTTTGGCAACATCCATGCTTGTGCAGAACTACCTGATTTCGATTTACAACAGCAGGGATGACAGCGGAAATGCTATAAAATCGCGTTTGGAAAACGATGGCGCTTTTCTGCGAGATATAAAAAAGGATTTTGTTCAATCGGATTTTGCATCGATGAAGCAGAAAATCATTTTCTATCGCTCGGATATGGCAATTATCCCCTATTGCATTGGCTCTTTCGATGATATTACGGTTGACAGAGAATATAATGTTCTGATTCAAGATGCGTTGACAGACGGTTCTACTTCATTTAATCCGCATTTCGACAAAAATTTATTTAGAGAAATGAAATTGAAAGATTTCAAACTGAAACCCGAAATGCAAAACGAAGCCGAGTTGTATTGGATTTGCGGAAGTGTTTTTGGCTGGCAATCCATCAAGGAAACCAAATACATTATGCAGAAAGACAATAACGGTATTCCTCAAAAAATTGAAGGCAAAGAAGAATCGGAACATACCAAATACATTCGCGTAAATAAGGGGAAATATTTCTATTGGAACGAAGACGGCGAATCGAAGGGTTTGGAAGGCAAATGGGTTTCACTCAATAACACTACGCAGCGCGACCAGGCATTTCAATTCTTCAAAACCGTTGCCTTGCCTCAAATAAAGCAAACATTACAGGCTAAAATCAAAAGTGATATCAAAGCAAAGGGCAAAGCGTATTACGAAGCAATTGTTGATGGCATCATCGCTAACGGCAAGTATGATTATATCGACCAAATCGTTTGCGCCGACAAAAACTCTTTGACGTATTACACGCAGGCAAAAGGCGAAGACAAACGCTTCGATGAAGAATGGAAATACATTGAAAAACAACTGAAAAACGCTTTAAGTAATTTTTAATTGTAGTAAACCATGAAATATTTTGCCCATTTTTTTATTGGGAAAGAATTTGCCGAAGTAGTATCAACCATTGGGA
>JAISYG010000002.1 GCA_031270075.1 Dysgonamonadaceae bacterium
GAAACGGCTTTGTACGCTTACCTCAAGCAGGACAGCACGGAAACCGTTGTCGGCAAACTGAACCTGTTGAGTTTCGACGAGCAGATAAAGAAAGTGTATTTAGTCGGCGTCAACGGCGCCCCACTGCCGTCGATTTACGCCTTGCAGGAAGAACTGAACCGGATTTATGCACCGGCATTGACCCGTTGGAACGTCGCGCAGGCAAAAGCCATCAACGTCACTTTTCCGAACGGGTCCATGACTCATGGCGGCAGCAACGCTTTTTCGGTTTATAACGCCGACCAGAAGAAAGTGATTAAGGCTTTCGGGGAAATGGAGAAAGAGGCTTATTATCTGTTCTTTGTGAATAATGTAACGAATAAAAACGGTATTGCCGGTTACATGCCTTTGCAGTATCAGAGCGGGTTTATTTACGACAATACGCAAGTTGTCAATATTGCGCATGAACTGGCGCACGGAGTTTTCAATCTGGCGCATACCTTTGCTTCGCCATTCATTGCTTCGGAAGGACAATCGGATAATTTGTTGGATTATAATCAGAATACAGCTTTGTGGAAACATCAATGGAAACTGGTGCACGACCCGAAAAATTTGTGGCTCAAGTTTTTGCAGGACGAGGAAGATGGGGAATATGCGGAAAATAATTACCTCGTCCTTGAAAAAGACGGAATCTTCTTTACTCCAACGGCCGATCCGCTATTTTTGCCCAAAGGAACCAAAATATATTCTCCAGTCATAGATTACCGTTTCTTACCGAAATGGCCGGTTTACTTCTTTGAAACTCCGGATGGAAAATACATTGCAGACGTCAATATTCAAACAGCCAATCCGCTGTTTTACGGATATAAGCGGACACAGGAGAACCAAACGATCCGATATAATGAAAGTATTAACCGGCCGGCAACGGGCAGTTCAGTTATTGTAACTCTGGTCGATCATCGTTCGGAAAAAGGCTATGATATATTATCGCTTTACGAATCGGAAAAACCCTATAAGCTACCCCCATTGGGATTAGTAACTACCATTCCGATAGTTGGGCCGGAAGTAGGGACTGTAAAGAAGATAGACGAAAGCAACCCTCTTATACCGTATGGCGTTGTCGGTACGAAACAGGGCGAAAGCGCTGCTACCGACAGTGTATATTCAAAGAATAAAGCCGTAGAAATAAAAATACATTATGATCGGAAAACAAAAAAATATACGGTAGATGTAAGGCTTGAGGGCAACGGCAATGATAAAACGCGCGGACAAAAAGAAGCGATAGCACAGCAAATCAAAACGCTGGCTGAAGACAAGCTGAACGAGTTAGGCGGTTTAGATGGAAAAACAACCGATCCGGTCGAAGACGATGGTTTTTATGTTGCATCCATGAACGGCAGGCAATGGCTGCAAACGCTTTCCGACTTGGGAAATGCCGTTTGGAATGATGCCGCCTTGCCGCAAGAGTATTGGAATCAGGACAAAGAGTATAAGTCATCTACCATCCATACGCCGTCTTTATTTGCCGGCATAAGCGATGGCGTTATTGAGGAAATTACCGCTTATCCGCAACTCATCCAATTAGGGTACAATATTGCCACCCAAAAAGAAGTAAGGCAGGAACTTTGGAACAGTGTAAAAAATATTTCCGTTGAAAGTATCAAAAATGCTGCCGTAGATTTTTACGAAGCCAAGAAGGCAAACTACACCAGTGAAAAGTCTTATATTGTCAACCATACAGCCGGGAAAGATGCAGTACAGGTAGTAACCATGCTTTCAGGGGGCACCGTCTTTACCAAAGGCGCTAAAGACGGGCTTGCAAAAGGGGTCAGGGAAACCGGGGAAAAATTTGCCGGGAAAAGTTTGAAAAATGCCGATGAATTAGCTGCCTATCTTGCCGGCAGCAGGGATTTGATAAGAAACAGGATCATTGATATGCCGCAAACAAAAACGTTAGCGAAAGAATACGCTCAACATATTGGGGTAAAGGATGCGGATTTTGAAGACTGGTTTACCAATACTTTCAAGAAGTACGAAAGTGGAACTCCTAATTTTGAAGCCCACCACGTGATACCGGTTGATGTGCTAAAAGATAATCCATATTTAAAAGAGCTTTTGTTTAATCTTCAGAAGAATAATCCTGATTTTAAATTTGATTTTAATGGTCTTGATAATGGGATAATGGTTCCCAAGAAAAGTATTTCGTTAGATATTAACGGACACGCAAAGCATAATGATTATAGTTATGCAATTGATAAAAAGATAACAGAAATAATAAATGAAGCCCAAGGAAATGACCTAATAGCATTACAAAATATTGAAAAGTTAGTGCAAGACGCTAAAAATACTTTGAAAAACGAAGTTTTATTGGGAACAAAAAATGTAAATGACATCGTAATTTTTAATATAGAATAAATCATGAAGTATTGTAAAATAGATTTTAAAGGTATTTTTGGTAACGGACAGCCTGTTTTAGGCCATGCGAACGGAGAATTTGTACCTAACGGGAAGGCCTACTTCGACCGCATGGGCAAGGGGGAAATCATTGAAGACGCGCCAATCTTCGATTATTTTTATTTGAAAAGTTATGGGTCAAAAGAAGATTGGGAATGGAGATTACAGGATATACATGGAGGAATAGGAGTATATCCGCGAGGAGCAGACTGGTATATTTCCGATGATTTTAAAGTATTATTAGAAAATTTCAAAATAGCACCGAAGTATCATTTTTACGAAACACGGCTTTTGTATAAAGGAAAAAAGCTAAAGTACTGGATTTTTCAGTTTCCCATGACTCCATTACAAAACTATAATTACGAACAAAGTCATTTTTATTATGAAAATGAAAATAACAAAGTAGTTATTTCTATAAATGACGAACAAGAGTTTCAATTCAAACGAGGAGAACTATTATTAGTACATGACATAAGATTGCAGTGTTCTAAAATCACAATAAAAGAGAACTATGATTTGATATATGTTTTACCTTGGGGTGATAAAATAATCTCTCAAAACCTAAAAAAAGCCATAGAAGATGCCGGCTTGCAAGGTTTTATATTCTCGGAATTGGATTATGAAGTAGTTGTAGAAAATGAAAAATAAGCTCAAAATATCATCAGGAATTTCTAAAATATAAATGCATGAAATATTACAATCTAAAGATAGAAAGAAGATTTCCCAAAGAAGATAAAGTTCTTGGTCACGCCAACGGAGAATTTGTACCCAACGGGAAAGCCTACTTCGACCGCATGGGTAAGGGAGAAATCATTGAAGACGCACCCCTTTTCGATTATTTTTATTTGAAAAGTTATGGGTCAAAAGAAGATTGGGAATGGAGATTGCAGGATATACATGGATTTATTGGTGTAGGAAGTATCATTACAGGATATTATATTTCCGATGATTTTAAAGTATTATTGGAAAATTTCAAAATAGCACCGAAGTATCATTTCTATGAAACACGGCTTTTGTATAAAGGCAAAAAGCTAAAGTACTGGATTTTTCAGTTTCCTATAAATCCGCTGAAAAATATTAATTTTAAAGAAAGTGAGTTCGTGTTACCTAATGAAGATAAAATATTTGACTTTCATTCGGATGAAGAATATTTATTTTTTTACAGAAAAGAATATAGAGAAACTAAAAGGGAGTTGAGAGGGGTAAAAGAATGCTTAAACGACCATTTTGACATTGCAAAAACTACAAATAATGATATTGTTGTTTCGGAGCAACTAAAAAATGCTATTGAAGAAGCAATGCTGCAAGGTTTTATTTTTTCAGAATTGGATTATAAAGTAATTGCAAATGAATAAAATATCAAAAATAGTATTGTTTGTATCCGTATAACATAAACAGGGACGCCGAAAACTGAACAGAGTAGGCAATTATGAATTAAAAAAACGAATATGCGAAGAACATTGTTATTGATGATTGCTGTATTTTGCATTTTTACAGCATCGGCACAAAAAGTAAAGGTTCAAAAAGGGGAAATCCAATTGGATGGCGTGTCTGTTGCAAAAATAAATAAACCGCCTAAAGGTTCTACTACATACCCATTTACCGACATGAACGGTGAGGTATTGTTTACTGCTCATTTGGAGCTAAAAACTCCGCTCGGATACACAATGCCATCGCCAACCCTTGTCCTGACAGGTATCAATGGGAATGTCCGGGAATATGCAATAAAAGAGGAAGTATGGATGAAATTTGTAAAAGAGGATGATATCGCTCGATATGTTGTTAATTGCGGAGAAGAACTAATTACCAATCAAGGTATCCAACTTGAAAGGCTAAACAATATTTTCAGTGTTACCGATCATAGCCTATCTGCTGCTTACGACAAAAAAGTTGAGGAGATTAAAAAAGTTATGGCCAAAGAAGACGAACTGGCCAATTCTGCAAGGTTGCAAATACAAAAAAACGGAAGCATTATCGCAAACGGTAACAAAATAGGTACTGTAACCTTTATTACAAGTAGTGACGGTTTTACCAAGTCGTACAAATATAAAGTAACCGAACTGAACAACATTGAGATTGCCTCAATGGATGCCGCTGCCGATCCTGCTGCAAGATTTTATGAACTAAATACGTATGATGGCGAAAATTTTACGGTATTTACCGAAAAAGGATTTTCGTTTATACGTTCAAATGATGATGTTGCCAGAAGAATGGTAATAAAACTGTATTGTAATGGCTATACATTGGGCGATATGAAACCCTATTTTGATGACTTGATAAAACAGGAGGAAGATTCGTTGCTGGCAGAAGTAGGAAATATCTATCAACAAAGAGGCTATGTCATAACCAGGCAAGGGGACAAAGTTGAAGGGCTTGTTACACTTGAATTTATGCCGAAAGATGCGGTATTAAATAAACGGGAAACCCAAGACACCGACTTTAATCATGGAAACGTTGTTGTGGTAAAAACGCATGAAGATTTGGTAGACGAAAATGGGAAAGTTATCTCTGTATATGAAGAAAAATTTTACGCAAGCGATGAGGTTAGAATAGTTGTTGATACCGTTCAGTATCTAGGCGTTGGTGGAAGTCTGCTTGAAAGCCCACTATTCCATAAAATTGTTTACGAAACAGAGGGAAATTTTGTGTTGCATAATCCTAAATATAGTACATTCTTGATAAAACTGTCGAATCGGAGAAAGGTCAAGTCTTTAAGTTACGTAACAATACTTGGAAAGAAAAAGGAGGCAACCATCAAGAAAGAATTTGACGAATATGTAAAATGCGATGCCCTCCATTATTCCGATTATAACACCACAACGAAACAGGGACTTATTCAACTTGTAAACGATTATCTTGAAAAATGCAAATAAAAGCGTCAGCACCCCGGACGGGGCGCAGGCTCTGCTTAATAATAATAATATTTTTGCCACTAATACACGAATAAGTTCGTGATAATTCGTACCTTAGCGGCAAAAAACTAAAAAATAGAAACAGATGAAAACAATTTATTTAATCATTACAAGTTTGCTTCTTTGCGGTACTTATGTTACTGCCGGAGAAGACGATTATTACCTTGCCGGCAAAAAGAGCGGCAGTGCTTCTCCCGAAGAACGGAAAGCGGCGGTCGCCTTTCTGGTCAAGGGTCTTGACGAAGCAAAATCCGGATTACGTGGGCAAATACTTGCTTACTTGCAGGATTTTGCATCTGCCGACTTTGACGCAGAAAACAGGTCGGCACTTGTCAATCACTTGAGCAAACCGAACAGTCCGCACTACGGGGATTTGGTACGGTTGGCCGGTTATCTGAACATCGGACGGGAGGAACTCTTTCGCCAATATCAGACACCCGAATTGCCCGTCAAACGGAAATGGAATCTGGCGCTGGCGCTGGCGCGAATGGGAGAAAAAAAGCCCTTGAATTACTGTCTGGAAAAAGTCAAAAAAGCGTCACTGGACAACAATATTGTGGGATATGTACTCCCCGATTTGCTTTACACCCGGCAAAAAGCAGCCGTTGGCTATTGTGTGGAATTGCTTTATAGCGACGAAAAACAGTGTCGTTCAGCCAATCCCGATTCACCCGAAGCCATTCCCTGCGCCTATCGTATTATTGAACTGCTGGCGCCGGTGATCCTCGATTTTCCGGTAAAAGTGGATCCGGCCATCGGACTGGAATCGGATAATTATCCCGAAACATTACAACTGGTCAGGGACTGGCTGAAAGCCCATCCTGACTATACAATAGAGAACAGCCGTTTTTGAAATCCGTTATTATGTCAACTGAAAATTCAATTATCTACGCCATCTGCGCCTTCCGCTTCAAAAACAACGGTCAACCCATCGACTTTGGAGGCAGATATTTTCATAGGCACGTTCGTTAATTAGAAAAATTATCCCAACTATTTGCATGTAAAATAGTTGAGATTTTCGTGTCTTTATGGAAAACCCCGAAAAAACGGTTTAGCGACCAAAAACGGGGTAATCCAAGCAAAAAAGCGACCTGCGGAACAAGCACGACACACCAACTTCTGCCTTTGGCTTCGCCGATTTTCAATTCAGGCAGTGGTTAGGTATAGATGTTTCACTCCGCAAGTCGTTGACTTGCGGTTATGAAAATGTTGTCTTTCAGACAATGCACATAGGTTCCTTTCTCACTATAGAGAATTTCATTTCTCACCGCAGAGAAATTTATTTCTCACCGCAGAGAAATTTATTTCTCACCATAGAGAAATTTATTTCTCACTATAGAGAAATTTATTTTTCACGTAGAGAAATTTATTTCTCTCCTTACGTTTTTTTGTGTTCTTTCCTTTCCTGCCGTCACCTCCTTTTTTCCAGGGTTTTCCCTTTGGTTTCCGGTACCCATTTCCAAACAAAAACAGCTGCCAGGACACACATGGCGGGGTTAAAATCCCCGTCTATCCATTCGACGGATTGGTTACCTACCGTCAATGATTCATCCATAGATGAGTATTTTTACCAGATTGAGTCAACATTAAAGTAGAAAAGCGAACTATCCTTCATATGTAGCATTTGGTTATTACCTTTCTCTAAAAACGTAGTAACGATTTGGAGAAAACGTTACTACGTTTTTGGAAAAAGGTTATTGCGTTTTATGTCCCTTGCTCTGCCTACGCAGAGCGGGGTAGTGTGCTCTGCTTACTTCCCTTCCGCAGGTTGATGACCTAGCCTTTTCACATGGCACATCTGTTTATGCCTCTTCTCATATTCCATGACTAACTCCCTGGTGCACTTATCAAAATAAACCTCCCCAAACTTTTCCCAAATATAATCCACCGCTTGCGAATTGGGATGCACCAAATCGGCGGCATAAAAACGATAATCGCGCAAATCGTCCAATACAATTTCGTAGGCCGGAAAATAGTAGCATTGTGCGTTGGATTGTACCAGTTCGTTCACTGCCAGGAGCAGAATGGCCTTGCTTAACTGATTGGCATGGGCACCGTCTTTCCAGTGGCGGATGGGGCTGACGGTAAAGAGGATTTTCAAGCCGGAGTTCAACGCCTGCAAGTCCCGGATCAGACCGTTCCACTGTTCCGTAATCTGTTCGACGGTCAGGCGTTGCTCTTCAAATTCCCGTGCCGGCCGTTTATGGCAGTTGGAAACCACCTGTCCCGTCGATACCCGGCGGTACACATGGGCTGTTCCGAAAGTGATTATCAACAAATTGGCCTTCCGCAAAAACGCGGAAGAATGGGCAATGGATGCATTGATTTTTTCCAACACCGCCCGACTGTCCGCGCCCGAAAACCGGCTGTGATGCGAGAAACTGTGATACACACCTTCGTGCAAAAACAAATCGGCTTCGGTATAGGTTCTCCGTCGAATCAAATCCTGCAAGCTGCCGGCTACCGACGCCGGATTATAGACGATACCCAACGGATTAACATCTACCGTGAAGCCTCCCTGAAGCATTCGTTCGGAAATGTTTTCTGCAAAACAGGAGCCTGTTGTCATCACTTGGTCCGGATGGGAAATCGTAAAGCCGGCGGCCGGAAGCGTTATCTCGGTACGGAATTTCATAAAAAAACACGTTGATTTTCATACAAAGTTAGCATATCTTCCGTTATTTATGTAACTTTGTAAAACAAATTTTTGGCTATGGCTGAAGTTGCGGAATTTAAATTATTATCAACCATCGACTCTCCGGCCGATTTACGTCAATTGAAGCCTGAGCAGTTGGAACAAGTGAGCCGGGAATTGCGCCAATACATGATTGAAGTATTGGCCGAAAACCCGGGACATTTCGGTTCCAGTTTGGGTACAGTGGAATTGACAGTTGCACTTCACTACGTTTTCAAAACGCCTTACGACCGGATTGTTTGGGACGTAGGTCATCAGGCCTACGGACACAAAATACTGACCGGCCGGCGGGATCGGTTCCGGACGTTGCGCAAGTTCGGCGGCATCAGCGGGTTTCCCAATCCGCGGGAAAGCGAATACGACGCTTTTGTGGCGGGTCATGCTTCCAATTCCATTTCCGCCGCCCTGGGAATGGCCATTGCTTCACGCCTGAAAAACGAAAACCGGCAGGTGGTGGCAGTTATAGGCGACGGATCGATGACCGGCGGCCTGGCTTTTGAAGGACTGAACAATACTTCTTCCGCCCCCAACGACCTGCTCATTATATTGAACGATAATAATATGGCTATCGACCTACCTGTCGGTGGACTGAGCCAGTCGTTAGTTAAAATCACTACTTCGCAAACGTACAATACCATTCGTTTCAAGATCTATAATTTCCTGCGGAAACGGGGCGTGATCCGGGAATCGGGGAAAGGTCTGATCCTGCGGTTCAACAACAGCCTGAAAGCCCTGTTAACGAGGCAACACAATGTATTTGAAGGTTTTAATATCCGCTACTTCGGCCCCATCGACGGGCATAACGTCAAAGGATTGGTGAAGGTGCTGGAAGACATCAAGAATATGCGAGGCCCCAAGCTACTGCACATCCGCACCACCAAAGGCAAAGGGTTTGAGCCGGCCGAAAACGACGCCATTCTCTGGCATTCTCCCGGAAAATTCAATCCCGAAACCGGCGAACGGATTGTTGTCCGTTCCAAAGACGAGCCGCAACTGTATCAAGACGTCTTCGGCCATACGCTGGTCGAACTGGCTAAACAGGACGACCGGATAGTAGGCATTACGCCGGCCATGCCCACCGGCTGCTCCATGTCGTTCCTGATGAAGGAAATGCCCCACCGCACGTTCGACGTAGGTATTGCCGAAGGTCATGCCGTTACTTTTTCGGCCGGACTGGCCAAAGAAGGACTCTTTCCATTCTGCAACATTTATTCGTCGTTTATGCAGCGGGCTTTCGATAATATTATTCACGACGCCGCTCTGCAAAACCTGGATATGGCGCTCTGCTTAGACCGCGCCGGTCTGGTGGGCGAAGACGGAGCTACGCACCACGGCGCTTTCGATCTGGCTTATTTGCGCTGTATCCCGAACATCACCGTAGCCTCCCCGCTGAACGAAATCGACTTGCGCAACCTGATGTACACCGCCACCCAGAAGGGAAATGGGGTTTTTGCTATCCGTTATCCCCGTGGAAAAGGCGAATTGAGCAATTGGGAACTACCGTTCGAACTTCTGCCTGTGGGAAAAGGACGAAAACTCAAAGACGGAAACAAAGTGGCTGTACTCAGCATCGGCCCCATCGGAAACATCGCCCGCGAAGCCATCAAAAAGGCCGGAACAACAGGTATCGACGTCGCCCATTACGACATGATTTACCTGAAACCCATGGATGCGGATCTCTTGCACGAAGTAGCAAAAAACTACCGGCGGATTGTTACCGTCGAAAACGGAACCATACACGGTGGATTAGGCTCTGCTGTAATGGAATTTATGAACGATAACGGCTATAAGCCGGAAATCAGACGGATTGGGATTCCCGATCGATTTGTTCCCCACGGAACCATTCCCGAACTCTACCGGTTGTGCGGGATGGATGCAGACAGTATCTTAAAAGAATTAGTATGAAAATTATTATCGGAGGCGCAGGGGAAGTCGGCACGCATCTATCCAAGCTTCTTTCGCAGGAAAAACAGGACATTGTGCTGATGGATACCAGCGAAGACAGACTCAACTTTCCCAGTAATTTTGAAATTATGACGGTGGAAGGCAATCCGACCTCCATCCGCGACTTGAAATCGGCCGGGGTGAAGAATGCCGACATGTTTATCGCCGTTACTCCCGAAGAATCGACCAATATGACGGCCTGCATGCTGGCACACAACTTAGGCGCCAAACGCACCATCGCCCGCGTCGAAAACAACGAATACCTACTTCCTAAAAACATGGAACTGTTCGCCGCCCTGGGAGTCGATTCGTTGATTTGCCCCGAAATACTTGCGGCTGAAGAAATCGCCAGCGCCTTGCGACAGGCCTGGACGCGCCAGTGGTGGGAAATCGCCAAAGGCAAACTGATTCTGCTCGGAGTGAAAATCCGCCGAAATGCACCGATGGTCAATAAATACCTGCACGAGCTGGGAAACGATAAGGAGGAACGCATCTACCACATCGTAGCCATCAAACGAAGCAACGAAACCATTATCCCCTTCGGCTTCGACCAGATTCTGGCGGACGATATCGTCTACCTGACTACCACCAAGGAACATCTCGAAGCCATCAAAACCTACGCTGGCAAAGAAGACATTCTCATCCGTAAAGTAACCATTATGGGAGGTAGCCGGATTACATTGAGCCTCTGTGAACGCATTCCGCATCATGTCGATATCAAGTTGCTGGAAATAAACAAGGAAAAAAGTTATCGGCTGGCCGAAAAAGTAGGCAGCAATGTCATGGTCATCCACGGCGACGGGCGAAACACCGATTTGCTGGTACAGGAAAACATCAAGAACTGCGACGCCTTCATTGCACTGACCGACAACTCTGAAACCAATATACTCGCTTGCCTGGCCGCCAAGAACTTCGGCGTAGCCAAAACAATTGCCGAAGTGGAAAACCTGGATTACATCCAGATGGCAGAGAAATTAGACATCGGTTCCATCATCAACAAAAAACTGATTGCTTCCAGCCACATCTACCGCTTCCTGCTGCAAGCGGATGTTTCGACCATCAAAAGCTTAGCCTTCGCCAATGCCGATGTGGCCGAATTAGTGGCGCGAGCCGATTCCAAAATTACCAAAAGACCGGTCAAAGACCTGCGCCTTCCCAAAGACTTGACGCTGGGCGGAAGAATCCAGGACGGGAAAGCCGAAATCATCAACGGCGACACGCAAATACAGGCGGGCGACCATGTGCTGGTCTTCTGCCTCAATACAGCCATGCGTAAGATTGAAGATTATTTTAACTGAAAAACAGCCTCGGATTCGCCATGAATATCAACTGGAAATTTATCGTTAAAGTCGTCGGTTATGTGCTGATTCTCGAATCGCTTTTCTTGTGTCTGTCGGCAGCCGTAGCTTATTATTTCCGGGGAACGGATATGCAGGCGCTGGCTTATTCCGCTGCGATTACCTTAGCTACAGGTGCTGTAATGGTTTTTTCAACAGGATTTTATCAAAAAACAAACATCATCGGGAAACGGGAAAGCTACATCGGCGTGGCGTCTTGCTGGATTACATTCGCGCTTTTCGGCGCACTGCCTTTTTATTGGAGCGGCCTGTTTTCCGGATTCACCGACACCTTCTTTGAATCGATGGCGGGCATCACGGCTACGGGTGCCAGCATTATACCCGATATCGACGCCATTCCCAAAGGCTTGTTGTTTTGGCGAAGCGTTATGCAATGGCTGGGAGGCATCGGCATCGTCGTATTTTCCGTAGCCCTGCTGCCTCTGCTGGGAGGGGGCGCCGCTCATTTGTTCGATGCGGAGTCGACCGGACTCTCCCACGACAAGTTCCGCCCGCGGGTCAATCAAATGGCGAAACGCTTGGCCGGCATGTACCTCCTGCTCACGGCACTCGTCATCGTATTGCTGGGCGTAGGCCCCATGGACTGGTACGATGCGGTTTGCCACGGACTGACCACCATTTCTACCGGAGGTTTTTCGACCCGGAAGGCCGGCATCGCCTATTGGGATTCGCTGTATATCGAGAGCGTACAAATCCTGTTTATGTTGCTGGGAAGCATCAATTTCACGTTGCTCTACCTGTTCCTGTTCAGAGGAAATGCCAAAAAGTTTTTCAAGGATGAGGAATTGCGCTGGTTTTTCTCGGTTATCGGCATCAGTTTCATCATCATCGGCGCAGGCTTGTATTTACAACAGGATGGCAGCGTTGCCCATTCCTTCCGCCAATCGCTGTTTCAGGTGGTATCCGCCATTACTACTACCGGATTTTCCACCTACGATTATTCGCTTTGGGGGCACGCCTATATTATTTTGTTGCTGTTTTTGATGGTATTCTGCGGCTGCGCCGGCTCCACCAGCGGCGGATTGAAAATAGTGCGGGGCGTAGTCCTGGCCAAAAACACCGCCAACGAATTTAGCCGGTTGATACATCCCCGCGCCATTATTCCTGTCCGACTCAACGGCGCCGCCTTATCGTTCGAAGTGGTACAGCGCCTGCTGGCATTCATTTTCCTTTACATAGGCATTATCTTGGTCAGTTGGGGCATCCTTATCTTGAGCGGTATTCCTTTTCTGGAAGCACTGGGCGCTTCGGTATCCATGATTGGGAATGTGGGTTTAGGATTTGGCGATTTATCGGCTTCATACGCCGGTGTTCCTACTGTTGCCAAGTGGTATATGGCGTTCCTGATGGTCGTCGGCCGTCTGGAAATATTTACTATCCTTATTCTTTTCTCGCCGGGGTTCTGGAAACGATAAAATCAGGCAATAAATAATTACATATCTTATTGTTTATTTACAAATTAATACCTATATTTGTATCAATTATTAATTAATATAAATTTGTAACTTATGAGAAAACATTCTTTTTGGGCGACTATTGTTGCCATTATTTTCAGTATCAACGGCTTACAGTCGCAGGAAGCGTTTAAACACTGGGCGATAGGAGTCGAAGGAGGCACTTTTGGTCCGGGTATTACCTGCGCCACTTCGTTGAGCCCGAATTTCAAATTACGTGCCGGAGTCGACTTTTTGGGTCTTTCGTATAACGAAAGCATCGACTTTAATAATCTAAGTGCTTATTTGCTGGAAACGCCCAGTACAACTACTCCCTTATCGGGAGTTTTATCCAGCCCCAAACTGGATTTTACGCATTTCAAAACGATTGTGGATTATTATCCGATGAAAAATGGGGTCTTTTCCCTTTCTGCCGGTTTTTATTGGGGAAGCAGTTTAATTTCCACTTCGGCGAAAATTGACAATTATCCGCAATTAGTGAATGAACTGGGGGGAAGTCCGGTTCTCGATTTGTCGGACGATATCACCATTAAACCGAAGGCCGACGGTAGCTTTGATGCGAAACTGCAATTAGGCAATTTCGTAAAACCCTATGTCGGTCTTGGATTGGGACGCACGATTGCCAACAGCCGCTTGGCTTTCAAATTCGATTTGGGCATTGTGTATCAAGGCGATTACAAGATCGAAAGCCAGAATATCATTTCGAAAAGCGGACAGACTCCGACAAATGCCGCGAACGATTTGCTCGAGGAGTTTCCTCTTCCGCCCGTTGTATTCAAAATCTGGCCTATGATTAATTTCGGGTTGTCGTACCGGATTTTTTAAGGTTTGAGTTTAGTTTAGAAATATTTACTGACCGACGTCCATGCCGGCAGCGCCAAATTCGCCACCATAAGTGAGGCCAAAATGCATGACAAAAAGTTTTTGTCCAAGCTCTCGCTTGACAGGGGCAGTATGGTAACGATGGACAGGGCGT
>JAISYG010000102.1 GCA_031270075.1 Dysgonamonadaceae bacterium
GGAATTGTTTATGAAATGAACAAACGTTTCCGGAACGGGTTGTATCTATTGATAAATATAATTCAACAATGCCGCCAAATGCTCCGCCGCCTCTACCAAACATTTTTCCCATAATGGCTTGTAATGATAGATGTATTCATACGATTGACCGGTATCGGCAGCTGAGGCGTAAATATCCTGCGTGCAAAGATAGATATTCCATGCCCAATCGAGAATCGTCCGATTACTGCCGTCGAAAGATTCGCAACGCAAAGGATTGATCCGCATCAGATGGTTGGCATATTCGGTATAACTCAATTTCTGAGAATCGATCAATGCACTGTCCCACAAGCTGTGCAGGTTCGTCGGATTACGAAACCACGTGATTATCACGCTATTTCCACCCCGGTCGCCTGCCCGTCCCAAGTGCAGAGGGCAGTGCATATCGCCCACCAGATGAATCAACATCTTGAGCATCGCCGTGTCGTTGGGACATTGTTTCAGGTATTCGGTGAGCGTGATGACCGAATAGATGTTTTGTCCATTACTCAAGCGCAGAGCGGCGGCATCGAAAGCGGAACGTGTCAAGCCGCTATCTATATTGGTGTAATGCCATGTTGCCGTGTAATCGTAGGCAGGATCGGAACGCACTTCATCGCCCCAATTAGCCACCATGGCAACGGAGGCATTGCCTAATAGAGCCGTTATGCGCTCTTTGACCTTGTCGGTCAGTTGATTTTCAGCCATTTCACCGATCATCCGGTGTCCGGTTGCTCCCCAACCGAAGACCGGGAACATTTTCAGCATTAAAAGACATATACAACCTACATGTCTGAATGGAATACGAATTGCTTTCATTTGATTATTTACTATTTGTTTTCATTCAATTGAAACGGTTTGCATCTGTCCGTTGTACAAAAGGAGTTTGCCGGGAACGTTCCGGTCGATGCCCGTCGGTTGCTTCTTCCCTACTTTCACAATCCGGAAATACCGGGTTTTATTCATGGACGGAAATTCACCTTTCCGTTCGCCGATGGTTAGCGTTTTATCCGCATCGTTGTAAACGAACGGAATAAGGGAATACACGCCTTTTTCGTAATTGTAATTGGTTCCTTCATCTTCGTAGAGATTAAACGAACCATCTTTGCCCCCATACACATAAATGGTCAAGTTTCTTTGGTTTTGAGTAGTGTTTTGAATCATTTCTCCTATCGGAAGAATACTGCCGGCGGCGACAAACAAAGGCATTCGATGGTAGGGCGCATTCACTGCCAGTTTCTGTCCGCCTTCGATGGCCTGACCCGAATAGATATTGTACCACGTTGTACCTGCGGGAAAATAAACCTCCCGGCTGCGCGCTTTGTATTCGTAGACGGGACAAACCATCAAGGCCGGCCCGAACAGATATTGGTCGCCGATATTCCATGTACGGCTGTCGGAAGCAAAATTCATTACCAGCGGGCGCATAATCGTATAATCGTTGAAATGCGCCATGCCTGCCAAGGTGTAAATATAAGGCATTAAACGGTAACGCAACTGTGTGTAGTACAGCATAGCATTGTAGGCAGGATGATATTCCGGTGCGATATTCCAAAGTTCCCGGTAAGGATATTGGCCGTGAGTGCGGAACAAGGGTACAAATGCTCCAAACTGGTGCCAGCGGACATTCAGTTCGCGCCATTCTTCCCGATCTTTGGAG
The DNA here is from genome assembly GCA_031270075.1 of Dysgonamonadaceae bacterium. Taxonomy (GTDB): domain Bacteria; phylum Bacteroidota; class Bacteroidia; order Bacteroidales; family Azobacteroidaceae; genus Azobacteroides. Next base: position 1,679 of record JAISYG010000102.1, read on the forward strand.
CCTTCGGTTGCCTGTTCGTATCTTTTTTCTACACAGAAACCGCCATTATCCATTGTCCAATAGGGATTTCCGGATACGGAATAATTCAATCCGGCCGAAATCTGCGCTTTCATATCTTCCCAGCGGGTGGCGATGTCGCCGCTCCAGATTGCCGCCGCATAACGTTGCGAACCGGCAAATCCCGAGCGGGTGAGAAGGAAAATCCGGTGATAATTGTTTTCGGCCCGTTGTCCTTCGTAAATTCCCTTGGCATTCATCAGGGCGTAAGCATTGAAATAAGCGGTAGAAGGCCCCAAGGCCGTCGGATTCATCAAGGCTTTGCGGTAATTCATGCCGGCATTGGATAAGATATCGGGTTCGGAAGCGTCCATCCACCACGCATCCACCCCTTTGTGATACAGTTTCTTGCTCATTTGTTCCCAAAAGAGTTTTCGGGCATCTTCGCTGAATGCATCGTAGAACGAACCGATATAACCGGGACCAATCCAATCGCGGATACTGTCTTCCACCGCCCGGCGATACATCCAGCCGTTGCGGTCAAATGCCTTGTAATGCCCGGTGGTATGGTAGAATTTCGGCCAGACGGAAATCATGAACCGGGCGTTCATCTTGTGTATTTCTTCGATCATGGCCGTAGCGTCGGGAAAGCGTTTCAAATCGAAATCGTGGCTTCCCCAGGCGTCTTCCGGCCAATACGACCAGTCTTGCACGATATTGTCGATAGGGATATGCCTTTGGCGAAATTCTTTCAGCACATCCAATAATTCTTTCTGCGTTCGATATCGTTCACGGCTTTGCCAGAAGCCCATCGCCCATTTAGGCATTACCTGCGCCTTACCGGTGATGGTGCGGTAACCGCCGATCACTTCGTCCATCGAATGGCCCCGGATGAAATAGTATTCTATTTGCTCGCCCATTTCCGACCAGAACGACAATTGGTTTTGATCGGCCGGATTTACCGGACTTAACGCTTTCAAACTCAAATAAGAAACGTTGCCGTCGGGTTTCCATCTGATGCGGATTTTGTGTCTTTTCCCTTCTTCCAGACGAGCGGAAAATTTGTAGGAATTGGGATTCCATGCGGTGCGCCAGCGTTCGCCCACTATCGGTTCATCATCCAACCAAAGGGAAACATAACCGGCGTAACAGAGGATAAAGCGGTAAATTCCGGGTAGATGCGCCTGGATTTCCCCTTCCCAGACAGCGGTGGAATTGGATAACGGAAAATCCTGAGGCAGAGCTTTAATGGTTTCCAAATTGTCGTAATTGATAATACTGTCGCGTTTTTCGAGTAAAAGGCTATCCTGCGGAACAAGTGTCCGGTAAGTAACGGATAAGGCGCCTTCTTTTCCGGCTTTGTCGTACAAGGTAAATTGATTCAACGGCCCGTAATCGCGCAGATCGCCGAATTTGGTCAGCGAATAATTATCCCATAACAGGCCGTAATTTTTATTGGAAACGATAAAGGGCACCGATACTTTGGTATTATATTGATACAGCGTTTCGTTTTTACCTTTGTAATTCAATTCGTCCGACTGATGTTGTCCCAAACCGTAAAACGCTTCATCGTCGGGCGATTCAAATAGTTGTCTTATGGTATAGGCTTTGTAACCATCCGCTTCCATTGCTTCGAATGATTTGCCTCCGCCGGCATTTTCAGCTAAGAGAATCGTCCCATTCGTATCGGCGAAGACGATTTCACCGGTTTTCCGGGATATACTGACCGAGAGGGTGGCTGTTTGCAGCAGAATATCGGTTTCGGTTTCGGAATAAAACCATTCTTTTTTCAGGACAGGAGAGTAATCGGCTATCAGACTGCGTTTAGTAGAAAACTTATCAGTGGGTGAAACCGAAACGCGGATAATATCGTCGGTTATTACTTGCAGCCGAATCAACTTCACCGGATTTTTATCGGACGATTTCAAGCGAATGATAATACCGTCATCCTCTTTATCGACCGGAGAGGAAGTACAAGTCCATAGAATTATACATAAACCCAGCCCTGTAGCGGCGAGAAAAATAAAAGGTATTTTCTTCATAAACAGAAATATTCAAACTTTAATAATGCAAAAGTAAGTAATATTTTTGATATTCTATTTTATATTTTAATAAGAAAGTAATACCTTTGCATCCGAATCCTCAAAAGTATGACAATATGAGTGCACTCGAGTTAAGTGAACAGGAGGTTTTTCGCCGTCAAAGTTTGGAAGATCTGCGAACTAAGAACATCAATCCCTATCCGGCGGAGGAATATCTTGTTACGGCTTATTCTAACGACATAAAGGAACAATTTGAAGACGAAGCTCCCCGGCGCGAAGTAGCCATCGCCGGCCGAATCATGAGTCGCCGCATCATGGGAAAAGCCTCTTTCGCGGAACTGCAAGATTCGGAAGGTCGAATCCAACTGTATATCAGCCGCGACGACTTGTGCCCGGGCGAAGATAAAGAACGTTACAATACGGTATTTAAAAAATTGTTGGATATCGGCGATTTTGTCGGTGTGAAAGGCTATGTTTTCCGCACCCAGATGGGAGAAATATCAATACATGTGAGCGAGTTGACCGTACTGGCCAAAGCCTTACGACCGTTGCCCATTGTAAAATACAAAGACGGTGTGGCTTACGATGCGTTTGAAGACACCGAACAACGCCATCGTCAACGCTACGTCGATTTGATCGTGAACGAAGGCGTAAAGGATATTTTCTTGAAACGGACACGGATATTCCATGCGATGCGGAATTTCTTCAACGAACGTGGTTACGTCGAAGTCGATACGCCGGTATTGCAAAGTATTCCCGGAGGAGCCGCCGCCCGCCCGTTCATAACGCATCACAATGCCTTGGATATTCCGCTTTACCTGCGAATTGCCAACGAATTGTATTTGAAACGGCTTATCGTGGGAGGTTTTGACGGCGTTTATGAATTTTCCCGTAATTTCCGGAACGAGGGAATGGATCGTACGCACAATCCCGAATTTACCGTCATGGAAATTTATGTAGCCTACAAAGATTATAACTGGATGATGCGTTTCACCGAACAAATGCTGGAACGGGTTTGCATGGATGTGCTGGGAACCACCGAAATGAAGGTTGGCGAAAGCGTTATCCATTTCAAAGCGCCTTTCCGCCGCATCACGATGATCGACGCTATCCGCGAAAACACCGGCATCGATATCAGCGGAATGAACGAAGATGCCTTGCGCGAAGTTTGCCGGAAACAGCATATCGAACAGGACGCTACCATGGGTAAGGGCAAATTGATTGACGAAATTTTCGGAGCTACCAGCGAAAATAAATACATCCAACCGACCTTTATTATCGATTATCCGAAAGAAATGTCGCCGCTGTGCAAACGTCATCGCCACAATCCGGAACTGACCGAACGCTTCGAGTTGATGGTCAACGGCAAGGAATTGGCCAATGCTTATTCCGAACTGAACGACCCCATCGACCAGCGCGAACGCTTTGAAGAACAATTGCGCCTCTCGGAAAAAGGCGACGACGAAGCGATGTTTATCGACCATGATTTTCTCCGCGCCTTGGAATACGGAATGCCTCCGACTTCCGGCATGGGCATCGGCATGGATCGTTTAGTGATGTTATTAACGGGACAAACGTCGATTCAGGAAGTACTGCTCTTCCCGCAAATGCGTCCCGAAATGGTAAACCAATAATCAGAGCGCATGAATATTCCAGGCAGAATAGGTGTATTGGGTGGTGGAAGCTGGGCGACCGCCATAGCGAAAATTATTTCGATGACGCAAGGACAATTCAATTGGTACATGCGTCGTTCCGAACAGATAGAAGAATTTAAGCATTTCAGACATAACCCTTCGTATCTCACAAGTATCAAATTTAATATAGAGAATATTTGTTTTTACAGCGATATCAATGATATTGTGAAAAATAGCGATACGTTAATTTTCGCAATGCCTTCGCCTTTTATTAAACAGCATCTTGAGAAACTACATACATCGCTGAAAGGCAAGATGATTGTATCAGCCATCAAAGGGATTGTGCCTGACGATAATATGGTGATCGGCGATTATTTTACCAAATATTGCCATGTTCCCGAAGATAAAATTGCTGTTTTGGGAGGCCCTTGCCATGCCGAAGAAGTGGCATTGGAACGCTTGTCTTACCTCACTGTGGCTTGCGCCAATGAAAAGTATGCGCAACGTTTGGCCAATGTTTTTGTTACCCATTTTATCCGGACTTCTACCAGTTACGATGTACCCGGAATCGAATATGCTTCGGTATTAAAGAATGTGTATGCGATTGTGGCCGGCATCTGCCACGGTTTGAAATACGGCGATAATTTCCAATCCGTACTCGTTTCCAATGCCATTGTCGAAATGGCGCGGTTTATCAATATCGTTTCCCCGAACGGACGGAACATCAGTAGTTCGGCTTACTTGGGCGATTTACTGGTAACGGTCTATTCGCGTTTCAGCCGTAACCGGATTTTCGGTACGATGATTGGAAAAGGGTATTCGGTCAAAACAGCCCAGTTAGAAATGGAAATGATTGCCGAAGGATATTACGGAACCAAATGCATTAAAGAAATCAATAGTCAATACAAAGTGGAAATGCCGATTCTGGATACAATCTATTCCATTTTGTATGAACGGAAATCGGCCGTTCCGATGATACGGAAATTGGTAGAAACATTTAAATAAACAGATGAAAAAGATAATTTTAAATATAGAAAAAACTTTTGGGACTATCCCGAAAGAACAGATTTATGCACAAGCTTTGAAAACAACCGCCTGCAATCAATCATTGGAAAATGGAACCGGCAAAGGCCATGATTTTTTGGGTTGGTTGCATCTCCCTTCTTCGATTACAAAAGAAGAATGTTCATCTATTCAATCGGTTGCCGGGGCACTTCGTTCTAAATGCAAAGTAGTAGTAGTCATCGGTATCGGAGGTAGTTATCTGGGCGCTAAAGCCGTAATTGATGCACTTTCAGGTGCTTTCGACACTTTGGAGAACCAAAACACAACAATCGTTTATGCCGGTCATAACATCAGCGAAGATTATTTATATGAATTATCCGCTTACCTGAAAGATAAATCTTTTGGGATTATCAATATTTCCAAATCAGGCACTACCACCGAGCCGGCTCTGGCGTTCCGTATCCTGAAAAAACAATTGGAAGAGGCGGTCGGGAAAACGGAAGCGCAATCGCGCATTGTGGCGGTAACCGACAAAGCCAGAGGCGCTTTGCGGACATTGGCCGTGAAAGAAGGTTACAAAACCTATGTGATTCCCGATAATGTCGGCGGCCGTTTTTCGGTATTAACACCGGTGGGATTGTTGCCGATAGCTGTGGCGGGAATCGATATTGAACAATTGCTTGCAGGGGCGATTGCTATGGAACAGGCTACTGCGAGCGATATCCCCTTTGCGGATAATCCGGCGGAAATCTATGCCGCTACCCGCAACGAATTGTATAAAAGCGGAAAGAAAATTGAAATTCTGGCCAATTTTCATCCGAAACTGCATTACGTTTCCGAATGGTGGAAACAACTGTATGGTGAAAGCGAAGGCAAAGAACAAAAAGGCATTTTCACGGCAGCCGTCGATTTTACCACCGACTTGCATTCCATGGGACAATGGATACAGGAAGGCGAACGCAGCATTTTTGAAACCGTGATTTCGGTTGCCCATCCGCAATACAAAGTGGAAATCCCGTTCGATGAACAAGATTTAGACGGTCTGAACTTCCTCGCCGGCCAGCGGGTCGACCATGTCAATCAAATGGCCGAACTCGGAACGCAACAGGCGCATGTCGACGGAGGAGTGCCCAATATCCGTATCGAACTGCCCGAATTGAATGCTTATTATCTGGGACAACTGCTCTATTTCTTTGAACGGGCTTGCGGAATCAGCGGTTATCTGTTGGATGTCAATCCTTTCGATCAGCCGGGGGTGGAGGCCTATAAGAAAAATATGTTCAAACTCTTGAACAAACCCGGTTATTGATGTGTTATTTTATGGCGGGATCGACCCGCCATCTCCTGAAAAAATATGATTAAAGCAATATTATTCGACATGGACGGAGTCCTCTACGATTCTATGCCGGGCCATGTACAGGCCTGGTACGAAATTATGTCGGAAATCGGTATTTCTGCCACCAAAGAAGAATACTATCTGCATGAAGGCCGTACCGGACGGGCCACTATTCAAATCTATTTTAATCAATTTTTCGGTCGAGATGCTACCGATGAGGAATACGAAAATCTCTATGCCCGGAAAACGCAACGCTTTGAAGAATTAGGATTTTATACCCAACCGATGCCGGGGGCTTTGGAAGTATTGCAAAAAGTAAAATCTTTGGGATTGCAACGAATTCTCGTTACCGGTTCCGGCCAAAATTCCTTGTTTGAAGAGTTGGATTCTCATTATCCCGGTTTTTTTGATAAAAGCCGGTTGGTTACTGCCTACGATGTAAAATACGGTAAACCCCATCCCGAACCTTACCTTATGGGATTAAAAAAAGGCAATCTACTTCCGGAAGAAGCTCTTGTGGTGGAAAACGCCCCGTTGGGTATTGAATCGGCACGGGCTGCCGGCATTTATACGATAGCGGTAAATACCGGCCCTTTGCCCGACCGCATGCTTTGGGATGCTGGAGCGAATGTGGTGTATCCTTCTATGCCCGTTTTGGCAAAGAATATTGAGGGGTTGATAGGTCAAATGAATCAGACCATTTTTTCAACATTCCAAACAAAGGCATGAATGCCTTGCTGCTCCGTCAGCCTGTCCAATTCATGGATTTTCGATAGCAATTCATCTACTTTCTCATCGGGTATAACGGTAAGGATAGACGAGTTCATCGTCGGCCAGGCATGATTGCCGTAGTGCGGGTCGCCCTTCACGCTGCCCCGCCCCTGCACTTGTTCCCAGAGAGTGAAACCCCGGATATTCATCCGCTCTAAAATATCAATCAAACTTTCCTTGTAGGCTTGATTGTAGGGTATAAATACTGCTTTCATTGTTTCTTCAAGTATTGTTTTTTGTATTGTTTACGTTTACGCTTTACGCCGTTGGCTCCGAAGATGGAATAGAGCGCCGGAACATAGAGCAGCGTCAGGATCGTCGAAAACGTTAACCCGCCAACAATGGCGATACCCATCGGCTGCCACATCTCGGAACCGGAACCCCGCGGTATGGCTAAGGGTATCATGCCCAGAACGGTGGTGGCGGTGGTCATCAGTATCGGGCGCAAACGCGACTTCCCGGCGTTGACGATGGCTTTGTCGATTGAGAGGCCCCGTTCGCGGTTCAGGTTGGCGTAGTCGATAAAGACAATGCCGTTTTTCACCACAATACCGATGAGCATAACGATACCGATCATGGCCATCAGGCTCAGCGATTGGCCGGTAATCATGAGGGCGAGCATCACGCCTGCCAGTCCGAAGGTGAGCGAGAGGACGATGATGAAGGGGTAGGTCAGCGATTCAAACTGCGAGGCCATGACAATGTAGACCAGAATGACGCAGAGCACCATGATGAGTAAGAGGCCGTTGTTGGCTTCCTGCTGGTCTTCGTCGGAGCCGCCGATGCGGATGCCGATTTCGGTTGGGATCTTGCCTTCTTTGCGCATGGCGTCGATTTGTTTGTTGGCTCCGTTTACGGCTTCGCTTAAAGCAGCCTGGTAGAGCGAACCCTGTACTTTCACCACCCGTTGGCGGTTTTCGCGGTCGATTTGCGGCAGCGAAGATTTTTCGACCACCTTGCCCAGTTCGCGCACCTTGATGGGAGTTCCCATGTTGTTGTACACCGTAATGTTTTCGATATCTTCTATCGATTGGCGGTATTTTTCGTCGTAGCGGACTACGATGTCGTATTCGTCGCCGTCTTCGCGGTACTTCGATGTAAAGGATCCGTTGATGCGGTTGCGGACAAAGTTGGCCACGGTAGCCGAATTCAATCCGTTTTCGGCCAGCTTCTCGCGGTCGAAGTCGACCTGATACTCGGCACGGTAGTCCTGGCGGCTGATTTGGAGGTCGCGCAAGCCTTTCACGTCGGCTAAGCGGGTTTTCAGTTCGGCGGCGATGCGGTCGGTAACATCCAAGTCGTGGCCGTAGATTTCCACATCGACCGTGCTGGCGCCGGTTCCCATCATGCCGCCACCGCCGCCGGGGCTGACGGTGTATTTGTAGAGTTCGGGCATATTATCTAAATGCTTGCGGATGCCGTCGGCGATATCGTAAATGCTGCGATCGCGCTCTTCGGGTTCCACGCAGCGGAAGCGGAACGAAATCAGGTTGGTGGCATTCGATTGCAGCGCCGCCCAGGTGTTGTTTTCATCGGCCTGTCCTACCGAGAAGGAGCGGACGTGTATTTCCTCGTTGTAATCGGCTTTAACCATGCTGTCGATTTTCATGGCCGTTTCCCGCGCCACTTCCATCCGGGCGCCGGTGGGAAGATAGACTTCCATGGTAATCATGCTGTTGTCGGAAGCCGGCATAAAGTCCATCTTCAAGGTAAGGACAGAAGGAACCATGATGATGAAAAAGAGAGAGAAACAGACCAGTAGCGTTCGCCAGCGGTGTTGCACACAGTAATTGACTAAACGGGAGTACCATACGTCTAACCGGTCCAATGCGCGGCGAATGGGAGCGTACATCCGGTCGAACGCCTTTCCCTGTGTATTGGTCAGGCGCAACATCTGCGAACTGAGCATCGGCGTAAGCGACAAAGCCACGATAACCGATACAGTAATCATGATGGTTACCATCCAGCCCAATTCTTTGAACATGACGCCGATAAAGCCGGTTGTCATGGTCAGGGGAAGGAATACGGCAATAATGGTCAGCGTGGAGGCGATAACGGCTACGCCCACCTCGTTGGTAGCATAAATGGCGGCTTCTTTCGGTTTGCTGCCCCGTTCGATGTGTTTGGTAACGTTTTCGAGCACCACAATGGCGTCGTCGACCACCATCCCGATGGCAATGGAGATGGACGATAGCGAGATGATGTTGAGCGAACTTCCGGTAGCCATCAGGTATATAAAGGAAGCAATCAGCGAGATGGGAATGGCGAGGATGATGATAAACGTCGCCCGCCAGCGCCCAAGGAAGAAGAGCACGACAATGATTACGAAAATCATCGCCAGCAGGATGGTTTCCGTCAGCGAATCGATCGATTGCTGGATAAAGTCGGACGAGTCCATAATCAGCGACAGTTTCACATCGGGAGGCAGTGTTTTCTGCAATTCGGGAATGGCTTTGTTTACCTTCCTCGCAATGGAAACGGTGTTGGCGCCCGATTGTTTCTGGACGACGATGGTTGCGCCTTTCACTTCATTGGTATAAGCTTCCTGGATGCGACCCTGAATGGTATCGGCCACCGAAGCCACATCGCGCAGGTAAATGTTGCGGCCGCCGCGGCTGCCCAGCACAAGGTTCATCAGTTGTTCGCTGGCTTTGAACTCGCCTTCGATGCGTAAGGCATAGGTAGAAGTGCCCGAGTCGAAACTGCCGGCCGGTACATTCAGATTTTCCAATTGAATGGTCTGGGCAATTTGTTCGACCGTTAAGTTATAAGCTTCCAGCTTTTCCGGCGAAACGTTTACCTGTATCTGGCGTTGCGGCGCACCCGCGATAGACACGGCTCCTACGCCTTCGATACGGTTCAGCGGATTGGCAATCTTTTCGTCCAGTATCTTATACAGGGCGTTGACGCTTTCTTCTGCTGTGGCGGAATAGATGACCACCGGAATCATGTCCATACTGAACTTAAACAGAATCGGATTGCTTATATCGTCCGGCAACTGCGATTTGACCATGTCTATTTTATCCCGCACATCGCTGGTTGCGATATTGATGTCGGATCCGTATTCAAATTCGAGGGTTACGAGCGACATGTTGTCCCGCGACTGGGAAGTGATGGTTTTCAGGTTTTCCACCGTATTCAACACATCTTCCATCGGGCGGGTAATATTGGTTTCGATGTCCGAAGCGCTGGCGCCGGGGTAGGCGGTGATAACTGTCAGAGCGTTCGTTTCTATTTTGGGAAACAAATCGACCGCCAAACGCGTTAGCGAGTACAGCCCTACAATGGCTACTCCTAAGAATATTAATGCGGTAGTAATGGGTTTCTTTACCGCTGATTCGTATAAACTCATACTTTATTCAGTTTTTTAATTAAAAATGAAAAGAGGCGCTCACAGTCCTTCTCTATTTCTCTTTTCTCTTTTAATTTTTAATTCTTAATTCTTAATTTTTAATTATTTCCACTTCCGTGCCGTCGATCAACCGTGCCTGTCCGGCGATAACCACTTCCTGTCCGGCGGCAATGCCCGAAAGAATTTCGTAACGGTCACCCAGACGCTGACCCAGTTCTACTTTATGGTAACGGGCTACTCCGTTTTCGACCGTAAACACGTATTTGTCGTTCGATCCGGATTGTTTCTGAACCGCTACGTCGGGAACGACAATGTTTTCCTGACTTCCCAAATTCAGCGTTACCCGGGCAAACATTCCCGGACGGATTTTCATCTGGCTGTTGTTGATGTCCACTTCTACGCCAAAGGTGTGGCTGGCGGCATCGACGGTCGGGTAAATCAGGCTCACTTTGCCGGTAAACGTTTCGTCGCCGTACACATCCAAGTGGAGGTTAACCGGCATTCCGACTTTCACTCTGGAAAAATTGATTTCCGACACGTTGATAATGGCTTTCAGCGGATTCATTTGCTGAACGGTAAGGATCGGCAGTTGGGCGAATACATTCCCGTTGTCGTAATTCCGGGCGGTAACTGTGCCGTTGATGGGACTGCGCAATTGCGTGTTGTCCTGTATATTTTGTATGGCAGCCTTCAGCATGTCGATTTGGGTTTTCACCTGATCGACGGTTTGTTGGGCAATGCCACCGACTTTCAGCAGTTCGCTATAGCGTGCGTAATCGCGTTCCAGATTGGCCAGCTGGGTGGTCTGTTGTTGCAGGTTCGACGATTCCATTTGCACCAGCAACTGTCCTTTGCCGACCCGGTCGCCTATTTCTACATAGATTTTTTCGATGCGTCCCGGCATGGCGGGCGTTATCTGGTTGATAACATCGGCCTGTACGTTGGCCGTATACGTTTCCGTTTTTTCTACCGGCTGTTGTTGGGAGATCGTCGTTTTGACTTTCACTTTCGTTTCTCCGGCTGTTTCCTGCTTTTTTTCGACGCAAGAAAACAAAAGCACTAAGCCGACAAAGGGCAATAATTGAATACGTTTCTTTTGCATATTTGTTGTTGTTTACTGTTTTTTCTATTCTTATTTACTAATTTCTACACCTAATAATTTGTCCAAATCGGCTTTGGATGCCAAAAAGTTATAAATCGCCTGATTGAATGCCAGACTGGCTTGTGTGGATCCCAGTTGCGCAGTGTTCAAATCGAGCAAGGTACCCATTCCCGTATCGTATAATTTCTGGGAAATTTCGTAGCCTTTCTGGGCTTGGGCAACTACGTCTTTGGTCGAGAATACCTGTTCTACGTAATTGCTCATGGTGTTGATGTTGTTATCGACCGCCAGTTGCAGGTTGCGAATCACATCTTCGCGTTGCCATTTCATTTGTTCCAGACTGACTTTCGTTTGCCGGATGTCTTTGTTTTTCTTGAATCCGTCGAAAATGGGGATCGAAACACTCAAACCGACCGATGAAGTGGGATTCCAGCGGTAATCGCCGAACTTAAAATCGTTGTTCATCGACATATACATGTAGTTGCCGGAAATGGCCACCGTGGGATAATATTGCGCCTTATACAATTCCAGCGACTTTTGCAGTTGATGGGTTTGAATATCAAACTTCTTCAAATCGGAATTGGAGTCCAGCGATTTATCCACGCTCAGGATTTCGGCGTAGAGGCTTTCTTCGTAATCCAGCAGGCTGCCATCCACCGTAATTTCCTGATCCATATCGATGCCCATCAAAGCCTTCAACGACAGGATAGCGATATTGTACGAGTTTTGCGCCTGTATCAAATTCGGCTTAATGTTTTTGGCGTTGACGTCGGCGCGTATTAAGTCGAACTCGGCCACAATACCTTGTTGGTATTTGTGCTGGATATCGTTGTACGTCAGCATCGCATTATCGTAGCTTTTCCGGTAAACGTTGAGCACATCTTTGGCCAGCAATACCGTATAATAGGCTTTCCGGACGGAATTGACCATGTTTATTTTGGAAGAGCGCGCACTTTCGACCGCCAACTCCACATCTAAACTGGAGATATCCAGGCTTTTCCAAAGCGTGGGAACCACCACCGGCCAACTGAGTTGAAAGCCGCCCGTCCAGTTATTGTCGCGGCCAACCGTAATGCCCTCGTTGCTGTCGGTGGGTGGCGGCGAATTGGCTGCAATGTTTTTCTGTAACGTTCCCAACTCATAACCCGGATCAACTCCTTTGAAAGTCTGTTCCATGCCGGTAATCATGGGCATAAGCATTTCCTGCATATCAAATGCGCCGTCCATGTACATGACCTGTTTTTTTAACGTGCGGCTGTATTGACCCACCGCATCGATTTGGGGATAGAGTGCTGACTGTGCCGACTGTTTCGCATACTTCTTTTTCTGCACTTCGAGGTCGGCAATTTTTACCGAAGGGTTTTCACTCAGAGCAATTTCAATGGCTCGTTCCAAGGTGATTCCCAAGGGCGGTTGTTTTGCCTGAGCGCTTGCCATAAAAGGGGTTAGTATCGCTACTAACCCGATACTGATTTTTTTGCCTAAAACTAATTTCATATTAACTAATTACCTGTTTGTTTTTTGCTTTTCGCTAATTGTGATACTATTTTATTTACTTTTTCGTTTCCCAAAGGAGTTACTATGCCCCGGATAAAATTGAGGATGATTACCTGCATAAATTCCTCGATCGGATATTTATCGGTAGGAATATATTCGTCGTCCATCAATGCTTTGAATTGGGCTTTCAGCAGCCATGTCAGGATTTCAAAATTCACATCATCCCGGATCAGCCCTTGTTTGATTCCCTGGTTGAACAAGGGCATAAATACCAGCAATCCATCTTTCTGCCGGCATTCGATTTTCCGATAGATCGAGGCGTGATATTTTTTCAGGTCATGCATCACCGATTTTTGCGTGTTTTGTACATTCTGAAGACTTTTGGCATACAAGCGCATCAGCGTATCGATCACATCCTGCGAGTTGGTCACCATGGTGTCGATTTCCTGATCTACTCGTTCCAAATGAGTCTGGACGCAGGTGGCAATCAGTTCTTCTTTATCGCGAAACACTTCGTAGAGGGTTCGCTTGGAAATACCCAATTCATTGGCAATGTCGGACATGGTCATGCTTTTCACTCCTCTGTTGAAAAAGAGTGTCGATGCTGCCTGAACAATCCTGTCTTTCAATTCCCTTGCCATTATTTTTTATATATGAAGACAATTAACATTGCCGTTTATTTTAAAAACGTTGCAAAGAAAAGAAAACTTTTGAAACAAAAAAAGTTTTTTGGTTTTATTTTTATATAGAAAGTGCTCGGAAAACCGCTTTTTAAGGATTATTTTGGTCTGTTAAAGATTTTACACAAGGCAACCCCTTCTTTAGGTAATAAAAATTAACCTTCTTTCTCGGTCCTCTTCCCCATGAGGAATAGGGGTGAGCACAAAAATAGTTTGCGTCCGGATCGTTTGCGATACGTTTCCCTGTCCACCACCCCCTCTTGTTCCTGTGGCGGAAACCAATCGCCCACAGGATAGACGGCCTGTTTTTTCAAAATTCGACCGCCACAGGCGGTGGCCGGATGGCGGACGACTGGCGCATCCACCACTCGAAAAATCCGGAATGAATCAAATAATCGAATGGTCGGAAACAAGCTCCTCCCTATTCGCGGACACACCTCAGGGCTTCGCCGTCGAACTTTCCCTCGCTGGTCTCGTATGCAACATCCCCGCCGGACACACACAGGCTCCAACAGCGATAAGTGTCGAACGACGACGACGACAAGTACACCCCGTAGTGGCCTGGGACGTAGAGAACATGATTCTCGTTGCGGCTCCCCAAAGCAGGGAAGAACAGCGAGCGCTTGTTGTCCCGGTTGTAGAAGAGTCGTCCGATATAAGCGACGTCTTTCGTCAGGATAGATACGGCACTGTTGTCTCTGCCTGATATTCCGTATGCCGTGTGCGTGTGGCTGCGCCGGTCGAAGAACCCGTCGGCGTAGAAACCCCCTACCGAACCTATGACGGAAAATGTCTGGCCAATCTGCGGATCCTCCCACAGGCTCTGACGCATCTCGCTTCCGGCAACGTCGCCGGCAGGGTTTGCCGCACTCGTGCTGCCGTCGTTCGGGCGGCGGAAGTTGACGGATGTGCCGGTGGTAAGTGAATAGCTTTGCGGGCAGGTTTCGTACGTGGAACCCAGGGTATCCCAAAAACCAGTTGGAGTGTTGGTGTCCCAAACGGATAATAGATCATCGGCCGGGGTCACGGGATGGTAGGCGTACCGCGGATTGGTTTCGTTCGCCCACTGGAAGAACGCCCCCGCCTGGGTGGGATAGGCCGTGAAGACACCTCCGCCGACAGCTACCGGGATGTATTTTACCACATCCGTCAAACCGGAAGCTGTCAGGTTGTACGGCGAGAACTTCACCGCCGATGTCCGCAGGTCGGTACTACCGCCGTAAGGATAGTATTCCGATGGGCTCCACACATAGTCCGGGTCTTCCCCCTGACGCAGGTACAGATTGAACGTCTTGGCGGGAGTGCCGTAGGTTACCACCACGACGGCGTAACGCGCGGGGTAAGTGTTCGTGGCGGAATAAGTGGTTTTCAACCCGATGCGAAACTTAATGGTGCCGCCGCTGGCCACCGTGCCGCCCACGCCCGTGGCGTT
>JAISYG010000105.1 GCA_031270075.1 Dysgonamonadaceae bacterium
TCCCATTTTTACTTCCCGCTGACAAGGTCTTCCGCATACACAAATACGGCATTTTTTAAAGCCTCTTTCAACGTTTTTCCCGGTACAAAGCGGATGTTCAGATTTTGAATACTGACCGCTGTTACCCCTTCTTTTGTTGCACTCCCTTTCCCGTTACAGGTCAGGTGAAACGAACCCCAGTCCCCCAACTGAATACTGTTACTCCCCAGCAAATTGCGAAGAAGCACTTTTTCCAACTGGTCTAACGCCATTTCCGCTTCTTTGCGGTTCAGCGTCGTTTCGTCAGCGATTTCCTTGGCCACTGTGCTTTCCCCTACCTGTCCAAGACTCTTGATGGAGGGGTACCATTTTTTCGGCGACGTCCTGTCTAAAGGATTCGCCCGTTCTACTTTGTTAAATACAATCGGCATTTTGTTATAGATATTAAATTGTTAATAAAAAAGCCCATCCGGTTTTCTTCCCAACAGGAAAAAAAACCGGACGGACTTGTTGCTATTCCTTCCTTTGCTTCAAGCGTTTGAAGCAGAGATAACGTTATGTAACTTATTGATTTACAGCAATTCGACGGGGGGGGGATTCTAGCACCTTCATTTCGTTATCGACCACGATAACCAGGGGATGAACCCCCTTGCCGGTATATCTATGTCTTTTGCTTCCGTACATTCCCTTCTTGCGTTGCTTTTGTAACTATTATTGTAAAATATTTTATATACTTCTCTGATTGCCAGCGATTTTCACGAGGCAAAGATAAGCCTTCTTTTTTATACTATCAAATTTCGCGCCAAAATTTTCAGGAAAGACACCGTTTTTTGTCGATGTCCCGTTTTTTTCTTCTATTTCCTATAGATACCGGCGGGCAGGCGAGCGATGGAAGCGATTGCGGTGTTGCCCACGTTACACCGTCATTTATTGCGTTTCAAACGTCGTTTAACATTTCCTTCTACCACACAATAATCAATCAGCGGCACAAAGGAGTTCATCAGCAAAATAGCCAGCATCATGCCTTCGGGATAGCCCGGATTGAGTATCCGTACCAAAATGGCGAAGGCGCCTGTCAAAAAACCGAAAACATATTTCCCCTGCTGCGTACGCGGCGATGTAACCGGATCGGTCGCCATAAATACCGCCCCGAAAGCAAACCCGCCCAATAAAAGGTGTTCCAGCGGATGGATTTGCATGATGGGAGAGGAACCAAAAATATTGAACAGCCATACAGTTACAATCCCGCCGGCAAAAACGGAAACCATCGTTCGCCAATTGGCAATGCCGGTAATCAACAAAACGGCGGCTCCCAGTAAAATACACAATTTGGATGTTTCGCCAATGGAACCCGGAATCAATCCCCAAAACATATCCCAGTAATTCAACGGTTGACCGGCAATGTTACTCACTTCCGCCAGTCCGCCGGAATTGATTTGTCCCAGCGGCGTCGCGCCCGAAAAGCCGTCTGCTACGACGCCGCCACCCAAACCGAAGGTACTGTCGGTACGAACAAACACTTGCTCGCCGCTCATTTTCGACGGGTAGGCAAAGAATAAAAAAGCGCGCGCCACCAAAGCCACATTCCAGATATTAAAACCGGTTCCGCCAAAAACTTCCTTGGCGAAAACGACGGCGAAAGCGGTAGCCAGTGCAATCATCCACAACGGGGTATCGACCGGAACAATCAGGGGAATCAACATGCCGGAAACCAAAAAGCCTTCCTGTATTTCGTGGCCTTTCCATTGGGCGATGGTAAATTCGATCCCCAAGCCCACCATGTAAGAAACGGCTACTATCGGCAATACCGCCAAAAAACCATACAGGAACGTTATCCAGAAACCGGGACTTTCGCCAAGGGCCAGATAATGCTGGTAACCGGTGTTGAACATTCCAAACAGCAGGCAAGGCAGCAATGCAATGACTACAATCGACATCGCCCGTTTGGAATCCATTGCATCATGGATGTGCACTCCCGATTGGCTCGTCGTATTCGGAACGAACAGAAAGGTTTCAAAGCCATCAAAAACCGATCGGAACATCGCAAACTTACCGCCCGGCTCGAAATCAGGCTTTATCTTGTCTAAATATTTTCGTAAAAACTGCATACTATTAACTCATTTCCTTGTAAAACCAATCCAATCCTTCCCGCACAATTTTTTGCAATTCCATTTTGGAAGTATCCACAAATTCGCATAAAGCAAAATCTTCGGGAGCTACTTCGTAAATCCCCAGGTTTTCCATCTTGTCGATATCCTGCGCTAAAATTGCCCGGACTAAAAACTCCGGAAGAATATCCATCGGAAACACCTTTTCCCATTCATTCGACATAATCATGGCGCGGCGACCGCCTTTTATACGGGCATCCATTTCATATTTCTTCTTAGTCAACCGTTCTAACAGGAAAGCCGGATAAGTGCGGCTTACCGAAAACTGACCCGGACGCGGCATGGCCCATCCCAAGACTTCGTGCGTTTCGTCGCCTTCGGGAATGACCGTTACCTGATTATCACCGGCGTGCAACGAACCGTCGGAAGCAATCCGCTTACCCGTCAGCACATTCCCGCTGATATACCGCAACGCGATATGTTCGGTTACGCTACTTTTCACTAATTTTTCTATGCTTGCGCCCGGAAGCATGGGGTAATACGCCCGGTCGCATTCGTTCACTTCCGAACCGGTGAGAGCTACCAGCCGCGTCATATCGACAACCCCTTTATTAAAGAAGCGTCCGGTAATAATAACGTCCTGCGGTTGAACCGTCCAAACAATTTCTCCCTTATTCACCGGCTTCATCCGATTGATTTGTACTCCGACATTCCCGGTCGGATGCGCCCCTTCAAATGCAACGATTTGCAGGTTCCCGATGCGCGTTGTAAGCGTGTCGGGCACAATGCCTTTCCTTCCGGCGCGCACCCCCAGGTAAACGTTTCCGGACGTAAGCATCGCCAAGGCCTCCAGACCGGTTTGAAAATCCGCCTCATGGCCTTTGAGAATATAATCGAAACCGGGAGCCAAAGGTGCGGAAGAAAAACCCGAAATAAAAATATCCCGCGGCGTATCGGCCGGATGGACGATTCGATCGTAAGGCCGTTGACGGAATAAAGCCAGAATGCCCGCATCGGCCAAGGCCGATTTGATTGTTTCCGGCGACAAATCGTTTATTTTTTTCCGTCCGAAATCGACCGGTTCGTTCTTTGCGTCTGCCAAAATAACGATGCTTTGCAATTTCCGTTTTTCTCCCCGGTTGATGGCCGTAACCACGCCGCTTACCGGAGAAACGATTTTCAGTTCGGGATGATTCTTATCGTACATCACCGGATTGCCCGTTAACACTTCATCTCCTTGTTTAACAACTACTTTGGGCGTAAAACCCGTGTAATCGTCCGGAAACAGCGTATAATAGGACGACCGGATCGTATGTTTGGTAACTTCCCGGGGCATTCCCTTCAAAGGGATGTCTAAACCCCTTTTTAGCTTGATTATCTGTGTCATACATTACGGATGGATTGATTTCCATTCACAAAGTAAATAATTTTTTTGATTAATTGGTGCAATTATATAGCATAAATTTCAAAAATAATTTAACTTTGCAAAAACATATTGAATTTTCCGAATCAATGAATGTGCGAATTGTATTTATTTCACTTATATATTTACTGTCCGGGAGGGGAGTTTTTGCACAAATAAGCCATGGGGGAACACCTCTGTTTTTTGATTATTCCCCTTTGAAAAGCTTGTCCCCATTGAATAACCCGGAAAATCTGTCGTTGATTGATATGCCCGCATTCGATTTGGATTCCGTTTTACGTTTGGATGCTATCAATGAGAAAAATATGCGAGGAAGTTTCCAATTTGCTCACAAATTTTACACCCGTATCGAACGGGGAAAAGACGGAAACGAATGGCTGTTGGCCGATGGAACACGCGTATGGCAAGTAAGTATCCGCTCGCAAGGCGCCTATTCTATCAACCTGTTGTTCACCGAATTTCATGTTCCGGAAGGAGCCAAGTTGTTTTTGTACAATACCGACCATTCGTATGTTATCGGTTCGTTCGACCATCGGAACCATTCGCCCGCCGGACTTTTGCCGGTGAAACCGGTAGCCGGTGAAACCATTATCGTCGAATATTCGGAACCGGCTGACGCCGCTTTTCAAGGACAATTAACGATTGGAGAAGTCAACCACGATTACCGCGATATTCTCCGTAAAGAACCCGATATCGACCTGACCAATGGCTATTTTGACTGTATGCCCGATGTTGTATGCGAGGATGTGGACGAAACCACTGTACGTTCTACCCTTCTGGTGATGATAAACGGCACAACAGCCTGTACGGGATCCTTGTTGAATAATACCGCCAACGATGGCGCTCCTTATGTCCTGACGGCTGTCCATTGTTTAAATAACGATGCCCAATATCATAAGGATTGGGATTATTATGTCGACAAAGCGGGAACCGTTGTTGTCTTTTTCAACTATCACCGGCCGGTTTGCGGAAGCTCGATGAAAGCTACCGAAGAATTTTCGATGGCCTCGGCTTATCCGCGGGCAATTATTGAAGGAAAGGATATTGCTTTATTGGAGTTGCACGATAAGCCGCCCGCTTACTACAATGCCTATTATGCCGGATGGCGCTTGAAAACCGACGCCGGTCCCTATACGAATATCCATCATCCGCAGGCCGCTGTCAAAAGATACAATTTTTACAATGGCAATCTCGCATGGATGTCGTTTCCCAACTTGTTCGATCCCAACTCACATCTGAAAGTAACGGCGTGGACAATCGGTTCTACTCACGGCGGTTCATCCGGATCGCCTCTGTTCGATGCCAACCATGCAGTCATCGGCGGATTGAGCGGAGGATTGTCGCTATGTGGAACTCCAGACCCCAAAGGAACTCACGATATGTTTTTTGCCTTGTCGCAAGGCTGGGAAACCAACGATCCGGACAATCAGTTAAAAACGTATTTAGATCCGCAGAATACCGGCGCACTGGCTGCACCGGGCATGGATCCCAACCGGGAAAACCCGATAGTGCGGCTGGGCAATGTGCAATACAATTCCGGAAACAATCTTATTACCACACGATACGCATCGCCCAACTCCGGTTATGTATTCGGTTGCAGCAACTTGAACATCACGGAATTTGCCGAAGAATTTAATCCGGAATACGAAGCCGAACTCTACGGCGCTTATTTCCTGATTCCCGCAATGCCGCATTCCTACACCCAGGGAGTAGAAATACGGATTTACGAAGGAAACAATTTTCCCGAACAACTAATAGCTACCCAAACCCTGCAACCGCAATACATGAACTATTCCGCGCAAAACGGAACATTTGGTTTGAAGGACAAGAATATGGATTTCGTAGCTACCGAAAATTTCGTCCGGTTCGATCAACCGGTCAAGATAAGTAAAAAATTTTTCATTGCCTACCGCATAGCTAACGAACAGGATAGCCCATTTGCCGTATACAATACGCAATTCCGTCCGGGGAACATTAATACGGCATGGATTAACCGGGAAGGAACATGGATACGCGCCAGTTCCTACGTTGCCAGTCCCATTACTACTTCGCTGGCTATCGAGGCATTGTTAAGTTATTCAACTATCAGCGTACCCGGCAGCGAGATCAGTAAAGATAAATTCCGGTATATCCGGAGTGAACATCGCCTGCTTTTGCCGGAAAAAGCATCGGGCGCCGGACAAATACGTATTTACGCCATAAGCGGGCAACTGTTGCAACGGATTCCGATTGATGAGGCGCAGAATACGGTAACAATCTATCCGCAAGCTACGGGAACTATCGGCATCATACAGTTGGTTCGCGGCAATCAAATTTATACGGAAAAACTCATTTATTAATTTTATAAATATTATCAGTTATGTTAAAAAAAGTTTCTTTATCTCTATTAACGATGGTTATCGCCGCCGGAATTTTTACTTCCTGCAAGAGCGGTTTAACACCTTTGGCAGTCAACTACGTCAAAGCGGAACCCCAACCCCTGGAAATGATCGAGAGTAAGGTTCCGGTAACAATCAACGCCACTTTTCCGGCCGAATGGTTTAACAAAAAAGCCAGTTTGACGGTTATCCCCGTACTCCGGTACGAAGGTGGGGAAGCTGTGGGCGACTCTTATCAGTATCAAGGTGAAAAAGTGGCTGGTAACGGCCAGGTTATTTCCCAGAAAAACGGCGCCAATGTAGTACTGCGTTCTACATTCAATTATGTTCCGGCCATGAAAAACTCGCAACTGTACTTGACTTTCAAGGCAAACGTGGGAAAGAAAACGGTGAATTTGCCCGATCTCGAAATCGGGAACGGCGTACTGGCAACGGCTGCATTACTCAATGCAGGTTCCGAAACACCAACGATTGTGCCCGATAAGTTTCAACGCATCATCAAAGAAACGCACGATGCCAATATTCTGTTCCTTATTCAACAAGCGGAACTGCGTTCCAGCGAATTGAAAAAAGGTGAATTGATTAACTGGAAAGACTTGGTTGCTACCTCCAACGCTGCTGCCAATCAAAAGGTAGACGTGGAAATTTCGTCGTATGCATCGCCTGATGGCGGATACGAATTGAACGAAAAATTAGCGGGAAAACGGGAAACCAACACCCAGAAATATTTGGCGAAAGAATTACAGAAAGCCAAAGTGAATGTTCCTGTCAATGCCCGTTACACAGCTCAAGACTGGGACGGTTTCAAAGCTTTGGTCGAAAAATCCAATATTCAGGATAAAAACCTGATTCTTCGCGTGCTTTCGATGTATTCCGATACCGAACAACGGGAACGGGAAATCAAAAACATTTCGACCGTTTATTCTACTTTGGCTGACGAAATTCTGCCGCAATTGCGTCGTTCGCGTTTGATCGCCAATATCGAAATCGTTGGAAAATCGGATGAAGAAATTGCTTCTCTGGCACAATCGGATCCGAAAGCATTGAATGTAGAAGAATTATTGTATGCAGCCGCTTTGGCTTCTACAACGTCGGCGAAAGAATCCATTTATAAAAAAGTAACCGAACTGTATCCGAAAGATGCCCGCGGATTTAACAATCTGGGCGTTATCGAATACATCAAAGGGAATCTGTCGCAAGCGGAAACATTGTTTAATAAAGCCAATCAGTTGTCAGGCAAACTTCCCGAAGCCAACATGAATTTGGGATGGGTTGCTTTGGCTAAAAATGACGTCGCTAAAGCCGAACAATATTTTGGCAATGCTGCAGGCGTTTCCGAATTGAATAACGCACAAGGTTATTTAGCTGTCCTCAAAGGCAATTATGCACAAGCAGTACAATCGTTTGGAAAATCGGCAAGCAATAACGCCGCTTTGGCACAAATATTATCGAAAGATTATAACAAAGCATTGTCTACTTTAGACGCTATTCAATCGCCGAACGCCGATACTTATTACTTGAAAGCCATTGTTGGCGCACGTACCAACAATCTGACAAATGTAGTAAACAATCTGAAACAAGCTGTTTCTTTGAAATCGGATTTGGCTGAACAGGCATTGCAGGATTTGGAATTCTCAAAATTTATTACCAATAGTCAATTCTTAAATGCCATATTAAAATAATCAATCTAAAGGATTGATTACAATTACGGTGCGTTTCCCCGACTGAAAAAAACAGGAAGGGAAACGCATCTCTTTTTCCATAAAGTTTGATTCTGTAATCTTGAAACTATTGCAAAATATTCTCCGGAACGTTATTGCTATAACTATGCCATTTCGTCATACTATATGGGTTGGCACATCATTTGTGTTAACAGGAACAGACAATTCTTAAAAAATTAAGTAAATAGAATATGGGAAAAATTATTGGTATCGATTTAGGAACAACCAACTCTTGTGTGGCTGTTATGGAAGGCAACAAGCCGGTTGTGATTCCGAATAGTGAAGGCAAAATGACAACGCCTTCGATTGTGGCATTTGTTGGAAACGGCGAACGAAAAGTGGGCGACCCCGCGAAACGTCAAGCCATTACAAATCCAACAAAAACGATATTCTCTATCAAACGGTTTATGGGTGAAACCTACGACCAGGTAACTAAAGAAATTGGACGCGTACCCTATAAAGTGTCCCGTGGCGACAACAATACTCCGCGCGTCGATATTGACGGACGCTTGTATTCCCCTCAGGAAATTTCGGCTATGGTTCTTCAGAAAATGAAGAAAACCGCCGAAGATTACCTTGGGCAGGAAGTTATGGAAGCGGTAATCACCGTTCCGGCTTATTTCTCCGATTCACAACGGCAAGCCACTATTGAAGCCGGTGAAATCGCCGGTTTGAAAGTAAAACGCATTATCAATGAACCGACTGCTGCCGCTTTGGCTTACGGTTTGGACAAGGCCGACAAAGATATGAAAATCGCTGTCTATGACCTCGGTGGCGGCACATTCGATATTTCTATCCTCGAATTGGGCGGCGGCGTATTTGAAGTTTTATCGACCGACGGCGACACGCATCTGGGAGGTGATGACTTCGATCATGTCATTATCGACTGGCTGGCCGACGAATTTCAAAAGGACGAAGGTCTGGATTTACGCAAAGACCCGATGGCGATGCAACGTTTGAAAGAAGCGGCCGAAAAAGCGAAAATCGAGCTATCAAGTTCAACTTCTACGGAAATCAATTTGCCGTATATTATGCCGGTGGACGGTATGCCGAAACACTTGGTAAAAACGCTGAGTCGCGCTAAGTTTGAACAATTAGCCGACAAGCTGATTCGCGCAACGGTTACTCCCTGTGAAAAAGCATTGAAAAACGCCGGACTAACGGCTAATGATATCCATGAAGTGATTTTAGTCGGCGGTTCGACCCGTATTCCCGCTATTCAGGCGGAAGTGGAAAAAATCTTCGGCAAAGTTCCTTCCAAAGGGGTGAATCCGGACGAAGTGGTGGCTATCGGCGCAGCCATTCAGGGCGCTATCCTTTCGGGCGACAGCAATCTGGGCGGCATGGTCTTGCTCGACGTAACCCCGCTTTCGCTGGGTATCGAAACCATGGGTAGCGTAATGACGAAACTGATTGAATCCAATACGACGATCCCCGTCAAAAAATCGGAAACATTTACGACGGCAGTAGACAATCAACCGTCGGTAGAAATCCATGTATTGCAAGGCGAACGTCCAATAGCTAAAGACAATAAAACCATCGGAAAATTTCATTTGGATGGCATTATGCCGGCTCCGCGCGGTGTACCTCAGATAGAAGTAACTTTCGATATCGACGCCAACGGAGTAGTGAGCGTATCGGCGAAAGACAAAGCGACCGGAAAGGAACAAAGCATCCGCATCGAAGCATCCAGCGGTTTGAGCGACGCCGAAATCAAACGAATGAAAGACGAAGCGGCTGCCAACGCCGAATCCGATAAACTCGAACGCGAACGAATCGACAAGTTGAATCATGCCGACAGCGTAATTTTCCAAACGGAAAAACAACTGAAAGAAATCGGCGACAAGATTCCGGCCGACAAACGCGGTCCGATTGAAGCCGCTCTCAACAAGCTGAAAGAAGCGCATAAAGCGCAAGACATAGCAGGTATCGACGCCGGTATTGCCGAAGTGAATAGTACCTTCCA
>JAISYG010000122.1 GCA_031270075.1 Dysgonamonadaceae bacterium
GAACTCCTGATATTTTGCTCGCCTTAGCGGGCGAAATCCCTTAAGGGATTTGTAAACGAACTGCTGATATAGTAATCATTCCTTAGAATGTAAACGAACTGGTGATACATAACAATTAAGGCATACGTACCTGCGGCCATCGAAGTGCCGGCGGCGGAAAGCGGTATCCGCCTTTACCCCAATCCGGTTGCGGAAAGCTTCCGCATCGACGGTATCACCGTCCCCACGCAGGTAACGGTAATCGATTTCCACGGCCGCACGGTATGGACACAAACCGTCGCCGGCAACGAGCCTGTTGCTGTTGGTCGTTTGCCGCAGGGTGTGTATCTTGTCCAGGTCAACGGGAAGACGGTCAAGGTGATTAAGAGATGAAATAAACAAGATAGAATAGATATAAAAGTATTGCCCTCTAATAAGGAATAAAGTTGAAACGGCGACAGCCCGCAGGTCTGAATGTAAATAACCGTAATGAAGCGAAGCGATGGGTGGGTGTGCTTGCAACAAAACGTACTAACATTTGGGGGTAAGTTCAAATAGTAAATGCAACTAAAGTAAGAAAAAATTTCATTGATTATCCGGATAAAATTCGTATCTTTGCCCCGCTCTTAAAAATTCCGTGTGATGGGAGATTAGGAAGCATCTTAATTTTGAGTAACACAAACAATTCAAAAATGAAAACATTTCAATTAAAAGGCTCTAAAAGAGAGCAAACAGGCAAAAAAACCGCAAAAGCTTATCGTAAAGAAGCATTGGTTCCATGTGTATTGTATGGAGGCGAAAGTGTAAGCCATTTCACCGTATCGAAAGACGATGTCCGTAAGTTGATTTACACGCCTGAAATTCATCTCGTGGATTTAACCATAGACGGTACATTCTCTAAAGCGATTGTGAAAGAACTGCAATTTCATCCGGTATCCGATGCATTATTGCATATCGATTTTCTTGAAATATTCGATGCCAAACCGGTAGTCATCGACATCCCGATTGAGCTTGAAGGTTTGGCCGAAGGGGTCAAAGCCGGAGGTAAACTATCGCTGGAAATGCGCAAACTGCGGGTAAAAGGTCTGTACAAGAATTTCCCCGAAAAGTTGACAATCCCTATCGAAAACTTAGGTTTGGGCAAAACCATTCAGATAGGCGATTTGCATTTCGATAATTTGGAATTGTTGAATGCAAAAGACAATGTAGTGGTTGCCGTCAAGCTGACACGCGCTGCGCGAGGTACTGCCGCCGCCGCCGCTAAATAAGAACAAATGAAGTACTTAATTGCCGGTTTGGGTAATATCGGTCGCGAATACGAATATACCCGCCACAATATAGGATTTAGGATATTGGACGCTTTAGCTAAAGCGTCCAATATTGTTTTTACGGATAAACGCTATGGCGCTGTGGCGGAAATGAAACTGAAAAACAAGCAATTGGTTCTACTCAAACCTTCTACTTATATGAATCTGAGTGGAAACGCCGTCCGTTATTGGCTGCAACAGGAAAATATGCCTTTGGAAAACTTGCTGGTTGTAGTCGACGATTTGGCTTTGCCTTTGGGCGTTCTGCGCCTGAAAACCAAAGGGAGCGACGCCGGCCACAACGGCTTAAAACATATTCAGGAAATACTGAATACACAACAGTACAACCGCTTGCGTTTCGGTATCGGTAGCGATTTTCCGCAAGGCCATCAAATTGATTATGTGTTGAGCGGTTTTACCGAAGAAGAGCAAAAATTATTGCCGGAGCGAATGGAGATGGCAACGGAAATCATCAAAAGTTTTTGTTTGGCCGGAGTGAACAATACAATGAATCAGTACAATAATAAATGAATGAAATACGAATAGACAAATGGATGTGGGCGACCCGCATTTTCAAAACACGCACCATTGCCGTGGAAGCGTGCAAGAAAAATCGCGTCATGATCAACGACGTTGCCGTCAAACCTTCGCGGATGATTAAGTCCGGTGATGTTATTCAAGTCCGTAAACCGCCGATTATCTATTCGTTCAAAGTGTTGGACTTGACGCAAAATCGTGTAGGTGCCAAATTAGTTCCCCGGTATCTGGAAAATATCACGACACCCGAACAATACGAAATCCTCGAATTACAGACAATCAGCGGCTTTGTCGATCGCGCCCGCGGCACCGGCCGGCCGACGAAAAAAGACCGGCGCGACTTGGATAGTTTCCATGTACCGGCTTTGGCGGATGATTTCGATTTTGACTTCGATTTCTAACACGTAAACCCCATAACAATTACTGATGATTCCGTATCTACAAATCAACCGACTTACCAAATCGTTCGGCGATTTGCTGCTTTTCGCAGACATCGCGTTCGGTATCGCCGAAGGACAACGCATCGGTCTGATTGCCAAAAACGGAAGCGGGAAAACGACCTTGCTGAATATCTTGTCGGGAAAAGAAGATTACGACAGTGGCGAAATCGTTTTCCGGCGCGACTTGCGGGTGGGTTATCTGAAACAAAATCCAAGCTTTCCGGCCGGAATGACGGTCTGGCAAACGTGCGAAGATTCCGGCAACGAATTACTTGCCAAACAAATCCTGACCCGTTTCCAAATAACCGATCTCCATCAAAAAACGGAAGAATTATCGGGCGGACAACTCAAACGAGTGGCTCTGGCGCATGTCCTGATGACCGAACCCGACCTGCTGATTCTTGACGAACCGACCAATCATCTGGATTTGGAAATGATTGAATGGCTCGAAAGTTATCTCTCCCGCAGTACGATTACGTTGCTGATGGTTACACACGACCGCTATTTCCTGGACCGCGTATGCAACGGAATCATCGAAATCGACAACCGGCAACTCTATTCCTACAAAGGCAATTACAACTACTATCTGGAAAAACGTCAGGAACGGATAGAAACGCAAAACACGGAATTAGAACGTGCCAACAACCTGTTCCGTAAAGAATTGGACTGGATGCGCCGCCAACCCCAGGCGCGCGGAACGAAAGCCAAATACCGCATCGACGCTTTCCGCGATTTGGAGAAAAAAGTTCGGCAGGAAAGCGATCCGGGCACTGTTCGTTTGAATGTGAAAGCTTCGTACATAGGAAATAAAATATTTGAAGCCCGACAAGTATCGAAACGCTTCGGTGCTATTTGCATTACGGAAAGTTTCAATTATACCTTTTCCCGCTACGAAAAATTGGGAATTATCGGTAACAACGGCACGGGTAAAACAACATTTATCAAGATGATAATCGGCGAAGAAACACCGGATGCGGGCGCTTTTGATATCGGCGAAACCGTAACTTTCGGCTATTACAGTCAAACCGGCCTGTCGTTCGACGAAAAGGAGAAAGTGATAGACGTGGTCCGGAACATCGCCGAAGTCATCGACCTGGGCAACGGACGCAAGTGGACGGCTTCTCAATTCCTGCAACATTTTCTTTTCCCACCGGAAAAACAACAGGATTATGTTGTTAAGTTGAGCGGAGGCGAACAACGTCGTTTGCATCTCTGTACGGTGTTGATGAAGAATCCGAACTTTTTAATACTGGATGAACCGACCAACGATTTGGATATTATTACCTTAAATATTTTAGAAGAGTATTTGGCCGGATTTAAAGGCTGTGTCATTGTGGTTTCGCACGACCGCTACTTTATGGATAAAGTGGTCGATCATGTATGGGTATTCAAAGGACAAGGCATTATCCGGGATTTTCCGGGGAATTACACACAGTACCGGGAAGCGCTTGGAAACACTATTCCTGAAGCGCAAAATCCGGCGAAAAAAGAACCGAAATCCATTCATCGCGAACCGGTGCGCCGAATGACATCCAAACTTTCTTTCGGTGAAAAACGGGAACTGGAAACGTTAGAAAAGGACATCCCCGCTCTCGAAGCCGAACAGGCACAAATAGAGCAAGCGTTATCGTCCGGTCATTTATCGAACGACGAGTTGTTGCAGCAATCGCAACGCATCAGCCAAATTTTGGAAGCATTGGATGCTAAGGCGCTGCGCTGGATGGAATTGTTGGAAAACTCCGCAAGTCGCTGACCTGCGGCACAAGCTCAACACACCAACCACTGCCTGCAAGGCAGATATCATTAGCGCAGGGCAACGCCCTGCGGCACTTATTAAACCGATTGGAAAGCCGCAATATTTTCCTCTAACGATCGAATCTTGCTTTCGGCGTCCGCTTGTTTCTTCCGTTCCATTTCGATGACTTTCGCCGGCGCTTTGGAAACAAAACGTTCGTTGTTCAGTTTGTTCAGAACCGATTGCAAAAAACCTTGCTGGTATTGCAATTCTTCCCGCAGCTTGGCTAATTCTTCTTCCTTATTCATATTGCTGCCCAGAGGAACGGCAAACTCTGTGGTTTGCACAAGGAAAGAAACCGCTCCGGCTGTTTTTTCTTCCGTTTGCACGATTTCCGATAAATGAGCCATTTTGATCAAAACCGGATGGTAGGCCGGATGGTATTCACCTATTACTTGCAAACGGATACTTTCTTTGTTGGGGATATTTTTTTGCATCCGGATGGTACGGATATTGGAAATAATTTCTTTCACCTGTTCAAAATCCGCGATGATCTGTTCGCCGTTTGTCGTTTGTTCTTCTTTCGGAACGGGCAGGAGTGAAACCATAATACTCTCGCCCGGTTTCCGTTCTTCCAAAGCCTGCCACAATTCTTCCGTAATAAACGGCATGAACGGGTGGAGCAAACGCAGCAAAGCATCGAAAAAGCGGAGAGTGGCATCGTAGGTTTGCCGATCGACCGGATGCTGGAATCCCGGTTTAATCATTTCGAGGTACCACGAAGAAAATTCGTCCCAAAACAGTTTGTATACTTCCATCAAGGCTTCCGAAATGCGGTATTTGTCGAATTGATCGTTGAGGATGGCAATGGTTTTATTCAGCCGCGACTCAAACCATTGAATGGCTATCCGGGAGGATTCGGGTTGTACGGTTTCCGCCACTTCCCAGCCTTTTACCAACCGGAAGGCATTCCAGATTTTGTTGTTGAAATTCCGCCCCTGTTCGCAAAGCACCTCATCGAAAGGCAAATCGTTGCCGGCCGGTGAAGAGAGCAGCATGCCCATCCGCACACCGTCGGCGCCGTACCGGTTCATCAACTCGATGGGATCGGGCGAATTGCCGAGCGATTTCGACATTTTCCGCCCCTGTTTGTCGCGGACGATGCCGGTAAAATACACATTGCGGAAACAGGCTTGCTGCCGGTACTCGTATCCCGACATAATCATACGAGCCACCCAAAAGAAAATGATTTCGGGCGCCGTTACCAGATCGTTGGTCGGATAGTAATAGTCAATATCCGGGTTGTGCGGCCGGTTGATGCCGTCGAATACCGAAATCGGCCACAACCAGCTGGAGAACCAGGTATCCAGCGTGTCTTCGTCCTGCCGCAAGTCCGACGCTTGCAGATCGGGACAACCGGAGGCGGCACGCGCCAGCTCCAGCGCCTTTTCCGGTGTTTCGGCTACCACCCATTGTGTGGCCGACCGGGTGGTGAAGTAATAAGCCGGTATGCGGTGTCCCCACCAGAGTTGACGGGAAATGTTCCAGTCTTTGATGTTTTCCATCCAGTGGCGGTAGGTGTTTTTGAATTTTGCCGGATAAAAGCGGATGGTATCCTTCTCGACGGCCTCCAGGGCAGGTTCCGCCAAGGATTTCATCTTCAGGAACCATTGCATCGAGAGTTTGGGTTCGATGGGAACGTTGGTTCGTTCGGAAAACCCGACTTTGTTTTCGTAGGCTTCCGTTTTTTCCATCAGGCCGGCGGCTTCGAGATCCTGTTCGATTTGCCGGCGCACATCGAAACGGTCTTGCCCTTCGTATTGCAGGCCGTAGGCGTTGAGCGTGCCGTCGTCGTTGAAAATATCAATGCTTTCGAGGCGATATTTTTCACCCAGCATATAGTCGTTGATGTCGTGGGCGGGCGTTACTTTCAGGCAGCCCGTACCAAATTCGATGTCCACGTATTCGTCTTCAATCACGGGGACTTCGCGGTTGGCAATCGGGACAATCAACGTTTTGCCTTTCAGGTGTTGCGTTTTCGGGTCGTTGGGATGGATAGCCACGGCTGTGTCGCCGAAAATGGTTTCGGGACGGGTAGTAGCGATAACCGCATAAGCTTCCTCGCCCGCAATGCGGTACCGCAAATAATAGAGTTTGCCTTTCTGTTCCTTATGAATCACTTCTTCGTCGGACAGGGCGGTCTTCGCCTGCGGATCCCAGTTGACCATCCGGACGCCCCGGTAAATCATACCTTTATTATATAGGTCGACAAAGACGTTGATAACACTTTCCGAACGTTTTTCATCCATTGTAAAGCAGGTGCGTTCCCAGTCGCAGGAGGCACCGAGCTTTTTCAGCTGGTCGAGGATGATGCCGCCGTGTTTGTACGTCCATTCCCAAACGTGCTCCAGAAACTGATCGCGGGTAAGATCGTTTTTCTTAATTCCTTCCTGAGCCAGCTTGGCAACCACTTTGGCCTCCGTGGCAATGGCGGCGTGGTCGGTTCCGGGCACCCAGCAGGCGTTTTTACCGAGCATCCGGGCGCGACGAACAAGAATGTCCTGAATGGTGTTGTTGAGCATGTGCCCCATGTGCAATACGCCCGTTACGTTGGGCGGCGGGATAACGATGGTGTAAGGTTCACGTTCGTCGGGTTCGGAGTGGAAAAACCCGTTTTCCATCCAGTAGCGGTACCATTTGTCCTCTACTTCGGCCGGATTGTATTTTGTAGCAATTTCCATACAATGAAACAGTGTTTATGAAGCGTTTGTAATTAGTCGGCAAAGGTACGAAAAATTATTAATTCAAAACGGGATGGGGAGGGAAACCGGCAACAAATGTAACGTATATGGGATAAAGTTTTGTAACGTAATTCCGACTTTTTAATGAAATAACTTTGTAAGTCTTCCAAATTCCACCTATCTTTGCAAACTTATTCTATATGTTTTTGTTTAAACTAGTTCAATGGACGAAACGAAAGTTTTAGTAAATACAATTGTTGAAGCGTTGCAAGAAAAAAAGGGGAAGCGAATCGTTCTCCTCGATTTAACCGGGTTGGAAGGTGCTATTTGCCAATATTTTATTATTGCACAGGGAAATACTCCTACTCAGGTATCGGCTCTGTCGGACGAAGTATGGGATTGGGCCTATGACCGTTTGCACGAAAAACCTTTAGGAGCCATAGGCATGCAGGAAGCGCAATGGATTGCGATGGATTATGGCTCGGTTATGTTACACGTATTTATTCCGCCTGTTCGGGAATATTATAACTTAGAGAATTTATGGGCAGATGCCGATGTTACAGAAATCCCTGATATTTTATGAGCGAACAAACGAATAACAACAAGAATCCTCTGCCGGGAAAAAACAATCTGCCGGACAACAAAAAGCCGGGAAAGTCCGGGATGAATTGGGTATATCTCCTTATTTTATTGATGTTCGGAGCGATTATGTTCTCCAATCGCAGTACACCCAATACGAAACAACTGGATTGGACGGAGTTCCAGAAATTCGTTCGTCGAAATTCGTTCAGCGAAATGACGGTCAATTTGCACGATAATAAAGTGATAGCCGTCATCAAGCCGGAATATATCCGTGAAATTCTGGGCGTGGATAGTTTGGCTCCTACGTATTCTTTCATGAGCGACCCTCAAGGAACCGTTTCCGTCATTATCCCTTCGTCCGACCGTTTTTCCGACTTTTACGAAAAAACCGTAGCGGAACATGCCATCGATGCTACGGTGAAATACAACGAAGGCAGCGGCATTCTTCAATACATTCTTATCAATATCCTACCGTTTATTCTCCTTGTGGGTCTTTGGATCTTTCTCATGCGAAGAATGTCCGGCGGAAACGGCGGCATTTTTAATGTCGGTCGCGCCCGGACGCAGATTTACGACAAATCGGCGCCGAATGCCAAAAAAGTAACGTTCAAGGATGTAGCCGGTTTGTCGGAAGCCAAACAAGAAGTGGAAGAAATTGTCGATTTTCTTAAAAATCCCGGAAAATACACGAACCTGGGCGCCAAAATTCCGAAAGGCGCATTGTTGGTCGGTCCTCCGGGAACGGGTAAAACCTTGCTGGCAAAAGCGGTGGCCGGTGAAGCGGATGTGCCTTTTTTCTCGCTTTCCGGTTCCGATTTCGTGGAAATGTTTGTTGGTGTAGGCGCTTCGCGGGTGCGCGATTTGTTCCGCCAGGCCAAAGAAAAAGCGCCCTGTATCATTTTTATTGATGAAATAGACGCTGTGGGTCGCGCCCGGAA
The DNA here is from genome assembly GCA_031270075.1 of Dysgonamonadaceae bacterium. Classification (GTDB taxonomy): domain Bacteria; phylum Bacteroidota; class Bacteroidia; order Bacteroidales; family Azobacteroidaceae; genus Azobacteroides. The sequence goes on from JAISYG010000122.1 coordinate 8,260, forward strand.
TCGCAACCTGAGTATGGGTTCCAACGACGAACGGGAAAGCACCTTGAATCAATTATTGACCGAAATGGATGGTTTCGGTTCCAATAGCGGAGTGATCTTGTTGGCGGCTACCAACCGCGTCGATATTCTGGATAAAGCCTTGTTGCGTGCCGGACGGTTCGACCGCCAAATCAACGTCGATTTACCGGAATTGAACGACCGGAAAGAAATTTTTGTCGTCCACCTGCGCGATATCAAAATAGATGAATCGGTCGATACGGAATTTTTAGCCCGTCAAACCCCCGGATTTTCCGGAGCGGATATTGCCAATGTATGCAACGAAGCCGCTTTGATTGCCGCACGCACCGGAAAAGAAGCGGTTCAACGGGAAGATTTCATGAATGCCGTTGACCGCATTATAGGCGGTTTGGAAAAGAAATCCAAAATTACCACTGTTGCCGAACGGTGGGCGATTGCCTTGCACGAATCGGGTCATGCCACGCTGAGCTGGATGTTGGAATTTGCCAACCCGCTGGTAAAAGTAACGATTGTACCGCGGGGAAAAGCGTTAGGCGCTGCGTGGTACATGCCGGAAGAACGGCAAATCACCACTTATCAACAAATACAGGACGAAATTTGCGCTACTTTGGGAGGCCGCGCCGCCGAAGAATTGTTTCTGGGAAGAATTTCGACCGGCGCTTCCAACGATTTGGAACGGGTTACGAAACAGGCTTACGCCATGGTGGTTTATTATGGAATGAGCGAACGCCTGCCGAATCTGAATTATTACGACGCTTCCGGACAGGATTGGGGATTTCACAAGCCGTATAGCGATACAACCGCCCATCTGATCGACGAGGAAGTGAAACGCATTATCAACGAACAATACGAACGCGCAAAAGCCATTTTACTGGAATACAAAGACCAGCACAAAACCTTGACCGATGTTTTACTGGACAAGGAAGTCATCTTTGCCGACGATTTGGAAAAAATATTCGGCAAACGGAAATGGCTGTCCCGTTCGCAGGAAATTCTGGAGCAGCAAGCATTGGATAATCCCGACGAAGCAGCCAGGGAACTTGTGGAAAAAGAAAATCCGGAAGAATAAAAGAAATAATGAAAAACCTGTTAACACGAACTTTCACCGGATTGGTCTATGTGATAGTGATTGTAGGAGGGATACTCGGTAACTCCTATACTTTTTTGGCGTTATTCTCGGTCGTTACGGTAGTGTGCCTTTGGGAATTTTACCGGTTGATTCAAACACAGAAACAAGCGAAAATACATCTTTGGTATCATTGTTTGGGAGGAGGATGGATGTTCGTTTCCATGTATTTATATGCATCGGGCATTGCTTCTCAGGCGATTTTCCTTACGTGTTTGGCTTATGCCGTAACCGTTTTTATTTTAGAATTGTATGAAAAACAGCAAGATCCGGTTACGCATTGCGCTTCTATTTTTCTGGGACATTGTTATATTACCTTTCCGCTGTCTATGATGAATGTACTGGTATTTTCCGCCGACAATACCGGTGCCATGCAATACAATCCGGTTTGGGTGCTTGCTTTGTTCGTTTTCATTTGGATCTATGATACCGGGGCTTATCTTATCGGTAGCCGGATTGGAAAACACCGTTTATTTGAACGTATTTCCCCGAAAAAATCGTGGGAAGGCTTTTTCGGCGGTTTATTTTTCACCGTAATCGCTTCTTGGGGCTTCGCTCGTTTCCAACCGGAAATTCCGTATTATCATTGGGTAGGACTGGCGTTGGTAGTGGCGATTTTTGCTACCTGGGGCGATTTGGTGGAATCGTTGATAAAACGCACAGTAGGAGTAAAAGATTCCGGAAAAATCTTACCGGGACATGGCGGTTTTTTAGACCGTTTCGACAGTTTATTATTGGCCGTTTATGCCATGCTTTTCTACGTAAAAGTATTTATTCAAAATTAAGTACGAACGAAATCATCCGGGTTTTGCCTTTGGCGATGGCATCGGAATATTTGCGTAAACTATTATCGGTCAAATCGGTTCGTTGATGTGTGATGATGTCGGGAAATCCGAAACTGAACCGGATTTCGGGCGCCACTTTGATAATCGGCAGATAGAAATCGCAACCCAGTCCGATGGTTAATCCGTAATCCAAGAAATTCAAATACACCGCTTCGTCGGTTTTCCGTCCCAAATCGGCAGCGGCATACACTCCGGCAATGACATAAGGCCGGTAATTATTCAAACGAACGGAACGAATTTTAAAATCCAAAGGCGCTGTCAGGTAATTGGAACGCACCACCGTCCGGTACGATTGCCGGCTTTCCGGCTCCACGAATTGAAAATTTTTATCGCCGAAATGCAACATCGGCGCAAACCGCAAATTCATGTACGGATTTAAATATAAATCGGCCACTAATCCGGCGCTGAAACCGGGAGAATAATCGGGAATAGTAGCAAACCAGGTTTCGCCCGCTTCGGTAGGAATACCGGCATTCGTGAGTAAAATATCCTGAAAATTCATTCCGATGGAAATTCCGAAATGATACAATTTGTAATCGCCGTAAGGTTGATTCCGCACCTTTTGTTTTTGGGCGGAAAGAGAGCAAACAAACAGCATGAAAATAAACAATATAAAAATATTTCGCCTCATATCCTATATTAACGGGAAAAATTGGAAAAGATTATTTGTTTTTCCAAATAATTCCTTACCTTTGTGCCGACATTTGAGTTTTTTACGACAGCGTTATTGCTTTTCTCGAATTTTTATTCGTTTACAGAACTAAACCTGCGATAATCCTCTCATTTGGTTTATTATCATTTTTATTTATTTTTTTATTTTTAGAGAATGAACATTTTCATTGCAGGCTTGAGTTTCAAAGTAAACGATGCCGATTTAGCAAATTTTTTCGAAGAGTACGGCACTGTCCGTTCAGCCAAAGTGATCACTGATCGTCAAACAGGGAAATCCAAAGGCTATGGTTTTGTAGAAATTGACGACGAAGAGGTAGCGAATCAAGCGATTGCCGAACTCAACGGCGCCGAATACGATGGACGGACCCTTTCGGTTTCCGAAGCTCGTGCAAAAGAAGAACGCCCGCGTCGCGAATATCGCGATGGAGGCAACCGTGGTGGTTACAATCGGAATCGATATTGATGACTTTTGTAAACTGTCTGTTTTCATGCGCATGAAAACAAGTGTATAAAAACGGACATCAGGGCCGGTACCCCAATTTCTATTTACACAATAAAATGGACGTTGGTATACCGGCTCTTTTGATTTTTAAAACACCAAGGCACAAAAAATTCAACCTTTTTATGTAACTTTGCCCCCGATATCTTTAGGGGTGCCCACCGGGCTGAGATTATACCCTTTGAACCTGAACAGGATTATACCTGCGGAGGGACAAAGATTAGCTTTTATCTCATGATTCCCCTTTTTTGTTGAACAATTAAAAAAATTACAATGAAAAAGGTTTTTTTATTTTTAGCGGCCGCTATGGGGCCTTTCTTTTCGCTTTCCGCTCAGGAAAACAACAGCGACAGTTTAAAAATCGTACGCTTGCAGGAAGTGGAAGTCGTTTCCTTCCGGGCAGGCGATGCAACGCCGGTAGCTTATTCCAATATGAATAAGCAACAAATCGAAGCGTACAATGCCGGACAGGACATTCCTTTCCTGATGACGCTAACGCCGTCGGTCGTTGCCACTTCGGATGCGGGCACGGGTATCGGATACACCGGCTTCCGCGTGCGGGGAACAGATGCCAACCGCATCAACGTAACAGTCAACGGGGTTCCGCTGAATGATTCCGAATCGCAAGGCGTGTTTTGGGTGAATATGCCCGATTTCGCTTCTTCTTTGCAGGATTTGCAGGTACAACGCGGAGTGGGAACTTCTACCAACGGCGCAGGTGCATTCGGCGCTTCCATCAACATGAAAACGGAAAAAATTTCTCAACAAGCCTACAGCGAATGGAATGCCGGATACGGTTCGTTCCATACCGCCAAAGCCACTTTGAAGGTAGGCAGTGGTGTACTCGGCAAACACTTTGCTTTCGACACCCGTCTGTCGTCGATTACTTCCGATGGATTTATCGACCGCGCTGCCGTCAACCTGAAATCCTATTGGGCTCAGGGCGCCTATTTTGCTGGAAATACGTTTATTAAACTGCTTACTTTCGGTGGAAGCGAAAAAACCTATCATGCCTGGGATGGCGTTCCGCAGGAAGAATTAGACAACGGGAACCGCACCTGCAATCCCAGCGGATATATGGGCGATGACGAAAAGGGGAATCCGTTGTATTACAAAGATCAGACCGACAATTACAGTCAAACGCATTACCAACTCAGCCTTTTGCAACAACTGCATCCGGATATTTATTTGAATCTTGCCTTGCATTATACGCGCGGCGACGGTTATTACGAAGAATATAAAACGGAAAGGAAATTGCAGGAATACGGGTTGCAGGCGTTTGTTGACGAAAACGGTCATTCGATAACCAAGAACGATTTGGTGCGACAAAAACACTTAGCTAACGATTTCTACGGAGGCATCTTTTCGCTGGATTATCAAAAGGATCAATGGAATGTTTCGCTCGGTGGCGGCGCCAATGCGTACAATGGGAATCATTTCGGATTAGTCAAATGGACGAAAAACTATGCTTCCGATCTTTCTTTTGCTCCGAATCACGAATATTACCGGAGTACGGGCGAAAAAACAGACGCCAATCTGTATTGGAAAGCCCAATATCAGTTGTCTGCAAAATTGAATTTCTACGGCGATTTACAATTTCGTTTCATCGATTATACCATTCAAGGGGAAAACGATACATGGGACAAGATAAACAACGCCATGCAGCCGTTGAATGTGAACGAGCAATTCCGGTTTTTCAATCCGAAAGCCGGTGCGTTTTATCAAATCGACGCACAAAATCATCTGTATGCTTCGCTGGCCGTGGCCCATCGCGAACCGAATCGTAACAATTATACCGATGCGAATTTCAATGAAGTTCCAAAACCGGAACGGCTGCTCGATTATGAACTGGGGTATCAATTCCGAAACCGGCGTTTTGCTGCCGGTTTGAACCTGTATTACATGCGGTACAAAGACCAGCTGGTTTTGACCGGAAGGGTGAACGATATCGGCGAACCGCTGACCTCGAATGTGCCGGACAGTTACCGCACCGGAATGGAATGGACTGCCGCCGCCCAAATCGCTTCCTGGCTCGATTGGAGCGGCAATGTAACGTGGAGTGAAAATAAAATCCTCCGTTTCACCGAATACGTCGAAGATTGGGAAACCGGAAACTTTGAAGCCGAATATCTGGGAACAACGCCTATCGCTTACGCGCCGAATATCATCGCCGGCAGTTTACTTACGGCGCATTACCGGGATTTCAGCATCGGGTTACACTCGCATTACGTGAGCAAGCAATACATGGACAATTCGGGCAGCGAAAGCCGGAAAATCGACGCTTATTTCGTCAATAATCTGCGGGGCACTTATACTTTTCATCCCCAAGGACTGAAATCGTTGGAATTGGCGTGCAGCGTCAATAACCTCTTCAATGAAAAACAGGAAAGTAACGGTTATGTCTGGTACACCTGGTACGAAGGGAGCGACGCCAACCGCAAGCGAGGAAACGATTTACGGTATTTTCCGCAGGCAGGAACACATGTTTTGGTTCATCTGACGGCGAAGTTTTAATATCGTTCGACCCGGAACCAATCTACTTCCACCCGGCCGCCGTCGTTATTCCGCACCGGCCGGCTGCAAAACAAACCTACTTTCGCACCAATCCATTTCCCCTCTTTGGCAGTAAAAATTTTCCCTAAGGTTTGGAACTTTTTGCCGTCGACGCTGTAAGCGAAAGCACAGGACGCATCCGGCTGCACTTTCACCTGCAAATACACCGTAGGAGCTTTCAGGCCGACAGACGCATTCGTTTGTTCGGCCTCCCGCTTTTCGGCTTTCAGGCATTCGTTTTGAGAGAGAATCAAACCCTGTTCCGTATTCACCAACGATAACAACGCATAATCCAAACCCATTATGACCAATCCGGTACGTTCGCCTGTGATTTTCGACGAAGGGATAAAGGTTATTTTCGCGGTTGCAGTAAAGTGATCGGATGGAAATTTTTGCAACAACAAGTTGGGAACCTCCCACAGATTGGCATCCCCATCGGCCGGAACGGAATAGAGGCTCAATACGCCTTTGGCCGGATTCGTTGCATACCACCAGTCCATCGGGTTGGCGTGCCATTGCCATTGCAAGCCCAGGCTGTGGGACGAAAACTCATCGCTCTCGGCAGGTGTAGTAATAGGACAGGTCGTCCCGACGTTGGGTTTCCGGTAAGTCGATACCGGTTCGCCGCAACCGTCGCCGTCTTTATCTTCGCCGATAACCGGCCAATCGTTTACCCATTGCATGGGTTGCAAATGCACGACACGTCCGAAGGCGTAACGATCCTGAAAATGGATAAACCAGTCTTCACCGGTTTTTGTGTCCACCCAAGCGCCTTGATGCGGACCGTTGACCGGCGTCCGTCCCTGTGCCATGACCACCTTCCGTTCGTAAGGCCCCCAAATGTTTTTGGAACGCAGAGCGACTTGCCAGCCGGTAGCAACGCCTCCAGCGGGCGCAAAAAGATAATAATATCCGTTGCGTTTATAGAGTTTCGGGCCTTCGATGGTTTCATCGGTATCGTGGCCGTCGTAAACAATTTTGCTATCGCCCACTGCCTGTTTGCCGTCGGGCGTTAAGCGGGTAATCGCCAACAAGCTTTTGATGCCGGCGCGACTTCCGGCATAAGCGTGCACGAGATACGCCCGGTCGTCCTCGTCCCAGAACGGGCAGGAATCAATCAATCCTTTACCGGCCTTCACCAAGGTCAGCGGTTCCCATTCGCCGGACGGATCCTGGGTTTTTGTCATGAAGATGCCTTGATCCGGATCGCCGTAATAGATATAAAATGTACCGTTGTGATACCGGATAGCCGGCGCCCAAACACCGTTGCCATGCTGTGGACGAGAAAAAACAGCTTCCGGAGTCAATCGGGGAATGGCGCCGCCGATAATCGTCCAATTCACCAAATCGTTGGAATGGAGAATGGGCAATCCGGGAATGCAGTTGAACGATGACGCCGTCAGATAGTAATCGTCGCCCACGCGGCAGACATCCGGGTCGGAATAATCGGCGTGTAAAACCGGGTTTTTGTAATGGCCATTTCCTAAATCCGATACCCATACAGAGGAAATATAAGGATCCGCAGGATACTTTTCGCTTGCCGTAAACGAAACCAAGCAAAACAAGAGGAGGCTGAGAAAAAAGGATCGTTTCATTCTTTGAAATTTTAATCTTCCGGTTGCGAAAATACGAAAATAGTTTGAGAAAACGAACGGAAACCCACTTAAAAAAAACGAACGGAGGGATTATTAACAAAAAACATAGCCGAGCGAAAGAATAAGGACTATTCCCGGAAAAGGAAATATGATAGAATCGTATCTCCTGACTTTCCTCTGTAAAAAAACTTTTTTTCATTGCATGCGCTTGGTAAACCGATGTTTTTCATCTAATTTTGACACTTTCTAAATGACGAAATCGCAAGTTGATTATTATTAATAATATATGAAATTATTTTTGACATTTTGGGTGGCGCAAAAGCACAACGATAAAATAATGTATTTCTGATTTTTCAGTAAGTTAAACAACGATTATTTCTAATAAGGTGACGCATTGTCAAAATTAGATGAAAAATCTCGTTTTTCCAAGCACGTGCAAATGAAAAAAGTTTTTTTACAGAGGAAAGTCAGGAGAAAAATGGATTTATTTTGCGTTTCTCAGCACAATTACCCGGCAATTTGAAGCCCCATGGGCGCCAGACGCAATAAAAGGCGCGCAAAACGCCTCTTTTTCATTCTTTTTTCCATTTATTTTTGAAATTGTAAAAATAAATATTATTACTGTCCGCTAAACATTTTATTACTCAAAAAAATCAGGGCTGATTTCTAAAGATGGAAATCAGCCCTTTTTTGGTTAATTTTGTGTTTCTAAACTAAAAAATTAAACCAATGG
>JAISYG010000148.1 GCA_031270075.1 Dysgonamonadaceae bacterium
GCTCCCGAGACAATGCTAGCTCTTTTATCTTTCCCATATTTATCATTGTGTTTGCTATGGGAATAACGTATATGGAGACTGAAAATTATCATTTAAACTAATTTTGTTGAACTACTTAACGCCATTATTTTGATAGATTTTAGACTAATTTTGACAGAGAACAAACTATTGATACCGTTTTTTACGCTACATTTGACGTGGCAAAAAAACGGTTGAATCATGAAAAACATTTCATACATCTCTATCTCGTTGCTGCTCTTTTGGGGGAACAGGAAATATATCCATTTATGAATACACAACTGAAAGAGTTATTATCCAAGCGACAGGAAGATGATAATCCGATTTTGGTCAAAGTAAAGGGGGAAATCATATCATTAGTTAAATAGTAAGGAATAAATTTACAGTAAAAGGTAAAACAGTTATGAATCGCTGGCTATTATTAATAGGTATAAGCATCTGTCCATCCGCAGCCGCTCAATTGGCGCCGGATGCGGAACTCGAAAAGCAAATCGCTCAATCGGGTCTAATACACAGCCCTTTGCCTTTGGATGATTCCCGCTCTTTCGAGGCCAAAGGACTGGAAAAGAAAGTTTTGTCGAGCCGATTTGTGGGAGAAAGCAACCTGAAAGACTGGACGCATTCCGGCTGGGGACAATTAACGTTTTCAACCGAAAAAACCCTTTCCGGCAACGGCAACCTGAAAATGGTATTCCCGACGTTTACCGGAAAACGGGCGACAGGTTCGCCCGGCGATAGCGATTACGCCACCTATGGCCATTGCCGGATTCAAAAGGAGGTGGGCGGCGAGAATTGGGAAACATTCAACCGGATAGCATTTTCCATCTATCCCGATTGCGAAGGAGCGCGGGTGGTTAATCTGGATTTTTCTTTCGAGAATGCCGCTACGCCGGCCCAGACCGGCACCAACCGTCGATCGGCTTCCCACCTAATTAACCTGAAAAACCGCCAATGGAATCGTTGCTTCTTGGATCTGGACGAATTTCAACGCGATAAGGTGCTTCGAATCGGCTTTTCCTGCAGCATCAAAGGAAAAGACCGCACCACCGGCGATCAATCGGTTTTTTACATAGACGGGATAGAATTGCAGCAAATAGAAAATCCGGAAATTGTCAGCGGGTGGATGCCGGCAAAAAATACAGTTATTTACTCTACTACCGGTTACGAACTCAATCATCCAAAAACGGCGATTATCCGTTTCTATGAAGTCAAACATTCCCAGTCCTTCCAACTGCTCGATGCTTCTAAAAATCTTGTAGTCTATCAGTCGGATATCCGTCCGGAAAAAACCACAACAGGCATCTTCGGTATTCTCGATTTTACCGCTTTCAATCAAGCGGGCGAATACCGCCTGAAATGGGGTGAAACGATAACGCCACCCTTCTCCATCGGCAACCGTATCTGGGAAAACTCGCTGTGGCGGGTACTGAATTTTATCTTTTGTCAGCGTTGCGGTTATCCGGTTCCCGGAAAACACGGAACCTGTCATCTCGATCTTTGTTCCGAACACAAGGGCCAAAAGATTTCATACGCAGGCGGTTGGCACGATGCGGGCGATTTGTCGCAACAAACCCTGCAAACCGGCGATGTTACTTATGCTCTACTGGAACTCTATAAAAACCTGAAAGGCAAAAACGATTTATTGGCGGGACGTTTGCTGGAAGAAGCCGGCTGGGGACTGGAATTTATCCTTCGGAACCGTTACGGCGATGGATACCGCGCCAGCAGCATGGGTTTGCTTATTTGGCAGGACGGCATTTTCGGCACCCTGGACGATATTACTTCGGTGCGGGTACAAAACCTCGCATTCGATAATTTCCTGTACGCCGCCTACGAAGCCTACGCCGCTATAACGATGGATAATGACCCCGCACTATGCGAATACCTCGAAAAAGTAGCCAAAGAAGATTTTGAGTTCGCCCTGCAAAAACACAATGAATCCGGTTTTGGCGGGTTTCTTCATCTGTACGAACATAGTTACAATACTTCCGAAAGCCAGTACCGGGCGACGATGTCGTGGGCAGCCAGTCTACTGTACCAGTTGACCGGCGACCGGCATTATGCTACTTTGGCAGCCGAATACATCCGCTACACGCTGGATTGCCAGCGGAAAGAGCCTTTGAACAACCCCAACGGAATCAAAGGATTTTTCTATCGCGACCGGTCACGGAAATCCATCGTGCATTATATCCATCAATCGCGCGAACAGGTTTATATGCAGGCTCTCACTTTGCTTTGCGAAACACAACCGCAGCATCCCGATTACCGGCAGTGGGTGAAAGCCATCCGCTTGTACGGCGATTACCTGAAAAGTTTAATGCCCTATACGGCTCCTTACGGCATGTTGCCCAGCGGAGTGTATCATCTGGAGGAATATAAAGACGCCGAAAGTTTCAATCACTTACACCTGTTCCCGCCCGATAATGCGGCGGAACTCTATATGGAACAGGTGAAAAAAGGCGTTCCCTTAGACGACGAACATTACCTGAAGCGCTTTCCGGTTTGGTTCGGTATTTTCAACGGTAACACCGCCGTACATCTCTCCATGGGAAAAGCCGCTGCCATTTGCGGGAATTTCCTTCAAGACAAAGAATTACTGCGCATCGGAAAAGAGCAAATGGAGTGGACGGTAGGGAAAAATCCTTTCGGACAATCGCTGATTTACGGCGAAGGATGGAATTATCCGCAAATGGACAGCTTTTCCTCCGGCGAAATCACGGGCGAAATGCCGGTCGGCATCCGTTCGTTAGGCAATGAAGACGTTCCTTATTGGCCACAGGTCAACAATGCCTGTTACAAGGAAGTTTGGGTAACATCGGCAGGTAAATGGCTGTCGTTGCAAGCTGAATATTAAATTTTAATTCGATATAAACATTTAATTTGTAATGTAATATGAAAAAAGTATTTTATTTGTTCGTTTTAGTGATGATTCTTTGCGGCAGCGCGCTGACGGCAGCTCCCGCATACAAAGTGCTTGTTCTCACCGAACGGGGCGGACAACACGGAGGATTTACCGACTCAGCCTTGCAATGGCTGCAAGGCCAGTCGAAAGATTTGAATTTTGAGTTTACGGAAATCAACAACACACGAGCCGTAAATGAAAAATACCTTGCTCAATTCCAATTGATTATTCAATTGGATTATCCGCCCTATACGTGGACGAAAGACGCCGAAAAAGCGTTTATCCGTTACATCGACGAAGGACAAGGCGGCTGGATTGGTTTCCATCACGCAACTCTTCTGGGCGAATTTGACGGTTATCCGCTCTGGCACTGGTTTTCCGATTTTATGGGCGGCATCCGTTTCCAAAATTACATTGCCGCCAAAGCCGATGCAACCGTCCGGGTGGAAAATACTCAACATCCGGTAATGAAAGGCGTAAATCCTTCGTTTGTGATACCCGATGACGAATGGTACACCTTCGACAAAAACCCGCGCCCCAATGTGCAAGTATTGGCCCATGTGGACGAAGCGTCCTACAATCCGCCGTCGAATATCAAGATGGGCGACCATCCCGTTGTGTGGGTAAATCACTACAAGGCAGCCAGAAACGTCTATTTCCTGATGGGACACAGTCAAAAACTTTTCGATTCCAAAGCGTTTAAAACCATGTTTGCCAATGCCATTGAATGGACGTTGTCCGGCGATACGAAAACCGTACAATATACGGCTCGTTACGCCCGGGCGCCACGCTTCAAAGCTTTGATTTACTACAGCGAGCACGTCGAAGAAGCCCACCGCCAATTTGCCGAACAAGGTGTGGAGTTTTTCCGCCGGTTGAATTACGGCAACGGCTTTCAAATGGAAGTTACCAAAACGTTGGCGACTTATCCCTACGAAAAACTCAGAGAATACGATGTAGTGGTAATGCTGAATAATTCGCCGTCCGGTCCGGCCGAACGCGAGGCTTTCCAACAATACATGGAAAACGGCGGTGGCTGGGTGGGTTTCCATGCGGCGGCGTATAACGATAAGAATACCCGTTGGCCCTGGTTTGTCGATTTTCTGGGCGGCGGCGTTTTCTTTTGCAATAACTGGCCTCCGCAGCCGGCCAAACTGACCATCGATGATCCGGCGCATCCGGTTACAAAAAATTTGCCCGGATCGTTTATCGCGCCCGAAAGCGAATGGTATCAGTGGAATCCGAGTCCGAGAAAAAATCCCGATGTGGATGTGTTGCTTTCGCTCTCGCCCGACAATTATCCGATAGGCATCAAGGATGTGGTCAGTTCCGGCGATTTCCCGATCGTCTGGACAAACAAAAAGTACCGGATGATTTACCTGAATATGGGACACGGTGATGACGAATTTACCGACGCTACGCAGAAACTTCTGTTCGTGAATGCTTTCCGTTGGATTGTAAGCCAAGATAAAAGCGGCGATCCGTTTAAAATAGAAAAACAAATAAATAAATAGTATGAAAACAATAAAGGCAATTCAATTAATAGCCATTGTCTGTCTGGCTTTTTCTTGTCAATCGCAAAAAATAACAGACAATAACAAGGGAGTGGAGAAAGAAAAAGTGGTGGTGGCTTATGTTACATCATGGAGCAGGATCCTACCCGACCCTACTTATCTCACGCATATCAATTACGCTTTCGGGCACGTAGCCAATACTTTCGATAGCGTACGGATTAACAATGAAGACCGGTTGAAGCAACTCGTCGAATTGAAAAAGCAAAAACCCGCATTAAAGCTTATCCTTTCCATCGGAGGATGGGGAAGCGGGCGGTTCAGCGAAATGGCTGCGGATGAAACATACCGCCGTTCGTTTGCTAAAGATTGCAAGCGTGTAGTGGATGAGTTTGGGCTGGACGGCATCGACATCGACTGGGAATACCCGACCGCCGACATGGCGGGAATATCCGCTTCTCCAGCCGATAAAGACAATTTTACGCTTATGATGAAGGACATTCGCGCAGCAATAGGCCGGGATAAACTGCTTACTCTGGCAACTGCCGCCGGTGCACAGTACATCGATTTCAGGGGCATAGATCCTTATATCGATTTTGTAAACATCATGTCGTACGATATGGGGAATCCGCCTTATCATCATTCCGGACTTTACCGGTCAGAACATACGGGGGGCATATCGGTCGACGAAGCAGTAAAAGCGCATATCAGCGCCGGCGTCCCGGTAAACAAACTGGTTATGGGTATCCCTTTTTACGGGCGGGGACGAAAAGAAATAGGCAATTTCAGTAATTATAAAAACATTATTACGCTCAATCATTTTGAAAAGAAATGGGACGACGTAGCCAAAGCCCCGTATCTGAGCAGCGACAGTATAGCATTTGTCTGCGGTTACGACGATCCGCGTTCCATTGCTATCAAATGTGAATATATCATCGAAAAAGGCATGTTGGGAGCTATGTACTGGGATTATGACGGGGATGACAGCAAAGGCTCCTTACGCAAAGCCGTTTTTAACGGATTGAACAGGCGATAATCGGAGCTTACGACATTCCCTGCGTCGTAACTTCCGCATTAATCTTTTTAATCAATCCCTGTAATACATTTCCCGGACCGAGTTCCATAAAATCGGAAGCGCCGGCAGCAATCATGTTTTGGACCGATTGCGTCCATTTCACGGGAGCTGTCAGTTGGGAAATCAGATGAGCCTGAATGGTTTCCGGTTTCGTTTCGCCTTGCGTACTTACGTTTTGATACACCGGACAGACGGGAGTTTGGAACGAAGTGGCATGAATGGCTTCCGCCAGTTTGGCCCGCGCCGGTTCCATCAACGGCGAATGGAAAGCGCCGCCGACATTGAGTTTGAGTGCGCGTTTCGCTCCGGCAGCCAATAATTGTTCGCAAGCGGCATCAATTCCGCTTAACGTTCCGGAAATAACAATTTGTCCGGTACAATTATAATTGGCGGGAACAACGATATCGTCGATTCCGGCGCAGATGGTTTCTACGGTTTCGTCCGATAAACCCAAAATAGCAGCCATGGTTCCGGGACGTTCTTCGCCGGCTTGTTGCATGGCCAACGCCCGTTTATAAACCAATCGCAAACCATCTTCAAAAGATAAAGCGCCAACGGAAACCAAAGCGGAAAATTCACCTAATGAATGACCGGCTACCATAGCAGGTTGAAAATCTGCCCCTAATGTCCGGGCTAAAATAACAGAGTGAAGAAATATAGCGGGTTGAGTAACTTTTGTCTGACGAAGATCTTCGTCGGTTCCTTCAAACATCAGGTCCGTAATTCTGAATCCTAAAATGGTATTGGCTTGTTCAAATAATTCGCGTGCCGGCGGCGATTGTTGATATAAATCAGCGCCCATACCTGCGAATTGAGCGCCTTGTCCGGGAAATACATATACTTTCATTGAGATGCGATATTTAAAATCAGGGTGCAAAGGTACAAAAAAGAATTATGATTTGTGAATTATGAATTTAATATTTATTACTTTTGTGCCGTGATTCATATTTAAAAATAAAAGTTATGCATTGTTTACTATTATCTATGCCTCAAGGCTGGGAATGGATTATTATTTTGATTGTGATACTCTTAGTTTTCGGAGGCAAAAAAATTCCTGAATTAATGAAAGGGATCGGCAAAGGAATCAAGGGATTTAAAGATGGAATGAAAAACATCGAGGACGATATTAAATCGGAAGAGTGAGTGTTGAAAAATTAGACGACCGGCCGCCAATCCAAATGTCGTTTTGGGATCATCTGGAAGAATTACGATGGATGTTCTTCCGGGTGATTATTGCATTATTTATTTTTGCAATTGCCGGTTTCATCTTTATGCCATGGATATTTGATACCATTATTTTAGCGCCCGCCAAATCCGATTTTTTCCTCTACGAAAAGATGTGCATACTGAGCCGGAACCTCCCTTTCCTGCCTGATTTTTGCGATCAAAATACCACTATCGATATGATCAATATTGATTTGACGGCGCAATTTTTCAGGCATTTAAGCACCTCTTTCTGGTTGTCACTCCTATTGATTTGTCCCTATTTATTGTTTGAAATCTGGCGTTTTATCAGTCCTGCTTTGTACGAACACGAAAAGAAGAGTGTAAGCTGGGTTTTTTTGCTGGGGTCGGTCATGTTCTTTGTCGGCTGTTTGGTAGGTTACAGCCTGATTTTTCCCATGACTTTGCGTTTCCTTTACACTTATTCCCTGAGCGATGTTATTCATAATCAGTTATCGCTCGATTCGTACATGGATAATTTCCTGACCTTGACATTAGTTATGGGTTTAGTGTTTGAAATGCCATTAATTTCCTGGCTGTTATCGCAGGTAGGTATCTTGAAAAAATCGTTTTTCCGGAAATACCGGCGGTATGCTATTGTTATCTTGTTGATTGCGGCTGCGATTATCACGCCTACCGGCGACCCGTTTACCTTGTCATTGGTCTTTTTCCCTTTATACGGATTGTATGAGTTGAGTATTTTATTTGTTAAGGCCGATGAGCCGGAGGAGGTTTCGTTGGATAAGATATAGATAAGATGAATATCCGGTGATTTTTATTTAATTTTGCAGTGAACTTTAAAGTGGATTTCCGATGAATAAAATTATTATTTTACTATTGACTACGGTATTGTTTTACGCTTGCGACCGGAAAGAGGAGATTTCCGATTCCATCACTGTCAACGATGGGCAAGTTTTAACTCAAATTATTTATGCAGATGAATTGCAGGGGCAATCCGCAATCAATTTTACAACTATCGGAACATGGATTGCTTCTGTTTCAGAGCCAGCTTATCCGGATAAAAAACCGACGTGGATATCCATAAGTCCGGATAATGGCAGTGAAGCCGGAAATTATACTTTGTCTATCAGTGTGGAACCCAATCTGACAAGAACGGAACGTACAGCCGTCATTACTATTTCCTGTGAACAAAAGAGTGTTGAAATATCTGTTACGCAAAAAGCGACAAAAAGGAATGGCGAGATATATGGGAAAATGATTACATTCAATGTATTTCACTGTATTACAAACGGAGAGGCAGCGCCTCAAAACAACATGCATTATTTGAAGACAAGTGGCGCTGAAATTAAAATTTTTAACGGGTCATCACTTGTTGGCTTATATACAACCGATGCGGAAGGAAAAGCAATCGTTACGCTTGAAGAAGGAGAATATAACTACATTGTAACGAAAGGAGATGAGAGGAATATTTCATCCGACGGATATTTGATTGCAGGTATTTTTTCTACTGTCGAAGAAATAAACAATTTCCCGGAACAGCCGAATGCAACTCTTGGCGGTTTGAGGTTTAAAGATATGAATGGCGATGGAATTATTGATGATCAGGATAAAACAGAGAACGTACCTCTCCTGGTTGTAAAAGACGAATCGGTGGAAGTATATATTGCCTATGATGTTTTACTTCCGTTAGAATCAATTGATTATACATTGCTCTTTCAGGTTATGAACGAAGAATTAAAATCAATACTGATATTAGCATGGCAAATAGACGCCGCAATAACGCATGAAGCCGAGTTTCCTTTTCCGTTTAATGTTTTTTCAAATTTTTCGTTCGATCCTTCCAATTCAACTGTCAGAGATATGTTCGCAAAGCCATACAGATTGAACAGGTACGCAATTATTACAATAGAAAAGATAAACGGATTATCAAATGCTGTTGAAGACGAAAAGCAAAGGCTTTTATCCGAAACCCTTTTTTACAGGGCTTATGCTTATTCTATTCTCTTGAATTATTTTGGAGGAGTTCCCATTATTTCTAATGATGAGTCTTCTCCGCCGGTTAAAAAAAGCGCCGGAGATGTTGCCAATCAGATATTTTATGATGTAGATCAAATTATTTCCATTGATAACGGCACGTGGAAATACAGGGCAAGTCAACTGGAAGCGCGAATTGCCCTTAATCAGGGATTACACCAAAAGGCTTTTGACGCCGCTAAAAGAATTATAGATTCTCATCTTTACGATTTATCCGCCGGAGGCGCTTGGGGAAGTGATGCCATCGGCGAAGGCTTTGATTTGCAACTGCCATCAAATATGCTCAAGGCAACCTTGAGTTATCCTTTTCGTTATGCGGAAACGCTTCTGTTGTACGCAGAGGCGGCTATTGAATTGGGAAACAATACCATCGCACTACAAACGGTCAATCAATTAGAACAATGGCAGGGATTGTCAAAAACAACATTCACCAACACGGAAAACATTAAAAATTCAATAAATACTCTTTGGACGGTAATATTGAATAAAGAAGGGCATCGTTTTGCACAACTAAAACGGAGTGGCAAGTTTCTGGAACTATTAGGTCAATACGGAGCTGCAGAGAAACATCTGTTATTGCCGATACCCCAAAGCGAGATTGTTTTAAATCCAAATATAACCCAAAATCCGGGTTGGTGAAACATCAATCCTTATAGTAGCCAAAAGCCGGTTTATTGACCGGAAATAATGCAGGCACGTTACAAATTTTTGTGTGAATCGCCTAAAGACCCGTTTTATAAAAAAGTTGCATGGGTTACTTGAATCTGCGACATGCACACTTTTTTTAATTTTTCTTTGCCTTATAAAAAAACTAATTACCTTTGCTACATTAAATAATTAGATATGTTACGTATTTATGCACTCTCCGTTTTATTTTTGCTGCCGCTTGTTGGTGCGGCACAGCAGAGCCTTCAGCAGCAAAAGGATTCGCTGCGACGGGTCATTGCCCTGGCTGAGGGCGAAGAAAAGTTAAGAAGCTATCCACGCTTAGTGGGCCTCTACATGCCGGACGTCTGGCAGGAGCATGTCATCGACACGATCTTTGCCATCTACGACGAGGTAGACGCCGAAGCCCGGCAACAAGGCAACCTGAGCTATCAGGGACTTGCCCGGGTGAACAAACTGATGGCCCTGGCCAACAAGCAGGTGTATGACGAAATCATACGGCAAGCCCCCGAATATCTGGATTTTCTTGCCGTGAACAAACTGTGGAGGCCCTACGGCCAAGCGTACTTTCTCTTGATCGAAGCCTATCGGAGCAAGGGAGAATACGAGCAGGCCCTCCATGAAGCGCAGACCCTTTACAGTTATGCGAAAGAACGGCAGGAGGCGGGAGGTATGGGCATGGCTTTCTATGCGATGGCAAGGATTTACAGCCGTCAGCGGCGGTTTGCGGAGCAGGAAAAATGTCTTCGCGAATCGATGGCGTTATTGCAGGACAGTACGCTTTACCTGAATACCTTAGCCAATGTCTATACCGGTTTAGGCTATAATTTAGTGGCGCAACAGCGCTACGACGAAGCCTTGCAGATTGCCGCCGAATCCGAAGACGTAAACCGCCGCTACGAAAAAGCCTCCA
>JAISYG010000133.1 GCA_031270075.1 Dysgonamonadaceae bacterium
GGGCGATACAAAGAGTGGCGTATCATCGGTACGAGTGCCGAAGAAACCGAGATAACCTGCTTGGAACAAACAGGACGGGACAGGATAGAGATGCAGACTGATGGCGACGACGTATTTGAATTGAAAATATTCTTTTGACCGGCACAAATCCATCGCCGCCCTCTTCGATAACGATTTTTGGGAGGAAGTTAACTCGCCCGGAATTGCGTGAACCCGAAGAATTTAATTTTTATCACAAATACGTGCCAATTTCTTGCAGTTGGGCCGTTTTGAGTGGCGCATAGTCAAAATTACATGAAAATCTTACGATTTCCAAGCGCATGAAATGAAAAAAAGTTTTTTTTACAGAGGAAAGTCAGGAAAATGAAAACACAAAAGGCAAAAGCAATGTTAGTAGGCACAGGTGGCATTGCGAAAGAGTAAGGGCTATTTCCGGAAAAGGAAATATGATAGAATCGTATCTTTTTTTTCACCGGTTTGTCATATAAGAACCGGAACTTTGACTGCCAAATGAAAGTATATGGAAATAAATAGAACGTATTATCCGACAGTCGTCCTTTCGGATATTCACTTGGGAACTTCTTTTTCAAAAACCACAGAAGCCACCGAATTTCTCCAATCAATCGATTGCGACCGGTTGATTTTGAACGGCGATATCATCGACGGCTGGCATTTGCAACGAAAATCACATAAAGCATGGAAGAAAAAACACCTGCTGTTTTTTCGTGTAATTATGAAAATGATGGAAAACTTTGGAACGGAGGTGATTTACGTCCGTGGAAACCACGACGATTTTCTCGACCCTTTAATCCCTATCCGGTTTCATAATCTGAAAATTGTCAAAGAGTATATCCTTGAGCGAAAAGGCAAAAGATATTATGTTACCCACGGCGATGTTTTCGACCTGATTACTTCGCACATGAAATGGGTATCCAAACTCGGCGATATAGGATATACCCTATTGTTGCATATCAACAAGTATTACAATCATTACCGTGCGTTGCGGGGGAAGCCGTATTATTCGTTTGCGCAGGACGTGAAGCAAAAATTCAAATCGGCCGTATCGTATATTTCCGACTTTGAAGAATCGTTGGTGGAATTAGCCAAAGCCAAACATTGCGACGGGATTATTTGCGGACACATCCATCATCCCGAAAACAAATATTACGGAGAAGTGCACTACCTGAATTCGGGCGACTGGATAGATTCGCTTTCCGCTTTAGTGGAGGATGAAGCGGGGGAGTGGCATATCCTCTACTACGTGTTTCCTCCTATAAAATGATTTTACTGGCGCTTGCCCATCGCATCGATAACAGCAACACCTGCCCCGAAAGCGATGGCTCCGGCCGGGGAACAAATCACAAAATCCGCTTATACCGCTTCTCCACTTCCGGTTGAATCGAAGTCAAATCGCCGATATTCACCACTTGTCCCGAAGCAATATTGTTGCGGGCGGCAATCCCGATCAGGCACGACAAAGCGCCGTCGCGCGTATTGGCGCACTGTTTCATCGGGTCGGGAGTGTTGGGCAGGAAAATCTGGTCTTTCAGCAGTTTATCGCCGCCGCCGTGACCGGAAGTTCCGAAGGGGATGTGTATGTACTGCCGTTTCCCAAAATTCCTGAACAGGACGATTTCGTCGTAATTCGCATCGCTCACCGGTTTGGATTCCTGAATCCATGCGTCGATGCGACCGTCGGTGCCATTGAATGCAATGCGGTAGCCTTCATAAGGCGAGTAGGCCGTCAACGAGTACGACACCTGTACGCCGTTGGCATATTGAATCGTGGCCGCCATCTTGTCGAAAATATTGATGTCGGTTTTGAACACGCAGCCGTCGCGCAGGTAACCGTCGTAGGATTCGTTTGCGGCATACAAATCCATCAAGCGCTGGTTTTTCGTCATATCGAAAAAGAAAGGACATGGGGCGGTATGGGGACAAGTGCGGCAATTTTCGGCCCGGAAACTGCCGTTTTTCCCGTAAAAATTCAGTTGCCCCAGGGCGTAAACCGTTTCGGGGTCGCTGTCGATCCACCAATTCAGTAAATCGAAATGATGACTGGCCTTATGCAACCACAGCGAGCCGCTCTTTTCTACCAAGCGATGCCAGCGGCGGAAATAGTCCGCGCCGTGCGAAGTATCGAGATACCAGTGGAAATCGACCGAAGTCAGTTCGCCGATTTCGCCGTTGTGCAGCAATTCCCATATCTTGGCGCGATGCGGCGAATAACGGTAATTGAAGGTAACGCGACAGGTTTTGCTGGTACGCTCTTCCGCATCCAAGATTCGTTGAATCTTTTTCTCGTCGGTAGTCATGGGTTTTTCGGTGATGATGTCGGCGCCCATTTCCATGCCTTTGACGATAAATTCGTCGTGGGTATTATCGACGGTAGTAACGATCAGCACATCGGGCTTCGTTTCCTTCATCATTTTTTCAAAATCGGTAAACGTCGGACAATCGGCGCCAATCAGGCGTTTGCCGGTTTCCAGACGACCCGGATTGATGTCGCACAAACCGACAAACTCCATACGGTCGGAATATTCCCGCAGCAGTTCTTTGCCCCACATGCCCGTTCCCCGGTGGCCGGTTCCGACCATAGCCAGGCGGAGTTTATTTCCTGTATTCTTTACCTGATTGGCAAATGATTCCGCATGAGCGGCGGGTGTAGAAGTCAACAAAGCGGTTCCCGCCAAAGCGCCTGTAGTTGCTAAAAAGCGTCTTCTCGACATCGGATGATTGGTTTCCATGTTATTCCTGTATTATATCCTGTTTTACGTTATTCAAAAAATTAGTTCCCCAAACGACCCGGCTGTTTTTTGTTTTACAGAAAATATCGGCGGGCGCAAGCTGGAAGCAATTGGTTATAAATGCATTATTTACATTTGTCAATTCCACGACGGCCTGATTGGGTAAGGGGGTTTTGGTGCGTACATTGTCCAAAACAATGTCCCGGCAATCGGTGATAGCAATGCTGGCGCCCCGGGTTACGGCAAAATCCACATTGTGGAATTGAATGTTCGTAGCCGTTCGGGCGGTAAAACCGTTTTCGGCTACCATATTGATATTGGAAAACGAAATCTCCTCGATCGGCATTTCTTCGATACCGGTAATATAGCCGACTTTTTTCACATTGTTGCCCGTGATATTGCTCAGATGAATATTGCGGAAAATCGGTGTGCGTTCGGATACCGGTTCCAACTGGGAATTTTTGTCGTAGAATAAATCGAAAATAAAAGCGTTCTTTTGAATGTTGTTCATCACGATATTGTCGACCCGGATTTCTTCCACTACCCCACCCCGTCCGCGGGAAGCTTTCAGGCGAATCCCCGCGTCGGTGCCGTCGAATACACAATTCGAGATAGTAAGTTTTTTCACTCCGCCCGACATTTCGCTGCCGATAACCACTCCGCCATGGCCGGACAGCATGACGCAGTTCGTAATCGTGATGTTTTCGCAGGGTTTGCCGTATCGGCGTCCGTCGGCGTCGCGACCCGATTTGATGGTAATACAGTCGTCGCCCACGCTGATAAAGCAATTGGAAATCCGCACATTGCTGCACGACGAAGGATTGATACCGTCGGTATTCGGCCCGGAGTCCGGATTTTTGATGGTTATGCCGTGCACCAGCAGGTTGTCGCAACCTTCGGGATTGATTGTCCAGAAAGGCGAGTTTTGCAGGGTAATACCGTCGATCCGAATGTTTTTACATTCCAGGAACTGAATAAACGGCGGACGGAAAAATTTGCGTTTAATCGTGTTTTGATAATAATCGGAAACCAGAATGTCTTTGTTCGATTCGTTCCACAGGCGTTGGAAATCGGTGGCTTGCTTTACTGCGCCATTGTCCCGGATCTGAACGGCTGTGTTCCAATGGAATTTCCACCATTTTTCGCCCTGCCCGTCCAGTGTTCCGTGCCCGGTGATAGTAATGTTTTCGGCATTCTGCGCATTAATCAGCGGAGCGAAAGAGTGCATAAACACACCCTCCCACCGCACTTTGATATACGGCAGATAATCTTCAAAGTCGTCGGAAAAGCGAATCAGTGCACCCGATTCGATATCAAGCGTGATATTGCTTTTCATGTAAATGGGACCGGTCAGGTATTCGCCGGCAGGGAAATAGAGGGTGCCTCCCCCTTCGGACGCAGCCTTTTCGATGGTTTTGTTGATTAACTCCGAGCATTTTTTCTTGCCGGTAATGTCGGCGCCGAGTTCCTGCATATTGTAGGTTTTTGCCTGTGAAACCACGACGATGCATGCCATCAGTAGCGTGAAAATTGTTTTCTTGTTCATAATCTTTTTATTTAATCGTCTATAAATCGTTGTTTTTGTCATGGCGGCTTGACTCAGGGTTTCCATCCGTCGCAAGCTTTCATCACGTTTTCGAGCGTATAAGCGGCGGCTTCCTGGGCTGTCAGGATTTTCGCCCATTTCACCCGCTCGCCGACGGCAGCTCCCGGGCCGGAGTTGTTGTATTCCATATAGCGGGCGGTCTGTTCGTTTTCGGGTTTGCCCCAATTGTTCCATCCCGCCGGACTGATGCCTTCCGGCAGATAGCAATTCATAAATAAAGTCATTGCGAAAGGTCGCCAGGGTCTTCCCAAAGCCATGCTTGGCACGTCCGGCGCCAGCGAAACCGTGCAATGATTGAAAATATAACCGTAAGCAATGTGTTCGGGCGTGCTGGCCGCTGTGATAAATGATTTGCGCTTGCAAAGAAGCTGACAATTCTCGAACCAGCAGGTGGATGGGCCGAAAATAAAATCGGTGGTTCCTTCGATGTGGCAGTTTTCAAAATACTGGCGACAGTTTTCACGTCCGGCATACACCGTATCCTGATTGCCCACTATCCGGCAATTGCGGATGATAATCCGGTCGCCTTCAAGGTGCAGGGCTACGGCCTGTCCCATTTGCAGCGCGTTGTTTTCGATGGTCAGGTTTTCGACCGTAATATCGTTTCCCCGAATCAGGAAAGTATAGGTGCGGAAAGTGCCCATCCGGTTGATATTGGCGTGGTCGTCGTAAATGATAAGGGTTTTATCGCGGCTTTCGCCGATGATATGCACATTACAAACGTAGGTCGGCAATACCAGTTTTTCCTTATATATTCCGTCGCGGACAAAAAGCGTAATAGTCCCTTTCGTATCGAAAGCCCGGATCGATTCGATGGCTTCCCCAATGGTGCGGAAATTACCGCGCCCGTTCCGGTCAACGACAATGTCGTATTTCTTTTCCGGCGCTCCCTGTTCCTGAGCGAATACCGGAAACAGACCGGCAATAAACAATAAACAGCATACTAATTTTTTCATGGTATCTACAAATATATGATAATGTTATTCATTTCATTTCCTCCGGCAGTTCGATATTCTCGTTCCGCGTACCGGTTACCTGTACTACAGCCGCCTGAGCCGAGCTGTGAAAATGGGTAACGTGCGTGTTTTTTACATTGTTCAAGAGTAAAGCCGGACCTTTTTCGGGTATCACGGTGAGATTATGAAGAATAATATCTTGTGATTCCGACAGCTCCGCTCCGTATTCGGCAGTAATGTAAGCGTTTTCCAGATGGATGTTGGAAATATTCATTTCGGGTAATCCGTTGAAGAACAAAGCCCGGCGCGCGTTACGCGATACTAAGTTCGTAACGTAAATGTTCCGGAATAACGGTGTTTCGTCCGTAACGGCGGGAATGGTTTCTTCCTCAGGTGTTATATCGCCGTCTTCCAGCGATTCGGAAGCCGATTTACCTCCGTAATACAAATCGAATAAAAAGGAATCGGTAATGATATCAAACATATTGATCCGGTCGGCATAGATATTCTCGACCACACCGCCGCGCCCGCGCATGCTCTTGAAACGCAAACCGACATCCGTGCCCAGAAATTGACAGTTGGTAACGGAAACATTGCGCACACCGCCCGACATTTCGCTTCCGACAACAAATCCGCCGTGCCCCTTGAATACTTTGCAGTTATCAACAATCACGTTTTCCGTCGGACGGGCGCGCCGGCGGCCTTCGGCGTCTTTCCCCGATTTCAGGCAAATGGCGTCGTCACCCACATCGAAGATTGAGTTAACGACAATCACGTTTTTGCAGGATTCGATATCAATACCGTCGCCGTTTTGCGCATAGGCGGGATTGCGGGCGAAAATGCCGTCCACAATCAGGTTTTCGCACATCAGGGGATGGATATCCCAGTTGGCGGAATTTTCAAAAAGGACGCCTTGCAGCAGTACGTTTTTACATTCAATGAGGCTTACCATCACAGGACGGATATATCCCGCATTTTCAAAAGGCCACCACACATCCGGCGTTTTCAGTATGCCGCCGGAGCCGGTTACCTGGCGCCAATGCCTTTCGGTTACTTTGTCGCGTTTCAGCGGCCGCCAGGCTTCGCCCGAACCATTGATGGAGCCTTCGCCCGTGATGGCGATGTTTTCCAGATTGCGTCCGGACAGGGGCGACTGGCAACGATAGGCGGTAATTCCTTCGTACGATGTTTCAATAACGGGATATGCGTCTTTGTCGGTTGTGAACAAAATCAAGGCTCCTTTTTCCAGATGCAGATTGATATTCGACCGAAAAACGATGGGCCCTGTGTGCCAGATGCCGGAGGGGACAAGCAGCGTGCCACCGCCTTTTCCGGACAGGTCGACCATAGCATCGGCAAAAGCCTGTGTGTTGAGCTGTATCCCATCGCCCACACCGCCATATTGCGTAATGGAAACCTTACGCGAAGGAAAAACCGGCGGATGAACTTTCGGCATTTCAAAAGGCAAATGATTGTAAAGGTACTCGTAAGCGTATCGGTCTTGTTTTTCGCACGCAAACAGGAATAAAAGAACAAACAAAGGAATCAATCGTTTTAACATGAGGATTTTTTATTTAATTAAACTATTCAGATATAGCTCCAGATGGGTATAAACGGGACTGAGCCGGTACGAGGAACCATCGCCGGCGTTGTGCTTATCGAGGCCATTGGCGTCTTCCCAGGCGTCGGGCATTCCGTCGTTGTCGCTATCGGCGGGGGCAGGCAGGGAAACCAGTTCGGGCCAGCCGCCTGCCTGCGATTGTGAATCAATCATTCCTTTGTCGCCGCAGGTGAAAGAACCGCTCCGGACTTCCTCCGTAATGCGCCGGTCGATGGCATCGCGCATCAGGCTGGCTCCGGCTTCCTGCAATACAGCCTCGAAAGCTTCCTGAGCCGTATGCCGTGTAAAAATCGTATATTCAAACGGTTTGTCGCTACGGCAACGTTGATAGAGCGAGTCGGTTTTGGGTTCCGGACGGTCGATGCCTTCGCGTTCGATATAACATTTGTAATCGACGCCTTCCCAATTATTGGCGGTAACCGCCGGATTGCCGTCCATTATATTACCGGTAACATAAAACCTTCCGAAATCGTGGAAGCCGTTGCCGTCTTTGCTTTGCCATGCTTCCAGCATCCGTTCCCGGACATTCCGGTTCGTTGCAGGCCCGGGTTTATAGTAATTATTGACCAGGTTGTACTGTCCGTTCTCGCCGGCGTAACTGCTGTTGAAACCCCAGTTGTAAATCACATTGTTGCGAAAGTCGGCTATTTCGGTTTCTTTCGTTGATTCGTGATAACGCGCTCCGCAAAAACGGGGATTCCGGCTGCTGTGATGCGCAAGCAAGTTGTGATGGAAAGTCGCCCGTTTGCCGCCCCAGATACCGCCGTAACCGTGAGCGCCTTTTTCATGCACGCTGTTGCGCAAACTTTCCGAAAGGATGCACCATTGCAAAGTAAAATACTCGTTATCATAAAACGAAGCGCACTCATCGGTACTCCAACTCATCGAACAGTGGTCGATGATGATGTATTTCCGGCGGGCGCCGCTCAAAGCGTCGTTTTGCGCTTTGCCCCGGTCGCCCATACGAAACCGCACATAACGGATAATCACATTGTTGGCCTGGATATTGACCGGTTGATTGGCAATGCAGATGCCGTCGCCCGGAGCGGTTTGTCCGGCAATGGTGATGCTGTCGTTGTTAATCAATAAAGGCCTGTCGAGGAAAATGGTTCCCGATACACGAAAAATAACGGTGCGCGCGCCCTTCGCCCGAATGGCTACCCGCAGGCTGCCCGCACCGTCGTCGTTCAGATTATCGACGAACAGCACTTTACCGCCACGGCCGCCGGCAGTGTATTGACCGAAACCTTCGGCGCTTGGGAAGGCCAAGACCGGGTTTATCCCGTTTTCCTGCGCGTGTAAGATTGCACACAAGAAAAAGGCTGACAAAAGCAAACTGAAATTTTTCATATCCTTGTTATTTAACGGCTATTTCATGTTCATTGTTTCCAACCATTGTATCAACAATTCTTTCCACTGGTTGTGATATTTAAATTCGGGCCTCATGCCCCAACCGTGTCCTCCTGTTGGGAAAATGTACAGAGCAGCCGGTACGTTATTCTGTTTCAACGCGTCGTAAAAACCGGAACTGTTGCGTGGAGGCACTGTCCGGTCATCATCGCTAAGGAAAAGCGCTGTTGGCGGCGTTTGAGGCGTAACCTGTTTTTCGTTACTGAACTTGTCCAACAATGCCTCTCCGGGATTTTCGCCCAGCAACCTTTGGTGTGAACCCGGATGAGAAATACTTGCATCCATGCTGATGACCGGATAAAAAAGAATGGCAAAATCCGGCCGGGTAATACTGTCTGTAAAATGGGTTGCTGCGGTAGAAGCTAAATGCCCTCCGGCTGAGAAACCGGCGATTCCAATTTTACCGGGCGCGATGTTCCACTGCCGGCTGTTTTGCCTGACCATGCGCAACGCTTGTTGTGCATCGCTCAAAGGGACATCGCTGTGCCCGTTGGGCATACGGTATTTGAGAACAATGCCTGCTATCCCGAGGCTGTTGAGCCATTGGGCGACTTCATGCCCTTCGTGGTCCATTGCCAAACGGACATAGCCTCCGCCCGGACAGATAATGACTGCGGCGGTGGGCGCTGTGGTTTGCGGCAAATACACATACAGCACCGGATGGGTAACATTACCGACCCTTCCGTTTTCCATTCGGAGTTCTTCTTCGGGCAATCCGTTGGTGTTCGGCGCACCATCCGGCCACAAGGGAATTTCGTTGAAAGCGACCTCCCAACCTTGTGCAGGTATATTTTCCGGGAGGATTTTTATATTATTCATTCGCGCTTGCGCCGAAGCGTCAAGCGCGATGAACATCAAGAGGATGAAACGGACAAATTTCTTCATCGTATCCATTTATTCCTGCCTGAAACCGTAACCATTGACAAAACCGCCGGTGGCAATTACGTTGGGTGTGAAGGGCCACAGGTAGATAGGCGCCTTCTGGTAGTCGTAATCGTAAAACAGGTATTTATAATACTCGTCATAATTGGCGGCCAGCGTTACGCCCCAGTTTTCTCTTTTATATCCGTCGGCTATCAAGCCGGCTGCTTCCGAGCCATCCGGATCGATGTAAGAGAACAATCCTTTGATGGCCAGGTTGGTGTTGTTGCCTGCGGTAAGATTGGTAAGGGGTACGCCGGCTTTGGCGGCCACCGCATTCCAATCGTCGTTCTGGCCACGCCACCCGGGATAGAGCACAGGGTCGGAGGTTTGGCCGGCGGGGCATTCAGCCGTTAAGCGATAGCCGTAGAGGGATTTAGCATCCACCAGCTTGGTCCATACATAGTTTGAAAGAGTGTTGCCGTTGTCGAAGGTATAGTAGCCGTTTGCCTGCAATCCATCGAGCATCTTTTTGGTCAGCTCTTTGATGTTTCGGATGGCTTCGGGCAGGAGGCCGGTGCGGATCAGTGTCCAGCGGCGGTCGCCTTCGCCGGCAAACTCGAAGGCGCGTTCCTGTATAACGGCTTTCAGCGTGCTGCCGCACGAAGCGATGAAAGCGTCGCTATTGGCCTGGCCTGCAGGGAAAGAGCGTTCGCGTATTTTTTTCAGATACGTTTTAGCCGTTGCTTCGTCGCCGGTAGCGGCGCAGACTTCAGCGTAAGCCAGGTATACTTCCGCCAGGCGAATGTAAGGCCCGTTGATGCCGGAGAGGCGCTGTTTTTGCACGTAGGGGCTGGCCATCCGGTTTTCGTCCCATTTGTTGAGCGACAATCCACCTCCATTGGATACCGAGCCGGGGCCGAAGGGGATTAGTTTTTCGTCGCCCTTGCCTGTACTTCCTGTTACGCAGATGCTTACATCGCGGCGCTTGTCGTTGGGATCAAACACACCATAGTAGAAAGCAGGGTTGATGCGCGCCTGTCCGTACGATTTACAGGGGAATCCGTTGCTGCCGGCTCCGGACGAGGGACGTCCCATGGAATAGGGGCGAGCATCGTTGCCGTTGCCCTGGGTCATGGCGTATTCGTAGATGGATTCGTCGGCATAAGTCAGATCGTTCATTTGCTGGAAGAAGTATTGGTAGGGATTGTTGTATGTCCGTCCATTGGCTTCCGCAGCGCGCGGGTCGGTGTCGTGCAAAACGGCAGCGCCCGGATTGTCGATACAAGCCTTCAGATAGGTTTTAGCTGTTGCATACAGCGTTTGCCAGTCGGAACGGCGACCGTATTCCGCATTGTTGTTGGAGGCGCCCAGCTTTTCAAAAGTTAATACAGTTCCAACGCCGTCCGTATAAAAACCGGCGCCGAAATCGGCGCGTCGCGTCTGGTATCCGGCAGCATCGAGGCTGATGCGTCCGATAAGCGCTTGAACGGCCGTACGCGAAAAGATGTTCTTTTGCACTTCGCCTGTACGGAACATCAAGGGTTCCACCGTTTTGAGTTGCTCAACAATGACATCGTAAACCGAATCGCGAGGCGCAAGTCCGGAAGCCGCTACACCGCTTTTTACCTGGAAAGGCACATCGCCGAAATAGCGAATCAACTCGCGATAGCAGCAAGCTCTTAAAGCAATGGCTTCGCCGTAGAGCTGGCTTATTTCGGTTGGAGTGCCGGCGGCAATCATGCTTTCAAAGTTACTCGTACTTTGTATGGCATTGATCACGGCATTGGCTTTCCCTATGGCATTGTAGAGTGTGGCGTAATCGCCCGGGTCTTTCATATAGGTAAGCAATCCGTAGCTTCCCGCATAGGACCCATTTTGATACAGGCCTTCGGGATAATGGCGTCCCGGCTGATTGGCAAATGCTTCGGGGTGCCGTTCGATGTCCGAGCCTGCTACGTCGGCTGCGTAGAAGAGGCCGTCGCCAAAGACGCTGTTTTGCGCGGCGGTGCGCCATTGTTCGTAAGCGCCAATCATGGCCGCCCGAGCTGTTTCGGTATTGGAAAACACAAAATCACGGTCTACTATGGACGGCGAGTTGGTTTCCAAAAAATCGCTACATGAGGTAAGAGTCGAAAAACCGACCATACACAGTATTGCATAAAAAATCTTTTTCATTTTTATAACCTCCATCATTGAATTAGAATGTTAAACTAAGTCCAAAGGTATATGTTCTGGCCTTTGGATACGAATTGTAGTCGTAGTTGGGAGTAGGAAATCCGTTCTCGCCTCCGACTTGCGTATTCACATCCGGGTCGATTCCCGAATAGTTCGATAGGCAGAACAAGTTACTGCCTGTAAAGTAAGCGCGAACACTCTGTATTCCTGCCTTTTGCACAAACCGCTTGGGAAGCGTATAGCCCACCGTGAGGTTTTGCAGGCGCAAGAAGGAAGCGTCTTCGATGAATTGCGACGAAACAATACCGTATTCGTTATAGTTCAAAGGATAACGGGCATTGACATTCAGTGCATTCAGTGCGGTAGGGTCTGTAACCAAGTTCAGGTTGCCGTTGTTGTCTACATCGTATACTTTATAGGTATCGCTGA
The DNA here is from genome assembly GCA_031270075.1 of Dysgonamonadaceae bacterium. Classification (GTDB taxonomy): domain Bacteria; phylum Bacteroidota; class Bacteroidia; order Bacteroidales; family Azobacteroidaceae; genus Azobacteroides. The sequence continues at coordinate 11,809 of JAISYG010000133.1, forward strand.
TAAATGCCAGGCGGTTGTTTCCGAAGCCATCGTATTTGTTCCCCATCATGCTGTGCATGGCATTGGCGTTGTATATTTTGCCTCCGATTTGATAGATAAATCCGGCAGAGAAATCAAGGTTTTTGTAACCTGCGTTGAGGTTGAATCCACCTGTATGCTCGGCCATTGTTTTACCGATGATGGTTTTGTCGGCATCGTCTACCTTTCCGTCTTCGTCCGTATCCTTGAATTTAACCATTCCGGGGAAGGCATTCTGGCCGGCGGGGCGCTTAAAGCCTGCGCTTACCACGGCCGAGTAGTTGATAATGTCTTTGATGTCGGGCACGCCATCCTTCAAGGTATAAATACCGGTAGCCGCGTCGTAATTAAAGTCGTTTACGGTATAAAAGCCGTCGGATGCAAAGCCTTGAATCAGGCCAACAGGTTGCCCCACGCGAATAATATAGTCGTACGAAGGCTTTGTCATGCTCGATCCCCAGCCGGTGCGGGTATCTACCAGTACACCATCCACCAACTTATCCACATTATTATGGTTGTAATTATAGGTGAGATTTACACCGAAGCGCCAATTTTTGGTATGGACAAAATCGGCTCCCAAGGCCAGTTCCACGCCTTTGTTGGATGTTTGTCCAACATTCTGGAACTGATAACTGTAGCCGGCACTGGCATCGATAGGCACTTTCATCAAAATGTTTTCCGTTGAGTTCCAGTACAGGTCGATGGAGCCTCGTATCCTCCCGTTTTTCAGGAATCCAAAATCCACGCCGGCATTCCGTGAAATGGTGGTTTCCCATTTCAGATCCGGATTGCCCAACATATCGCCGGGGACATATACGGTGGTTTGTGTGCCGTCGACCAGAATGGTGCTGGTTTTCCATGTTTCGCGCCAGAGCGAGGGGTCGATATTGTCGGCGCCGGATGCACCGTACGAGAGCCTGAGTTTCAGATTACTCAGCCATTCGCTGGTGTTTTCCATAAAACTTTCGTCCGACAGGCGCCATGCGGCGGCAGCGGCGGGAAAGTATCCCCAACGGTTGTTCGGTGCAAATTTCGACGATCCGTCGGCGCGGAAAGTAGCTGTCAGCAGGTAGCGTCCTTTGTACGAATAGTTGCCTCGACCGAACCACGACTGAGTGTTGTTCGGCGTGCCGATAGTGTTGCTGAACTTGTCTAAGCCTTTGCTGGCTTCGCTGTATCCGGTCATATTGATCATTCCGAAAGCATTGTCCATCGTAAATCCGCTGGGATAGCCGAATCCGTTGATTATGCTTGAATTGGAATTGGATGTCAGCACTTCATTCCCCAGCAGGACAGATGCCTTATGATCTTCGTTCAATCCCTGTATCTCGTAATTTACCGTGGTAGCCCAGCGAACGCCGTAGCCATCGCCTTTGGTTAAGCGGGCTTCACTGTAAGGCGAAACGGCCGGATTGCCGGAATCCCAATATTTTGTCTGGTTCCAGTTGTGATTGAGCGAAATTTCCGATTCGGCTTTCAGGCCCTTCATTACATTCCACACCAGCGACCCACGGGCGTTCAGTCGCTGCCTTTTCATTTCGTTGGTGTAGTTGTCGATGGTGGACAAGGGATTCTGACTGGTTTCGACGTTTCCGCTTCCGGTTCCCAAATGCCCGACATCGCCATCACCCAGCGGATTATCGATCGGACGATAACGATACACCGAGGTTGCCATACCGAATTGCGTACCGTCTATCATGATTTGAGAATAACGTAAATCGGTATTGAACGTCAAATTTTTGGTGATTTTCTGGTTGATCTTAAAATTGGCGCTGTAGCGTTTGAAATCGGATTTGATGCGGATTCCCTGATCGTCCGAATAGTTAACGGATGCATAGTATTTTGTATCGGCATTCCCGCCGGACAAAGACAGATCGTGGTTCCATGCATTGGCCGTACGCATCACATCGTTGATGTAATTATGCGCCTCCACATTGCGATAGTCGTTCAGATGATTGCCGTTGGCGGAACCTAATCCGAAATACTGGGCCATATGAAGCCCGTCGTTCACCGCATAGGAAGAGGCATACGACCAGTTCCATAACACATAATCGTAGGCGTCCATTACATCCAACGTTTTCGGATTGTGCTTGGTCTGATAATACACATTGTACCTTACCGATGGTTTTCCTTCTTTCGCCCCTTTGGTAGTTACCAAAATAACGCCATTGGCGCCACGCGCACCGTAAATAGCTGTGGATGCGGCGTCTTTCAGCACATCGATGCTCTCGATATTGGCTGCGGGAACATCGTCAAGGCTACTAACCTGCACGCCATCTACCACAAACAAAGGTTCGTTCGATTGTGTAATCGAACCGCCTCCCCGCACACGGATAGACATACTTGCACCCGGCCGGCCGTCTTGGGAAATGACATTTACCCCCGGAAGTTGTCCCTGCAAAGCCTGCATAACATTGGTAACCGGATTGGCAGCCAGTTTTTCGCCTGTAACTGAAGCGACGGCGCCGGTCAGGTCGCGGCGTTTCATGGTGCCGTAACCAACTACCACCACTTCATCCAAAGCCCGAAGGTCTTCCATTAAAACTACGTTAATTGTCAATTGAGTATCCCCCCCCCGTGGCATTTTGATTTCCTGGGTCAAATAGCCCACATAAGAGAATACGAGTACCGCGTTTTCGCTCAGATTGGAGAGCGTGTAGCGCCCATCCAAATCCGATATAGCGCCATTAGACGGTATGCCTTTTTCGTATACCGTTGCATTAATAACAGGCTCGCCGTTAATGTCTGTAACGATACCAGACACACTGCGGCCTTGCGCGAAAGCAAGCAAGCTTATTGCCATCATCAACAGCAACAAGCTTGTTTTTCTAAACATTTGTTTTACATACATAAATACTTTGTTTTTAATGAGTACTAGACTAAATAAACACGGATGCAATGTTAGCTTATTTTTATATTCCGGATGGGGTAAAAATTGGTTTTGGGTAGGGGTGAAATTGATAAATGATTAAAAAAAAGCGGCAATGTTGAAAAAAAAGCGGCAAGCATTTTGGTAGAATAAAAAATAAATCCGTACCTTTGCGACGGTAAATCCGATAAAAAACAACAAAATAGTAAAATGTTTTACAATCGTTTGAATTCTACAGGCGCCTCTAATAAGCACCATTCGAGCCATTTCCGAATGGCGGGCGCCATTCCCCCCCCCGAATTGCTTGTAAATTAACAAGCTACATACTTTTTACCCTATCCGTAAGTCTTCATACGCGCGTTTGGAGAAGGAGAATGCTGGGGAACGCAAATTGCGAAAATTACATCTATTTGCGTTCATTTGCATCATTTGCGTTCAAAAAAAGACGAAGAGATGAGTAAACAAATATATCTACCGCCGGTGACCACCTGTTGCCGGATTGGATTGGAGGGCTGGATTGCCACCACGCCCAATCTGTCGGCCGCCATCGACAGCAATACCGTCGATTGGGGAACGGAAACCACCTATGGCACTGCCCCCGATAACGCCGAAGGCGGCGATGTTTATTTCTCCTGGTAAAACAAACGAAAAACAAGGAAAATGAAAAGAAAAAGCATAAGCACCTCTTATTTATTCACTGCACTGAAAGTGTGCGGTATAAGTTGTTTCCTCGCATCGTGCGAAAAAGAAATAGTGAACGGGGGCACAGCGCCCTTTCTCAATCTCTCGGTATCGGAAATCCCGTTCGGATCGGACACAACGCTTACCCGTTCCGGCGAAGGCCATCAGGTGCTGGAAACAGTAGAAATCGTTCTGAGCAACGGCTGGATCGCAACAGTCGACCTGGAAAAGGAAGCGGCTGCGCCGACGCGCGCGGGCAATTATAACACCATTGTCGAAGACGCTAAGTTCCGCCTGGTGGTCTACGATGGTTCGGATACCTATGTGGGCAATTCCGAATACCAGTACCAGGCGGGCCAACTGAAAAAGATCGGTGGGGATATCCTCTTGTCCACTACCCCGGGTACGGCTTACACCTTTGTGCTTTATTCGTACAATCGACCGGGGGTTTCTTTGCCTTACACTGCCGCCGGCGTAGCGGTAACATCGTATCTGAATGGTACAGACAACTACGATTTACTCTGGGGTAAACAAACGGCCACCATCGATGCCTCCGGCCTGTGCCCAGCCATCACTGTATCGCTGGCGCACAAGTTTAGCCGGGTAAAGGTAAGAGTAACCTGCGTCGATGACGTTACCTTGTCGGAAGTGAAAATAACGAGCAATTATCCCGGCACCTTGGCGCTATCGGCCGGCACGCTGACCCCGGGGGCAAGCACAACCACTGCACAACCGTTGACCGGTGGAACAATCACAACCAAAGGAACATCTGCCACAAGCGATTACAACTTAGTATATACCGGCACCCACACACCCGAAGTAAGCATCAAGGGTACGGTGGGCGCCGTCGATACGCCTTTCGACAACGTGAAGGCCTCGTTTGTCAATACCCTGAACGCAGGTGATTCGTATATTTTGCAGGTGAATCTTAAAAACCCTCCTGTGAAATGGGCAGGCTCGAACATCTACTGGAACGGGAGCGCTCTAACCTTTGAGCCTTACGGTCCCCCAAGCGCGAAGAACAATTATCAGGGCGTTTTTTTCATCTTTGGTTCGCTGGTAGGTATTTCGCCTTCAAATCCGGACAACCAGACTCTTTTTTCCGGCGGAACAATCAATAATCCCGCAACCGGCAATCCCATTTATGTACACAACGGCTCACAATGGATTCAAACCAATGTAGCGACTGCATCGAATGTACCCTACGATGGTTTTACCCCGGGGGCATCCAACGGCGAAGACGCAGCTACATCTTTTCACCGTATTCCATATTATAACACGGCCGACTATGCGGAGCTTGTAACGCTGGGCTTTTCGAACAACAGGGGCGATATTTGCCGGTTTATTGACAGTGGGTATCGCATGCCGACGGCGGGTGAAGTGTCTTCCGCAAACTTTATTCTGAATGGTACCTGGAGCGGTATTAATTACAACAATCTTCTGGCAAACGGCCAGTACTCTATTGCTCATGGTATCAGTTCGTATGGTATAAAATTCCCGGCTTCCGGGTGGCATAGTGGTATACTGAGTGATGTTGGTGTCTATACCGGGTATTGGACTGGAAATAGTACAATCGATCATTCCGTGCTTAAAGCTTACATGTTGGCATGTGGAACTTACAATTACTATATCACATGCGCAGTTTATTTCCGGGAATACGCATTCCCCATCCGCTGCGTCATGAATTAACCCATCTGTACTTTGCATTTGGAAAACCCCTGATTTTCACGTACATTTGCGCATGCTTTCATTCAGGCACCTTCGCTAAACAGGTAAAATTTACAAGCACAACAAACCAATCTCTGCCTGCAAGGCAGGACTTGCATAATGATACGAAAATCCCAACTATTTGTTTGTAAAATAGTTGGGATAATTTTTGTAATTAACGAACGTGCCTTCAGATTCGGGTACGAACCTGTACCGAACCGGGTGCACTGTTTATTTCCACCACCGGGGGTCGCCGACTTTATTTACCAACGCATCATGGGTGATCTTAAAATTCAGATTCTGCGGATCGGCAAAGAGGGCGGC
>JAISYG010000034.1 GCA_031270075.1 Dysgonamonadaceae bacterium
TATACTGCTATAGGTTCGATGGAAACATACGACCGGTCGTCGCATTTTTTCCTGAATACCACTTTGCCGTCGATCAGGGCATAGAGGGTATGGTCGCGACCCATGCCTACATTATTGCCCGGATGATGTTGTGTTCCTCGTTGACGGATAAGAATATTGCCCGCTTTGCAGGTTTCACCGCCAAAAATCTTAACGCCTAATCGTTTACTGTGCGATTCGCGTCCGTTCTTTGAGCTTCCGACTCCTTTTTTATGTGCCATTTTCTACAATTTTAACGAATTAAGCTTGAATGTCTTTGATCACAATTTGCGAGAATTGCTGGCGATGACCGTTTAATTTCCGGTAGCCTTTCCTTCTCTTTTTGTGGAAAATCAATACTTTGTCGCCTTTTACCAGCGGTTCGACGATTTCGGCCACCACTTTTGCGCCTTCGATTACCGGAGTGCCTACGGTTACCTTACCATCACTTTCGGCCAAAAGGACTTTTGAAAATTCCACTTCTGCGCCCGTTTCACCGCCAAGGTGGTGAACATACAATTTCTGGTCTTTTTCAACTTTAAATTGTTGGCCTTGAATTTCTACAATTACGTACATCTGTTTGTATTTACAGGTTATTTCCGGGGGTGGAAAGGCTTTCTCCTTCCGCTTAATAGACCCTTAAAGAATTTGAGCTTGCAAAGGTAGACGTTTGTTGAGAAAAATCCAAATTTTATACACTAAATTTTATTGAGATACATGCATTCGTTTTCCGGACGTTTCGATGACAGTGCTTTTTTTACGACGACAACAGGAATGTCATACCGCACAACAGAAACAATACGGTGAGTAAATAGCAGGTGTAACGCCATATAGATAAATCATTTTCTTCTTTTCTCATTTTTTTAATTCCATTTTTGTTTTTTTAACTTCTCGGCATTGAATCCGCAGCCCGAAAGGAGTTATCTACTGTCAACACCTTATGGCCTTATTCAATGGATACAGGCTTTTCCCTGTATAGAAGGTATACTGCAAAAAGCATGCCAGCTTAAATGGTCCACGGGAGAACCAATCTCAAAAATATTTTCACACAAAGCGCCACACCATACAATTCTTTCCCTTTTACTGCGTTATAATTAATAATTGTAAAGTCAAAAAATATGCGTCGATTATTCCTCATGGCACTCCTGCCGGTTGTTTCGCTTTCGCTTTGGGCGCAAGGGGGTAGCGCCACGTTCGATTACTTGTTGCTTCCTCATTCCGCCCGTTCATCGGCTTTGGGAGGAGTGAATGTATCGGTAGTTGAAAACGATGCTTCGTTGATTTACGACAATCCGGCCTTTCTTGGAGGAGATATTGATAAAACATTGTTGGTAAATTACTTGTCATACATATCCGATATTGGCATAGGCAATGTAGCATTTACTAAAAAACTGGGCGAAAAAACTTCTTTCGGCATCGGCGCCCTGTATGCCAATTACGGGAATATGATTGAAACCACGGACGATAATCAAACGATAGGGAATTTGCAGGCCAATGATATCTGCGGAAGCATTTTTGTAGCTCACGATATTACCGATCGCCTGCGCGGAGGAATTACCGGAAAATTCCTGTATTCCAATTACTACCACAATACAGCTATCGGAATAGGAGTGGATTTGGGATTGAGTTATTGCAACGACGACGGGACTTTTTCGTGGGGATTGGTTGGGAAAAACATCGGCCGGCAGATCAAAGCCTATGAAGAAGAACGGGCCGTACTTCCCTGGGATATTCAATTCGGCATTACCCACAAACTCAGCCACGCACCCATTCGCTTTTCTTTCACGGCCGTACATTTGAAGCAATGGAAATTCGACGATATCTATTCTACGGAGGATTCCTTTATTCAAACGCTGGGAAAACATCTTCTGGTAGGCGTTGAACTTATTCCCAACGATAATTTCTGGATTGGCGTGGGTTATAACATCAAACGGGCGGCGGATATGCATTTAGAAGACGGAAACAAATTCGGCGGGTTTTCGGCCGGCGCCGGCATCCGGATCAAGACGTTCAGCGTAGGTTGTTCGCTTGGAAAATACCATACGGCAGCCACTTCGTTTATGGTCAGCATCGCCACCACATTTGCAGCCAAAGAAATCTGATGAAAAAGATGGTTGTTGCTATCGACGGTCATTCTTCCTGTGGGAAAAGCACCATGGCGAAAGAGCTGGCGCGTGTTACCGGTTACACCTATATAGATAGCGGCGCCATGTACCGCGCCGTTACACTCTATTGTCTGGAACACGGACTTTTCAAAGGCGATGCACCGGATGGGGAAAATTTGCGAAAGGCTTTGCGGGATATTCATCTTTCCTTTCAAACAAATCCCGAAACCGGCCGGTCGGAAACGTATTTGAACGGTCGCAATGTAGAAAAAGAAATCCGGAGCATGGAAGTAGCCGATAAGGTAAGTCCGGTAGCGGCCATCGGTTTTGTCCGCGAAGAAATGGTGAAACAACAGCAAGCCCTGGGACGCGAAAAAGGCATCGTGATGGATGGCCGCGACATCGGCACCGTTGTTTTCCCGAATGCGGAGTTGAAACTTTTTGTAACGGCTTCGCCCGAAATCCGCGCCCAACGCCGGTTGGAAGAATTAACGGCCAAAGGCGAAAGTACCACATTGGAAGAAGTACTGCACAACCTCTCCAAACGCGATCGCATCGATTCTACCCGCAAAGACGGACCGCTGAAAAAGGCCGTCGACGCCATTGTCATCGACAACTCCAACCTAAGCATTTCCGAACAGAATCGAAAGGTATTGGAACTTTTTGAAGAAATTGCGCAAAAATAGTTTGGATAAGAAAAATTTAATACGTACCTTTGCGGACTGTTTTTGAATAAGGACTTCAAAAACGGAAGCAGAAACAATAAAAAAAAACAAATACGATGTCGAGAATCTGTCAGATTACCGGAAAAAAGGCGATGGTAGGCAATAATGTTTCGCATTCAAATCGCAAAACGAAACGCAAATTCAACGCCAACTTGTTTGCCAAGAAATTCTATTGGGTGGAACAGGATTGTTGGGTAAACCTTAATGTATCAGCAAAGGGGTTGCGCACAATCAACAAAATAGGGTTGGATGCCGCCATTAAAAAAGCAGCCGGAAAAGGATATTTAAACGTATAAAAGAAGGGAACTGAAACAATGGCAAAAAAAGCAAAAGGAAACCGGGTGCAAGTGATTTTGGAATGCACCGAACATAAAGAAAGCGGATTACCGGGAACTTCCCGTTATATCACAACGAAAAACAGGAAAAATACAACAAGCCGGTTGGAATTGAAGAAATATAACCCGATTCTGAAACGGATGACTGTTCATAAAGAAATCAAATAAAATCGGATAAACCATGGCAAAAAAAACCGTTGCGGGATACCGCGAGAAGTCCGAAGGACGTTCATACTCCAAAGTGATTAAAATGGTGAAATCACCAAAAACAGGAGCATATATCTTCCAGGAAGAAATGATTCCGAATGAGGCTGTAAAAGACTATTTTAAATAGTAAGCGTTAATAATTAATAGGTAATGGAGAACGAGGCTGCCTCAAAAGAGTCAGCCTCGTTTTTTTTGCCGTCATTGATTCACTCCGCAAGTCGCTGACCTGCGGTATAAGCACGACACACCAACGGCTGTCTGAAAGGGAAAAGTGAATGCAGGCGACCCGGTTCACTCTCCCGATAAAAGGGTAATGTCCGGGTAATTTCAGATATTTGTTGTTCCTTTCGCATGTGTTTTTGAAAATAGCTTATAAATACTCGGCAACACAAACAAAGTCAGTGCTGTTGCCGTCAGCAGTCCGCCGATAACGACTGTTGCCAGAGGGCGTTGCACCTCGGCGCCGTCGCTTGTGGAGAGAGCCATCGGCAGGAAACCCAGCGAAGCAACCAAAGCGGTCATCAACACCGGGCGAAGCCGCTCCATACAACCTTTTATAATGCGTTCCTTTACATCTGTGATACCTTCTTTCTCAAAAGCGTTGAACTGCCCGATAAGGACAATGCCGTTTAATACGGCAACGCCAAACAGCGCAATAAATCCAACTCCCGCCGATATACTGAACGGCATATCCCGCAACCACAACGCCCATATTCCGCCGATTAGCGAAAGCGGAATGGCAGAGAACACAAACAATGATTCTTTTACGCTTTTCAATGTGGCATACAGCAAAAAGAGGATTAAGAGCAACGCCAAAGGTACGGCTACAAGCAATCGGTCTTTCGCTTCCTGTAAGTTCTGGAACTGTCCGCCGTAGGTGTAATAATACCCTGCGGGCAATTTCAATTCCCTGTCGAGTATGTCTTGAATGTCGAAAACCGTACTTTGCACATCGCGTCCACGAACATTAAAGCCCACAAAAATACGGCGTTGTCCGTTTTCGTGCGTTACCTGTGCGGGTGCGTCCCGGTATTGGATTTCGGCGACTTGCGAAAGCGGAATGCTCGCGTTAGTATTGGGCAAGGGTAAATAAAGATTTTCCAGCGAAACAATATCGTTGCGCAAATCGTTTTCCATCCTCAAAACCAGCGAGAAACGGCGGTCTTCCTCGAACACAAAACCTGTTTCTTTGCCTGCAAAAGCCGTTTCCAATACAAAATTTGCCTCTTTTATTGAAATACCATATTTGGCCAGTTGGTCGCGGTTGTAAATCACTTGAATTTGCGGCAAGCCTGTAACTTTTTCCACAAACGGCTCGGCCACTCCTTCTACTTTGCCAATCAACGAGGCCACCTTTTGGGCGGAAGCCGTTAGAATTTCCAAATCATTGCCGTAAATTTTTATTGCGACATCTTGTTTGATACCGGTAATCAATTCATTGGTACGCATCTGTATCGGCTGCGTCATTTCCACTTCCAGACCCGGAATAACGCTCAATGCTTCTTCCATCTTTTCCATCAGCTCCTCTTTGGTTCCGGCTGATTTCCATTCCTTTTTGGGAATCAATGCAATCATCATGTCAACGCGTTCAATGGGCATCGGATCGGTCGGGATTTCTGCGCTACCGATTCGCGTAACAACCTGCTTGACTTCGAGAAACTGACTTTTTAGAATCTTTTCCGCTTGCGTTGAGGTTTGTACCATTTGACTTAAAGACGTTCCTTGCGCCATACTTGCTTCTGCCGCAAAATCGCCTTCTTCCAGACTTGGAATAAATTCGCCGCCCATTCGATTGAATACGACCAAACTAATGGCAAACAGCACAACCATTGACAAAATCAAAGTTTTACTCCAATGCAAACTTTGGGTGATAGCAAGGCGATACCAACCGCTCAACTTTTCCATTATTCGGTCGGACAGGTTTCGCTTGTGTTCGGTTTTCTTGCTTAAAAACAACGCACTGGCCATCGGCACATAAGTCAGGGACAGAATGAACGCACCGAGAATAGCGAAAAATACCGTCATTGCCATTGGACGAAACATTTTACCTTCTATTCCGACCAACGTAAAGAGCGGAATATAGACAATCATAATGATGATTTCGCCGAATGCCGCACTGTTACGGATTTTTGAAGCGGAACGATATACTTCCGCATCCATTTCTTTTTGAGAAATGATTGAAGGAGCGCCCGAAAGACTCCGTGCACCTTTATATATATGGTGACAAACGGCTTCGACAATAATTACCGCACCGTCGACAATCAGGCCGAAATCAATTGCGCCGAGCGACATGAGGTTGCCGCTCACGCCAAACACGCGCATCATTCCGAAAGCAAACAGCATGGAAAGCGGAATGACGGAAGCAACCACCATTCCCGCACGGAAATTGCCCAAAAACAAGACAAGAATAAAAACAACTATCAACCCACCTTCAATCAAGTTTTTAGCAACGGTATTCGTTACACGGTTCACCAATTGTGTGCGATCGATAAACGGTTCGATAATAACGCCTTCCGGCAAACTTTTCTGCACTTGCACCAACCGTTCTTTCACATTCTTAATCACTTGCTGAAAGTTTTCGCCTTTCAACATCAGGGTAATTCCCGCTACCACTTCGCCTTCGCCGTTGCGTGTAACAGCGCCGTAGCGGGTGGCGCTGCCAAACTGCACTTTTGCCACGTCGCGAATCAATATCGGCGTTCCGTTCACCGTCTTAATCGGAATCTGTTTCGCATCTTCCAACGAATTGACAAGTCCAAGCCCGCGAATAAAGTATTGATTGCTGTACTGTTCAATGTAACTTCCGCCGGTGTTTTCGTTGTTGTTTTCAAGGGCAGCATAGATTTCGGGAATGGTTACGCCTGCCGCGTTCAGGCGATCGGAATGAACGGCGATTTCGTATTGCTTGACAAAACCGCCCCAGCCGCTCACTTCCGCAATGCCTTCTGTACCTGAAAGCTGTTTACGCACAATCCAGTCCTGCATCGTGCGGAGGTCGGTCAGCGAGTATTGGTCTTCATAACCTTTCGCGGCACGAATCGTATAATGATAAATCTCGCCTAAGCCTGTAGTAATCGGTGCCAATCCGATACTTCCCATGTCTTTGGAAACGACTTCCTCGGCTTCTTTCAGTTGCTGGCTGACCTGTTGCCGTGCCCAGTAAATATCGGCATCTTCTTTGAAAACGAGCGTTATGACCGACAGTCCGCTACGGCTGATACTCCGTCGTTCAATCACTTTCGGAATATTGGCCAGCGACATTTCTACCGGCGTGGTAATAAACTGCTCTACTTCCTGCGCCCCAAGTGAAGGAGAGAGGATGATGACCTGCACTTGATTGTTGGTTATATCAGGCGTTGAATCGAACGGTAACTGCGAAAGCGAATAGCCGCCCCAAATAATAAGGACAAGCGTCAGCACGCCAATTACCAGTTTATTATCGATTGAAAATTTTATTAACTTTTGAAACATCTTTATTCAATTAACAATTAAGAATTAAAAGGGAGTAAGATAAAAGACCTTTTTATCTTTACGCAATTAGAAATTAAAAGGGATTGCCAAACTCTTTTAATTATTCATTATTAACAGAAAATGGGAGGTCGCCAAAAGTCAAGCGGAATGGAAATGCCCTTATTGACTTGATAGAATGAAGCGATTGAGGTAGAAAACCATACGGGGAAAGTTACCGAAAAAAGTTTTGCAAATAAATCTACCGAATGGCCATTGCCTGCACAAGCGCGAAAGGGTATACAGGAGTCAACATCAGCGTGATTTTCTACATTTTGCGTAATTACAGTCATGGGTCTTTCAGCATTGCCACACAACGCATCGTGTCCGTTGCAATGGTAGGGAACAGCCGAAAGCAACAGCATATAGACGCTTAATAGGATGGACAAAAGCTTCATTTTTTACCCGTTTCAAATCACGGTGCAAATTTAT
>JAISYG010000035.1 GCA_031270075.1 Dysgonamonadaceae bacterium
TTCCTGATGTATCACGACCACAAGGCGGTGCTTGGTGATTGCGCCGAACGGTTCCGGTATGACTTTCCTGTTCGTTTTGATTTTCTGGATACGTTTAACGGAGGAAATCTTTCGGTGCAATGTCATCCGCGACCGGCATACATTAAACAGGAGTTCGGCATGCCGTTTACGCAGGATGAAACGTATTACATCCTCGATTGCCGGCCGGAATCGGCGGTTTACTTGGGCTTTCAGGAAGGAATAAACCCTGCGGCGTTTCATCAGGCGCTACTTGACAGCGAGCGCAATGCCACAGCGGTAGAAGTGACCCGTTATGTGCAAAAACATCCGGCGAAAAAACACGATTTTTTCCTGATACCCAACGGCACGATCCACGCCTCAGGAAAAGATAATTTGGTGTTGGAAATAAGCAGTGCACCCTACATTTTTACATTCAAAATGTACGATTGGCTGCGGTTGGACCTGGACGGGTATCCTCGCCCGCTGAACATCGAACACGGCATGAAGAACGTGTATTTTGAGCGCCAGGGTGAGGTGGTAAAGAAAGAATTAATCAGCAAGCCGTATGTGTTGAGCGACGACAGCGCTTGTACGGTAACGCATTTGCCCACGCACCCTAATCACTTTTATGATGTGCACCGGTATACATTAAAAACGGAAACGAACATTGAAACCTGCGGGAAATGCCATGTGTGGATGTTGGTGGAGGGCACGTCCGTGTTGCTTGAAACGGCGCAGGGCATGCAGCAACGGTTTAATTATGCCGAAACGTTTGTGATTCCTGCGGCAGCGGGTTCCTATAAAATAACCAATGAGAGTGACAACCCGGCTTTACTTGTGAAGGCTTTTGTAAAATAGTAACAACTTTAACTTAAAATAAAACTATAAAATCGCATGAAATATTTTGTCATCATCTTACTGTTTGGCTTTGGTTTTATGCCGCTGTGTAAAGCCCAAACTACGATTTGGACTATCGGCGAGAAGAATAGTTCGCCGGACGAATTGGCGCTGGCGCCGGATAATTATAAAGATTTTCTCAAGTACGATTTCGGATGGGAAGACAAGTTTTATATTATCGGAATGTCGACTCCCAAAAAGGATTTTCCGTACATTCTGCCAGGTCCGCAAGACGCTTGGGGAGGCTCTGGAGGCGTTGCAGGTCTGCGTACCTATGTGCTCAATATCCTGTTCGGCATGAATGAGGCGCCTGCGGGGTATTATGCTTTAAATATCGGCATCCTGAACACGGGCAAAGACCATACGCCTTTATTTAAAGTGACAGTCAACGGAAAATCGTGGACGTATTCGGTTGATAGTTTAGGGCAAGACTTTCGCATTCCGCTTGAGGCCGGACTTATCCGCAAGGGCGGCAACGAAATCAACCTGACGGTGCTCGAAGGCTCGTGGGTTACTTTCGATTATGTCAATGTCGAAGGCCCGGCCAATGCCGTGCTGCAAAAGGTTAATCCTGCTGCATATCTTCGCCGGGTGGAGGCCGCCGATTATACTGTAGAAGGCAAGCAACCGCTGTTGGTTGATGTGGAACATCTCTCGGGCAAACCCCGCTTGACCATTAAATTAGATGGAAAGACGATGTTTGAGCAGGCTTTGGAACAAGGGCGGTATGTACTCGAAGCGGCTATGCCTGCAGTAAATAAAACCACCGAAAGCCGTTTTGAAACGCTTATTGACGGGGAAACTGTGTATTCGGGCACGATTACGCGCAAGCCGGATTTGAAACCTGTCACACCAGCCGATTATGTGAACACGTTGGCCGGCACAGCACACTCGCGCTGGATGATTGCTCCTGGTCCGTGGATGCCGTTCAGTATGGTTAAACTCAGTCCCGACAACCAAAATACAGGATGGCAAGCCGGTTATCAGCCTTCGTATGAAAGTGTCGGCATGTTCAGCCATGTGCATGAATGGACCATTAACGGCTTGGGTATGCTACCCGTAACCGGCGAACTGAAAACACGCACCGGCGATGAACGTACACTCCACAAACAGCCGGACGACTATCGATCGGCCATTGACAAAAGTTCGGAAGAAGCGCCATTAGGTTATTACAAAGTCCACTTGACGGACTACAATGTTACCGCCGAACTGACTGCTACCACCCGTTGTGGATTTCAACGCTACACGTACCCCAAAGGCAGTCAGGCGCGGGTAATGATAGAACTGAAAGTGCCTGCGGAATATGAATGTCAAATTTTAGCATCAGAGATACGGCAGACCAGCCCTCGCCGTATAGAAGGTTTCAGCAAACAGCAGAGCCGCGACGTTTGGTATGCAGACGTCCATCAGGATTATACCATTCATTTTGTGATTGATTTTGACGTTGATATTAAGAAATTTGGCATGTATAACACCGGCTGTTATGTCGAATTCGACGTATCATCGAACAATGTGGTGCAGGCGCGTTCAGCCATTTCGTATGTCGATATGGAAGGGGCGCGGAAAAACCTGCTGGAGGAAGTAGAAAAGCCGTTCGGATGGGATTTTGAGGCTGTCTGCCGTAACCAACGCGACACATGGAACGATTTATTGGAACGCATTCAAATCACCAGTAATGACCGGCGGGAGAAAGTCCGGTTTTATACTAACCTCTACCGGGCCTTTTGCCGCAACATATTTAGCGATGTGGACGGGCGTTGGGTGGATGCTACCGAACGAATCCAACACATGACCGGCCAAGACGCAGTGGCTTTGGGCTGTGACGCTTTTTGGAATACGTTTTGGAATCTCAATCAGCTCTGGAACATGATAGCGCCCGAATGGTCGTCGCGCTGGGTAAGGTCGCAATTGGCGATGTATGACGCCAACGGCTGGTTGGCCAAAGGTCCGGCCGGCATGAAATATATTCCTGTAATGGTGGCCGAGCACGAAATTCCGTTGTTGGTTAGCGCCTACCAGATGGGCATTCGCGATTACAATACAGAAAAAATGTTTGAAGCCGTGAAGAAAATGCAAACCGCGTTGCCGGAACGTATCGGACACGGATTGGCTGGTAACCGCGATTTGGCAAGTTATTTGAAGTATCATTATGTGCCGGCTGATGAAGGACGTTTTTCCAATACCCTGGAATATTCATTCGATGACTGGACAGTGGCGCAGTTGGCAAAAGCCATGGGGAAAGGAGACGATTACCGTTATTTTGCCGACCGCGGCGAGTGGTGGCGCAATGCTATCAACCCCGAAAACGGTTATGCTCATTTGCGTTATGCCGACGGCCGCTGGGAAAAAGATTTCGACCCCTTTCGATCGGGCGCCAACCTTCATTATGTGGAAGGTAACGCCTGGCAACTGACTTTCTTCGTGCCGCAAAATGTACCGGCGTTGGCCGAAGTTATTGGCCGTGACCGTATGCTGGAACGCCTCAAATGGGGATTTACACAAAGCGAGCCTTGGCGCTACAATGCACCGGGCGAGCAATACTGGGATTTCCCTGTAGTGCAGGGCAATCAACAGTCGATGCACTTTGCCTTTCTGTTCAACCATCTGGGCGAGCCTTGGGAGACGCAGCGCTGGACACGCTCCATCATCGACCGTTACTACGGTTTTGAGTTGGCCAACGCCTATCTCGGCGACGAAGATCAGGGACAGATGAGCGCATGGTTAGTCATGGCGGCCATCGGGCTGTTCCAAACCGACGGCGGATGCAGTGCCGAACCGGTGTATGAAATGGCCAGCCCGCTCTACGAAAAAATAGTCATCAATCTCGGCGAACGACACGACCGGGGTAAGCAGTTTGTGATTGAAGCAAAAAATACGTCGAAAGAAAATATGTATATACAAAGCGCCACTTTGAACGGTAATCCGCTCACATCGTTCAGCTTTCCGGTATCTGAATTACTAAAAGGGGGTAAACTAACCCTTATAATGGGAAATAAACCTAATATTCATTTTTTAAAATCAAAGCCATGAAAAAACCTTTTTATTATTATTGTGTAAGAGGAATTTGTGTCTTGCTGATATGTTTGTTGGCAAGTGTAAATTTCTGCGCTAACGCTCAACAACCGCCAACGGAGAGCAGACAGCAGACAGTTGCTGTCTCCGGTATTGTGGTTGATGAGACAGGTGAACCGCTTATCGGTGCTTCGGTTATTGAAGACGGGTCTTCCAACGGCACGACAACCAACATCGATGGAAAATTTGAGTTTTTTGTAAATCCGAAAGCGAAATTGAAAATCAGTTTCATTGGTTACCGGCAACAATTGTTGGATGTTGCCAATCAAACAGTATTTGACATTAAGCTGCTTCCGGATTATCAGAAATTGGACGAAGTGGTGGTGGTTGGGTATGGCGTGCAGAGTAAGGCCTCGCTGACCGGCGCTATTTCGCAAATTAAGTCGGCGGACATCGTTTCTACCAAAAACGAAAACATTCAAAATATGTTGTCGGGAAAACTTGCGGGGGTGCGCGTGGTGCAGAACAACGCCGAACCGGGCTCGTTTGATGTCTCATTCGACGTCAGAGGTTTGGGCTCTCCCTTGGTGGTCATTGACGGAGTGCCTCGCGGGACAATGACGCGCATTGACCCTAATGATGTGGAGAGCATTTCTGTTTTGAAAGATGCTTCAGCAGCCATTTATGGTGTTCGTGCGGGTGGCGGTGTAGTCTTGATTACTACCAAAAAAGGTGGTGCCGGCAAGATGGAAATCGACTACACGGGCAATGTCGGCTGGCAGACCATGAGTGGATTCCCTGATATGGTTAATGCCGTAGAATATATGACCTTGACCAACGAGATCCGAAAGCACAGCAGAAATACACAATTGACGCCTTATACCGATGCACAGTTTGAGCCTTATTTGAACGGCACACTTCAATCAACCGACTGGAAAGCAGCCGTTATGCGCAATGTCGCTCCTCAAACGCAGCACAATATCAGTGCCACAGGCGGCACCGAGCGTGTAAACTATTACATGAGTGTAGGTTATATGAGCCAGCAAAGTTTCTTAAAAACCAATGACATAAACTACGATAGATATAATATAAGAGGTAATATTTCTGCAAAAATTACCAATAATTTGCGTGTAGAAATGAATTTGGCTGGTATCAGCGACGAAAAAAAACAGCCGACTCAAGGCTCTGGATCGATTATCCGCAGTCTTTGGCATCGCAGTCCCCTGGACCCTATTTACGCAAATAACAATCCTGAGTATCTTTATGAAACTGCTGTTACAGGAGATAATCCTGTCGCCCAAATGAGTTCCGAACTTACCGGTTATGGGAAATTTACCAACAAATGGTTTCAATCCTCTGTTTCGGCTATCTACGATGTTCCTTTCCTGAAAGGATTACAACTGAAAGGAATGTATAGCTACGACTACAACGTCAGCGATAATACGACATTCCGGAAAGAATATTCGCAATACAGGTATGATGAGTCAACAGAAACCTACAATGCTTTTGCCAAACAGTCGCCCCAACAATTGCGTAGGGAATATTACGCAAAAGACAATGCGCTATGGAATATTTCCATCAATTACAACAATCGTTTTGGCGACCATACGGTAGGCGCTCTATTGCTGTTTGAAAATTCTTGGAGCAAGGGCGACAATTTTTATGCGCAACGCGAGTTGCCGTTGCCCATCGACAGGCTTTCGGCCGGCGCTGCAGAAAATCAAGTAGGCTATATGTATGTAAACGATGGCGCCCTGTATGACCTGGCTACCCAGGCTTTGGTAGGCCGTTTCACTTACGACTACTTGTCAAGGTATTTGCTTGAATTTAGTTTCCGTTATGATGGGTCAGCCAAATTTCCACCTGCACATCGTTGGGCTATGTTTCCTTCCATACAGGGTGCTTGGCGTGTGTCGGAAGAAAGTTTTTGGAAAAATTCGCCGCTGGCATTCATTGATAATTTGAAATTTAGGGTTTCTTATGGCGAATTGGGCGACGACTCTTCACTGATGTTTCAATTTTACCAAGGATATGTGTATCCGACAAGCGGAGGAGTCAGTTACGAAAAACCGGCAGGTAGTGTTTTCAACGAACAGTTCGTTAACAGTTCGTCAAGTACAGGCGTTCCTAACTATGAAATTTCCTGGATGAAATCAAAAATGCTTAACATCGGTTTGGACTTCGACGCCTGGAATGGCTTATTGGGAGCGACGATTGAAATTTTCAAACGCGACCGTTCGGGATTGCTGGCAACACGTGATTTAAGTCTTCCCGACATCGTGGGATCCGCTCTGCCTCAGGAAAACCTGAACAGCGATCAGAACAAAGGCTTTGAATTGGAATTGAGCCATGCCAATCGTATCAACGACTTTTCTTATGAAGTTCGTGGAAATTTTTCATATACCCGTCATCAATACAAAGATATTGAAGAAGGCGAAGCAAGAAGTTCTTACCTTAGATGGCGGCAGAAAAACACCGACCGCATGGCCAGCGTATATTGGGGTTATGGCGATGTTGGGCGTTTCCAATCTTGGGATGATATTATCAACAGTCCGGTTTATGCTTCAAGGGAAACCCTTCCGGGCGATTACATTTACGAAGATTGGAACGGTGACGGTATGATTTCCGACTTGGACGTGCATCCGATTTCCACTACCAATACCACACCATTGATAAACTATGGTATAACTATTAAAGCTGCTTGGAAAGGAATTGATTTGAATATGCTGTTGCAGGGCGTGGCGCTCAGAACTATATCCTATACAGAATTACTCCGTGAACCGTTATGGGCCGGCACCGGCGCACTGTCACAATTTATGGACCGCTGGCATCCGGAAGATCCCACGGCCGATCCCTATGATCCCAATGTCAGATGGGTAGAAGGCTATTACGCATATACCGGCTCATTACCTCATGAAAATTCTCCTTTCAATATGCAAAATGCAAGTTATTTGCGATTGAAAAGTCTTGAATTGGGTTATACTATTCCTCAAAAGTTTATCAAAAGATTAGGGATTAAAAACCTGAGAATTTATGTGAGTGGATATAATTTGCTCACCTTCACTACGTTGAAATATATGGATCCGGAACATCCTTCGAGCAATTGGGGTTATATTTATCCGCACAATAAAACGTATAATGTAGGCGTAAATGTCAAATTTTAAAAATATAAAGTCATGAAATATTTAAAAAATATAATCGTATGGAGCGTTTTTAGCGTTCTGTTGGCTTCGTGCTCTGAATTGGATATCGCTCCGGTTAGTATTACCGGGGAAAAAGATATTTTTTCGAGCGAACCTGGCGTAATATCCTATATGTCGCGCATGTATAGCTCATTACCCATAGAAGATTTTAAGTACCGTTACAACAATCCCGGTTTATTTCATAACGCAAATTCATTTCAGCAAAATGCCTGCCTTACGGGCGAGGCCATCAATCGGGATGGTCCCACTAATGCGTCCGGAGAAACCGGTGTCTATTGGGCCGAAGCTTACAAATTGATTCGTGAGGCCAATGTCTTTATGGAAACATTTCCGAAGTATTCTTCAGCTTTTAGTCAGGAAAGAATCGGCCATTATATGGCCGAAGCCCGTTTCGTTCGTGCTTTTACTTATTTTGCCCTGGTAAAACGTTATGGCGGCGTTCCTTTATTGGATGTAACGCTCAACTATCCCAGCGTCAGCCTGGAAGAAACACAGCTACCTCGCGAATCGGAAGAAGCGGTTTGGGATTTCATATCTGCTGATTTGGATGCGGCAGCAGCCGGATTGCCCGAAACCGCCGACTTGGGACGGGCAAACAAATATGCGGCGCTGGCATTGAAATCGCGGGCAATGTTGTATGCAGGCTCTATTGCAAAATACAATAACATTACGCTTGACGCCCATGGCAAACGTGTCTGCGGTATTCCTGACGGAAGGGCAAACGACTATTTCAAACAAGCCTATGATGCCGCCAAACAAGTGGAAAGTAAGTATTCGCTGTATAAAAAAGAATGGCAAGCAGGCAACAAAGGAGCGCAATACCAAAATTTTGTTAATCTGTTTTACGATGTTGCTCAAGGGAGTCCGGAAAACATATTTGTAAAATACTACAAATATCCCGAAAGCGTCCACTCTTACGACTGCCTTAATGCTCCTGCTCAACAAATGGTAGGCGGAGGCTCCGCAGCGGAAAACTGCCCCACGCTGGATTTGGTGGAATTGTATGACGGCCTTCCGAAAGATGGAAATGGGCGGCTGAAAACCACAGACGATAACGGCTATTATAGGTTGTTCACCAACAGAATGGACTTTTTTGCCAATGCAGAACCGCGGCTTCGTGCCACAGTAATCTTTCCCGGCGATGTTTTTAGAGGGGAAGAAATAGACATTCGCCGCGGAATCTATATTGGGACTGAAACAAGCGACATTCCTAAGATTATACCGGACGCTTATCCGAACTATTACTATGTCGTCAATCCCAAATTGCAGCTCTCTTCATCATGGAATGGCGGAAGAATCCTTTATAATACCAAACACAGGGGACAAATGTATGCCGACGGCCAAAGCGGAACGGCAACTGATGCATGGTATGGCACTTGGTCAGGCTTTCTTCTGCGCAAATACATGAATCTGGTCAAGGATAAAGCAACACTCTCATTTAGTATGTCCGACCAGGCATGGATTGAAATTCGTTACGCCGAAGTGCTGCTGAATCGCGCCGAGGCTGCTTACGAATTATACGCTGCCGGCCAGTCCGATATTGATTATCAGAACGATGCTTATCTTTGTATCAATGAAATCAGAGAAAGAGCGGGAGCCAACTTGCTAAACGGCAAGGTCGCGTTAAATTCGGTGGATACCGTTAGAAAGGAAAGAAAAAAAGAATTGGCCTTTGAAAATAAGGCGTTTTGGGATTTGAGACGTTGGCGCACAGCCGCCCAGGAACAAAACAACACCGGTTGGCGGATTTTAATGCCGTTCTATGCAGATGAGGCAGATAAATATTTTTTCGATGCCAGTGAAACACACCCATTTGGTTGGCGTTGGAATTTCAATACATTATGGTATTATAACGCTATACCGGCTTCCGATATGGCGAAAAATCCGAACCTGGTAAACAATCCGGGTTATTGATTATAACAAATAAAAATAGAATAATATGAAAAAGATAAGTTATATATTATTAGTCTTGCTGAGCTTTAATGCTTGCATGAAATACGATAATTACGACCTCCCGAATGAAACGTTTAGAGGAAAAATTGTGGATAAAGACACGAGAGAAACCGTGCAAACGGAAATCGGCGGCAACGGGATTCGCATCAGGATGTTGGAAACCTCCTGGGGTGAAGATCCACAACCGTATGATTTTTATTGTATGCAGGATGGTAGTTTTAATAATACCAAAATTTTCAAGGGTACTTACACCATTATTCCGGAAGGCGCTTTTGTACCTGTGGATTCGATAAAAAATGTTGAAATCAGCGGTGTGAAAGAGCTGAATGTCGAGGTGGAACCCTTACTGAGAATTGAATGGGTGGACGAACCGGTTATCAATCGAAACACGGCTATCAGTGCCAGAGTGAGGATAGTGCGGGGAACAGGCAGTACTGAATATCAACAGGAACTGACGGATGTTTATTTGTTTCTGAATGAAACACCTTACGTAGGATATAACGACTACGATAGCCGTTATAGCAAACACCTAACGTTTTCGGGCAACGCCGGTAATGCTATTTTAGGACAGGAATATTTAATCGAGACAGAAGGCGCCTTTACGCCTAATCGGACTTATTATGTCCGTGCAGCTGCTCGTATCAACTGCATTATAGCTGGTGTTAATCGATTTAATTACAGTGAGATAAAAAAGGTAGTGGTTCCTTAAATTTGTGATACAAGTGCAAACCTGACCGTTCGGAATGTTCGTTAGATTTCGAATTTCCGAGCGGTTTTTTAAAATAAAAAAAAAAATGAAGAATTTGATAACAAAAATTATGCTGATAGCCGGCATAGCTTTGAGCGGGCTATCTTGTTCCGGAAAGCAAAATACACCTGATGCTCCTGAAAATCCTAATGGTAATAATCCTCAAATGCCACCTGCAGAGGTCGTGGTCGATTATATTCTTCAAACGCCTTCGGCAGAAAAAAATGTCGATGCCGTGGATTTGACCGGCAATTCGCCTTCTGATTATCTGGCCGTATTGTCGTTGCAAGGCCTGGTCAATCGTGACCGTGCCAGGATTTATACCTACTGCGATAGGGATAGGCATATTTTGGAAATGTATCAACAGGCCGGTTATATCAACTCGGTTAATACAATAGCCTCTTTCGAGGAATTATTGACGAAGTACAAGAACGTGCCTCAGGGCGCTGTGGTGTATGACCCCGACAAAAACTTTACCGTTAATCTTGCCACGAATATTGCAGGCGTTGAAAACAGACTTATTTTGGCCCCCGACAAAATAGACATGTTCAAGCGGATTACCGGAATCAGCGATATTCTGGATTTGCGGACCTTGAACTTTGAATCCCGCAAGGAGACTTTTCAATGGTATAAAACCAACGTATTTCCCAGGCAAAGTCAAAAAATGGTTGCTTTGGCAAAAGATTTGGCGTCTATGTACGATATTTTCCGCGATTATTTGGTAGAATTTAAGATACCTGTTTTTTGGCTGCCGGGGCCAAGAGACAGAGATTTTGACTCGGCATATGAACAGGAAGTACGGAGCTGGCTTAATCAATTGCCCCCCAATATTCCGGTCTTGGGGTTTTCCATAGGGGTAGATGATAACGGCCAATCGACAGGCTACGAAGAAATGGATGGCGTAACCTTGACAGGGCTTTATGGAAAATTTACGTTAGTAAATACCTGGGTTGGCAATTACAGTTTTCATTCCGGCATACGTCCGGAGAACAACGTTTACGAACAAGATGAACCACGCAAAAAAACTTTCAGGCAATACGACCCGCAGAAAAAATATGTAGCCCTGATTATGATTGAAAGCGGCGATGCGCCTTGCTATTTCTTATACCAGGGATTTTTTCCTCAGCAGTGGAACCAGCCTGAGCGGGGCGAGGTGGCAATCAGTTACGGACTTTCGCCCTCGCTGCGCATGTTAATACCCGGTGTACTCCGGCATCTCTATGATACGCAAACGGCTAACGACTACTTTTTCTGTTCTATTTCGGGTGTAGGCTATTGTTATCCCTTCCGAGGCTATGCCGACAATACCACCTCGCCTGCGCAAAGCAAATCCGACTATTTTGAAATGACAGGCAAAAATATGCAGTTGCTCGACATGGATATGCTGGGCATTTACACGCATCCCGATTCCAAATGGAAGGCTTCCGACCGTGACATAGCCGACAAATATATTTTTCCGATACCAGGTTTGAAATCGATTATTTCCGGTATGCATCGCGTGGGTTATACCGCTGCCGATGGTAATGAAATCAAAGGATCGGTTACAGTGCACCACACACTTACGTTCTGGCCTACGGCAGCGAATTACACTTGGAATAACCCTGGGCAAGATGCAGAAGCCGTCCGGTTTATGGAACAAGAAATCAAAACTTACGGAACGGGTGGTAATTTTATCCAGGCCATGTTCTACAGTTGGATGTATGGTCCCCGCCGCCTCAAACAATTAAAAGAAATAATGGAGCCGCAAGGTTACGAGTTTGTTACGCTTGACGAATTTGATTATTTATATCGATCTGTGAATTAACGTTCCTCGTAATCTGTCATATATGCAACGCACTTCTATTTCTAAAATCCTGCCGGTCTTATTCGGGTTTTTCATCATGGGATTTTGCGACCTGGTGGGCATCTCTACCAGTTATGCGGCGGCGGAACCCTGGATGAGTAAAGAATCCTTATCGGATTTTCCGCAATTCAATGAAGTAGTCACGGAATTAAACGCAAATACACAATCGAAAAACGAGATAGAACAATCCTTTGCGCAGTATCGTAAAAGCAGTTGGGATAGTTTGTATTATTTCACCGGCACGGGCGTGAGGGAAAAATGGTATTTGCCCGAAACGGACTTTTCGGATTGGAAAAGGATAAAATTCCCCAACTATTGGGAAGACGCCCATGTGGGGTTAGATGATTTCGATGGCGCTGTGTGGTTCATGACTTCTTTCGATTTGCCCGATAATTTTTCGGGAGATGCGTATCATATTTTTTTGAATTATGT
>JAISYG010000063.1 GCA_031270075.1 Dysgonamonadaceae bacterium
CTGCAGGCGAAGGTATCGGCTACTCATTGCAACTGTCTGTGCAAGGCGATGATTTTGTCAATCCATACCAGGCAGCCATTCCATACTTAAGCGCTACTGTAACCCGTATCAAATGGAACACCTTGCCCCCGTTCGTTTACATAGACGGAACTTTTCCTACCCTGTGGGGCATACCGGAACTATTGCCGATGTATGTCGAAACCGAAACGGCAACCGTAGGAGGCGCCACACGCTATCGTTTCAAAAACGTCTATCGGGTGGCAACTTCCGTAGATGTGGATGGTATTTACGATGGTTATCCGTACAACGATCCGGGCGATTTCGACGAAACAACAGACTATTACACCTTTCTCGAAATAGATAAGAACGGCAGTGTTACCATGATTCCTCACGAAATCGGCGTTGCCTGGAGCACCTACGGCATGTTTAGCATCGGAAGTATTTACGGCTACGTGTCCTCCAATTTGGCCTCATATCCTTTGGGAAAACTGGAAGGTAAGAAAATCACTTTCCCTGCCAGTTCCCTCTACATCAGTATGGCCAACTACAATAACGGTAATAAATACGTCGCTTCGACGCCCACGTTGATTTATCTGACGAAGGAAGCCTATATTGAAGACAATATGAAGATCGAAGATTTCAACACGTTAGAGTACGAAATCATACCAGGTGCAATAAGCGAATACGAGTCGGCATCATTCGGTGATAGTTGGGGACAAACCCTGGCGAAAGCCATTGATATTGATGAAGCGAACGAAAACAGCGAATACAAAAACCTGTATTACCTGGGCGATCTCTATCAAATGGAATACGGATTGGCTTTCTACAGCGACGGCGAAGCAGTTACCATCCCGGCCAAGCAACCGATTGGACTGGAGATATTCGGACAGGCGCTGTATGTATCTCAAAGCGAAAAAGTCCGATCGTCGGTAACAACCAACGCCAAAGGCGTTACGGTCTATACCTTCGGATTGCAATTCCATTACGCAGACGGTACTATCCTGGGCGACTTTGCCGAACAATTCTATTACTCGGAAAATGCGGTTTCCTATACAATCGACGATTTTTACGGGAACTTCAAACTGACGGGTGCAACCCTCTTCACAGACGGGACGGATGCCAATATGAATGTAGCCATTGCCGCAGGCCAGACCCCCAATTCGATTCTGATTACAGGCGTTAGATATGCTGCAAGCATCCAGGCTACATTTGAACCCGCTACCAGCACGCTGGCCATTGCACCGCAAGTATTAGCCAATTACGGACAGTATGACATGACGTTATATACATTCGTAATACCCAGTACGATCAGCCAAACCGCCATTTTAAGGTTAGGTTTCAATGCGGCAGGCAGCAAACTGGAAATAGCGCGGACAAGCGAAGCCGATGGTTACATCCTGCGCAGCCAAGCGGCCGGAGGCTATGTAGACGGTTATTACAACATCGTACTCACTCCGCAAATCGCGAAGCAACAACCCTTGAATGTGAAACGGGCTACACCGGATGTGCTTACAAGCAAAGCACCGAAGGAAATATCTATCCCGGAAGCAAAGAAGTTAGACACAAACAACTTCTCTATTCAGGGAAAAGCGAATCCCAGGCAATTAAAAGACAATGCGCCATCCGCACTGCCCTTCTAACACTGCCGAATAATTCAAAAAAGGGCGTCCGGCATTCAGGACGCCCCTTTTTTATTATCTTCATCCATTAAACTTTTGAAATATATGAACTATCGTTATCTGTTTATTCTGTTCTGCTTTATTTTCTCCGGAAAGCCGGTAGCGGCCGTGCCCGCCTGTCCATACCCCATCCATTACGTACAGCCCGACGGGAGCATTATCACCCTGCGCCTGTACGGCGATGAAAAGTTTCATTACGCAACAGACATGGAAGGCAATAGGTTGCAAATGAACGAAAACGGCTTTTACATCAACACGTATTCAAAAGTAATCCCGGACAGATCTTCTTCTTCTCTCGCACCCCAAAGCTCGGCATTTCTTTCCGGCAATCTGCTCCGCGCGGGCGATGATACTGCCGGCAGTCAGAACAAATTTCTCGTAATCCTGGTCAATTTCGTGAACGCGAATGGAAAATTCATAACCGAAAAGGCTGTTTTTGAAAACATGCTCAATCAGGCAGGTTATAACGACGACGATGGCGGCGCCACAGGAAGCGCCCGCGACTATTTCGCAGATAATTCTTTCGGACAGTTTATACCGGCTTTCGATGTAGTAGGCCCATATAACCTGGCAAATATAATGGCCTATTACGGAGCGGAGAAGGGAGGCAGTCACGATATACGGCCAAGGGATATGATTATTGAAGCCTGTCAGCTGGCCGACGCAGACGGGGTCGACTTCTCGCAATACGATCTGAACCATGATGGCATAGTCGATCATGTTTGCGTGGTTTATGCCGGCTATAACCAGGCCGAAGGCGGAGGCGATGACACCATTTGGCCACACGAATGGGCACTAAACACTAACCTGACATTGGATGGCGTCCGGATTTACACCTATTCCTGTTCCTCCGAATTGCAAGGCAACAGAGGCATCCGTCATGCCCAGATCGGCACCTTCTGCCACGAGTTTTGCCATGCCTTGGGCTTACCGGATTTATACGATACAGGCGGCGAGAATGCCTTCACGCCCGGAACCTATGCTGTAATGGATCAAGGCAGCTACAACAACAAGAGCCGCACACCTCCTTTCCTCTCTTCATTTGAAAGGCAGATGCTGGGATGGCATCAAAGCACCCGGCTGGCCCAAACCCAGTCGCTGACCATCGAGCACGCCCTCCAAAGCAATACTTCCTACTGGTTTCCCACCCGCCTGGAATCGGGAGAATCAAACGACGAGGAGATTTTTATTATCGAAAACCGCCAAAAGGCAGGCTGGGATACCTATATTCCGGGACACGGTCTGGCCATCTGGCACATCGACCGGAACGATAATGTAATCGGCCGATGGAACGGCAACACCTTAAATAACGATCCCGACCATCTCTGTTTCGATCTGCTGGAAGCGGACGATGTGAGGGATTATGCAAGCGTATCGGACGACCTGTTCCCCGCCGGCGCATTGAACAAAAACCTGTTTGATGACTCGACGTCGCCCAACTCAAAATCATGGGCAGGCATTCCGTCGCGCGTTTCGTTGAAAGAAATTGACGAAAACGACGGAATCATTACAGCCGTATTCACCGAACAACTTACTAAAATACCGGAACGGATTGGACAAATCACCTGCTCGGTCGAAAACCGGAATATACGCATTCAAAATCTGCAGGAACAGACAAAGATAGAGTTATTCGGTATCTCCGGTATGAAACGATATAATAATCTGACAAATGATACGCATTGTTTGGTAACGGTGAAAGAATCGGGATGTTATATACTGAAAATCAGTTCGGGGAAAGAAATTCTTATCAAGAAAGTATTGATTCAATGATTGCCGCGCACATTGAAAACAACGTTTGTGGCAAACGCACAAAAATCCTGCATTTTATTTTTTGAGGTGCACAAAACAGGAAAATCATTCATCCCAAATCCGGCCGCAACCGTTGCGTCCGCTCTATTGACTGTTGCAACTCCCATTCCCTGATTTTGGCTTCATGTCCCGAAAGCAACACTTCCGGAACCTGCCATCCTTTGTAATCGGACGGACGAGTATAAACGGGCGGCGCCAACAAATTATCCTGAAACGAATCGGAAAGCGCCGATTGCTCGTCCCCGATAGCGCCCGGAATGAGGCGGACAATGGCATCGGACAAAACAGCCGCCGCTAATTCACCTCCCGTCAGAACATAATCGCCGATGGATAGTTCGCGCGTAATTAGATGTTCGCGGATGCGGTAATCGATGCCTTTGTAGTGTCCACAAAGAATAATCAAGTTTTGCAACAGGGAAAGTTGATTGGCTATTTTCTGGTTCAACGTTTCTCCATCCGGCGAAGTGTAAATCACTTCATCGTACGTGCGTTGGGATTTCAGGAAAGCAATCGCACGGTCAACCGGTTCGCATTGCAATACCATACCCGCTTGTCCGCCAAAAGGATAATCGTCCACCCGGTGATGCTTGTCTAAAGAATAATCCCTGAGGTTGTGGACGTGTATGTTGACCAATCCGTTTTCCTGCGCCCGTTTCAAAATAGAATAATTGAGCGGACTTTCCAGAATTTCCGGAAGTACGGTAATAATATCTATTCTCACTGGATGTTAATAATACTGTCTACTACATATTTACTGTAACCGCGCCAGGGGAGGGCTCCCCTGTATTCCCGGTAATGCAAATCGACTTCGCGACCGCCGGACAACATCAATTTTTCCGCCACCGCTTTATCCGCTACCGAAAACACAAATTCGTTCGATTGGATGCTTCCGTTGATGGTTCCGGAACGCAACCCCGACTGAATCAGCTTGCCTTCGTAAGTCTTGAAAAGATACCCTTTGTAAACAACATAGTTTAATTGGCCGGCTTTCACGCCTTCGCCGAATACAAAATAGAAACGAACATAAAGAAAAACGGTCAATGCCAGTAAAATAACTCCGGTGGAGATGAAACAACCTTTTCTTCTTTTCTTCTTTTTTGTTTTTTCTTGTGATTCCATTTGACTAATCTTTTATATCTTTGCAAAAATAATTATAATTCCAATGAAACAATTCAAAATTTTCATTTTTCTTTTATTATTCTCTCCGGTTGTGATTAATGCTCAGATTCAGGAACCTGTTCAATGGGAAATATCGGTTAACAATCAAGGAGAAATAGTCTTTGCCGCGCAAATCGAAAAAGGCTGGCACATATACGATATGGCGATGCCGGAAAACGGGCCAAAGCCGACGGTTTTTATCTTTGAAAAAATAGAAGGCGCTCAGCTCGCCGGAAAAGTAACAAGCGCCACGCCCCTGGTTTCGGAATACAGCGACATGTTCGAGATGACTATCAGCTGGTATAAAACGAATCCGGTTTTTATTCAGAAACTAAAAATAACCGATCCGGACAAGTTTACAATAGAAGGTTACATCGATTATATGGCTTGCGACGATGAAGCTTGTATGGTTCTGAAAGAGGAATTTGTTTTTTCTAAAAAAGATTTACCGGCTAACCATACGGCCACGACGGGCTTGACCCGCCAACCCTTGCCAGAAAAACCTGTCATAACGGAATCGACCCGCCAACCCCTGCCGGAAGAAGATACGGAGAAGGTAACAACTACGGAAGAGAGGACGAATCCAGCTCCCCCTGACGACGGGGATCTCTGGAAACCGGTTATTGAAGAACTGAACGCCTTCGGTAATGATCGGGTGGATAGTCAATCGTGGCTGGCTATTTTCTTGCTTTGCTTTGCCGGCGGGTTTATAGCCTTGCTCACCCCTTGCGTTTGGCCGATTATCCCCATGACGGTCAGTTTCTTTCTAAAACGCTCGAAAAGCAACCGGAGAAAAGCCATCGGCGATGCCTTGACTTACGGAGTATCTATTATCGTGATTTACCTCGCTTTAGGATTGTTGATTACCTTGCTTTTCGGGGCCAGCGCCTTGAACGATTTATCGACCAACGCCGTTTTCAATCTCCTGTTCTTTGCTTTGCTTATCGTATTTGCCATCTCTTTCTTCGGCGCTTTTGAACTGACACTGCCGCAATCGTGGTCGAATAAAATGGACAGTAAAGCGGAATCGACGACCGGTTTGCTCAGTATTTTCTTTATGGCATTCACTTTAGTGTTGGTTTCTTTTTCCTGTACGGGGCCGATTATCGGAGGTTTATTGGTGCAGGCGGCCAGCATGGGAAGTATTGCCGGGCCGGCCATCGGAATGTTTGGATTCGGTTTGGCTTTGGCGATTCCGTTCGCTTTGTTTGCCGTGTTCCCCTCGTGGTTGCAAGACCTTCCGAAATCGGGCGGATGGCTCAATTCGGTGAAAGTGGTGTTGGGTTTTCTTGAATTGGCCTTGGCCTTGAAATTCTTGTCGGTAGCTGATTTGGCCTATGGCTGGAGAATCTTTGACCGCGAAGTTTTTCTGGTGCTTTGGATAGTGATATTCGCCTTGTTGGGCTTTTATTTGTTGGGAAAGATCCGATTTGCACACGATAGTGAGCTGCGGCATGTGTCGGTTACTCGCCTGTTTTTGTCCCTTCTGTCGTTTGCTTTTGCCATCTATATGATTCCGGGATTGTGGGGGGCGCCTTTGAAAGCCATCAGCGCCTTCTCGCCTCCGCTTTATACACAGGATTTCAATTTATATAATGGAGAAGTGCATCCGAAATACTACGATTACGACGAAGGAATGGAATATGCACGGAAAAATAACAAACCCGTGATGCTCGATTTTACCGGTTACGGCTGTGTGAATTGCAGGGAAATGGAGGCATCGGTTTGGTCGGATCCCCGTATAAAAAGCATGATCGATAACGAATATGTGTTGATCTCTCTCTATGTGGATGATAAAACCAAACTTCCGGAACCGATTATCAAAGAGGAATACGGAAAAACCGTCAAATTACGCACCATTGGCGATAAATGGAGTTATTTGCAACGGCGTAAATTCGGGGCCAGCGCCCAACCCTATTATGTGTTGTTGGATAATAACGGCTATCCCATCGCTCCGTGGAGGGCTTACGATAAGACGATTGATCGCTACATCCAGTTTCTGCAGGATGGAGTGAAGAACTATAAAAACACCGAAAAATAAATGAATACAAGAGAAGCCAAACTGCAAGCCTTCGGACGCTTGCTCGATATCATGGACGAGTTGCGGGTGAAATGTCCCTGGGATCGCAAGCAAACCAACGAAAGCCTCCGCACCAATACCATCGAAGAAACCTATGAATTGTGCGAAGCCATCATCCGGAACGATAGTTCCGAAATTAAAAAGGAGTTGGGCGATGTGCTGCTGCATGTGGTTTTTTACGCTAAGATTGCCGAAGATCAGGAACAATTCGATATGGCCGATATTTGTAATGCTTTATGCGATAAATTGATATTTCGCCATCCGCATGTCTTTGGATCGGAAGAAGCTGAAACTGCCGGACAAGTAATGCAAAATTGGGAACAAATCAAATTGAAAGAAAAAGATGGCAACCGAACGGTTTTGGCGGGTGTGCCGGCCTCGTTGCCTTCGGTAGTGAAAGCTCACCGCATCCAGGATAAAGCCCGCAATGCCGGTTTCGATTGGGACCAAAAAGAAGATGTTTGGGACAAAGTGCAGGAAGAATTTATCGAACTGAAAACCGAAATCGCTTCCCTGAATCCCGACCAAATGGAAAACGAATTCGGCGACTTGTTTTTCAGTTTAATCAACGCCGCCCGTCTGTATAAAATCAATCCGGATAATGCCTTGGAGCGCACCAATCAAAAGTTTATCCATCGCTTCAATTACATGGAACAGAAAGCCAAGGAACAAGGCCGATCCTTAAAAGACATGACTTTGTCGGAAATGGAAACGCTTTGGCAGAAGGCCAAATAATATTCCCCTGAAAAGATTCAAAATGCCGGATATTTTGAATCGGTAGAGCTATTCCTACCTGTTTTTATTCATTGCCTACTGGCCTATCTCAAATCAGATCGCCTTCGTTTGAGATAGGCGGATGTAACTTTTTTTGAAAAAAAATGCAATTATATTTTTTTATTTAGAAAATATGACATAATTTTGCAGTCAAAACAATCAAAATGAAGTGTAATTTGAATTTTAATATTCAAAATAATACTAATATTTGAATTTTAATATCTTTATGTATATAGCATTAGTTTAGTTTTTATTTAGTTTAGTTTCATTTAATTTAGTTAAGGTATGAAAAAGATTGAAGCGATTATTCGTAAATCGAAGTTCGATGAAGTAAAAGAGGCGCTGCATACAGCCGACATCGAATGGTTCTCTTATGCAGACATAAGAGGCGTAGGAACCGACCGCGAAGAGCGTATTTACCGCGGTATTGTGTATGACACCAGTTTTATCGAACGGATTCAACTCAGTATTGTCGTCCGCGACATCAATGTGGAGAAAACGGTCGATGCTATTTCGTCGGCTGCCCGCACGGGTGAAGTCGGCGACGGTCGCATCTTTATTTATCCGGCCGAGGATGCCATCAGTATCCGCACCGGCAAACACGGTGATACGACTTTATATACTGAAAAAAAGTAATAACCCTTTAAAAACAGAACACAATGAAAACATATAGTAAAATAAGCCCTGTCAAACGGATGGCCTTTGTCTGGATGGCCGTGATTGGTTTTTCGTTCGTTACTTCCTTATATGCACAGGAAGAAGCGGTTCCGGTAGCGGAAGAAGTGTTAACAGTAGTAGAAGAAGTGGTAGCTCCGGCCGAAGAAGCAGCCTTTGTTACAGCCGATAGTCTTGCCGATTTGGCGGCTTCGCTCGATACGGTTTGGATGCTTCTGGCCGCCATGCTCGTGTTTTTCATGCAGCCCGGTTTTGCTTTGGTGGAAGCCGGCTTTACCCGCACCAAAAACACGGCTAACATACTGATGAAGAACTTCGTCGATTTCATTACCGGCTCGCTCTTGTTTATTGCTACGGGCTTCGGTATTATGTTTGGAGCCGGTAAATTTATGGGTGCGCCCAACTGGTTTAGCCTCGATTTCGGTTTCGATATGGGCTTGCCCATCGAGGGCTTTCTGGTATTCCAAACCGTGTTTGCCGCTACGGCTGCTACCATCGTTTCGGGAGCCATGGCCGAACGTACTAAATTCTCGATGTATTTGTTTTACACCATATTAATAAGTGGTATTATTTATCCGATTTCCGGCCACTGGACTTGGGGCGGCGGTTGGTTGTCGTCGTTGAATCTTATGGGCGATGAGGCCATAGCCGGCTTCCACGACTTTGCAGGGTCTACCATTGTGCACTCGGTGGGTGGATGGATAGCCCTGGCAGGCGCTGCCGTTCTGGGGCCACGCATCGGCAAATACGGAAAAGAAGGCAAGTCGAAAGCGATTCCCGGACACAACCTCACGATTGCCGCGTTGGGTGTATTTATCCTTTGGTTCGGCTGGTTTGGATTCAACCCCGGCTCGCAACTTGGCGCATCCGGCGAGAGTAAGGTAGCCATCTCGCACGTATTCCTCACCACGAACCTCGCGGCTGCAGGCGGCGGGTTGGCAGCCTTGCTCACTGCGTGGTTGAAATACCGAAAGCCCTCGTTGTCTTTAACATTGAATGGTATTCTTGCCGGATTGGTCGGTATCACTGCCGGTTGCGACGCCGTATCGCCTGCGGGCGCTCTTATTATAGGTGTACTTGCAGGAATCGTAATGATATTCGCTGTAGAATTTATCGATAAAGTGCTGAAAATCGATGATCCGGTAGGCGCATCATCCGTTCACGGTGTTTGCGGTTTGCTCGGAACCCTGTGCGTAGGTTTGTTTGCGACCGACGGTGGCTTGTTCTACGGCGGTGGAGTCGAATTTCTGGCCATTCAAGCCGTTGGAGCGCTTACCATTGGAGCGTGGGCGATAGGCGCCGGTTTTGTCATCTTCAAAAGCCTTGATCTTATCTTCGGCATCCGCGTATCGAAACGCATCGAAGAAGAAGGCTTAGACGTTTACGAACACGGCGAAGCGGCTTATAACTGATATATGATATAATTAACTCCCAGCGAAATGCAGTATTTCGACTGGGAGTTAGTTCAAACGGCAGCCCATTCGTTAGTTCAAATGAAAGGCAGCTTTGACGTTATCGACGTAATCCAATTTCTCCCAGGTAAAAAGTTCTACTTCTATTTCTTTCCGGGGTACATCGGCATAGCGCGAAACGAAAACTTTCTTCACGATTTCCGGTTTCCGTCCCATGTGGCCGTAAGAAGCTGTTTCTAAGTAAATCGGGTTCCGCAGTTTGAGGCGGGTTTCTATTGCTTTGGGACGCATGTCGAAAAGCGTAGCTACCTTGCCGGCTATTTCACTGTCAGTGAGGTTTACTTTGCTTTTACCGTAGGTGTTGACGAAAATATTCATCGGCTCGGCCACCCCGATAGCATACGATACCTGCACCAATATTTCGTCCGATACGCCGGCCGCTACTAAGTTTTTAGCGATGTGGCGGGCAGCATAAGCCGCCGAACGGTCGACTTTCGAGGGGTCTTTGCCCGAAAATGCACCGCCGCCGTGCGCGCCTTTTCCGCCGTAGGTATCGACGATAATTTTCCGTCCCGTTAGGCCGGTATCGCCGTGAGGGCCGCCAATCACAAATTTACCCGTCGGATTGACGTGGTATTTGATTGGTGCGTGGAACAAAGCTTGTATCTCCGCCGGATACTTGATTTTTACCCGCGGCACAAGGATGTCGATGACATCCTGTTTGATTTTTGTCTGCATGGCCTGGTCGGTATCGAAGTCGTCGTGCTGGGTCGAAATCACAATGGTGTCGATACTTTCGGGTGTTCCGTCGTCGTTGTAACGGATGGTTACCTGCGATTTAGCGTCGGGACGCAAGTAAGGCATCAATGCGCGTTCGTGTTTGCGGATATGAGCCAGTTCGATCAATAATTGATGGGACAAATCCAGCGGCAGGGGCATGTAATTGGCGGTTTCGTTGGTGGCGTAACCGAACATCATACCTTGGTCGCCGGCGCCCTGGTTGAGTGGATCTTCGCGTTCCACGCCGCGGTTGATATCGCCCGACTGTTCGTGGATGGCCGAAAGCACTCCGCACGAACGGGCTTCAAATTGGTACTCGCTTCGGGTGTATCCGATTTGTTCGATAACTCTTCGGGCTACTTCGGGCGCATCTACATAAGTGGTAGATTTAACTTCTCCGGCCAATACGACCTGGCCGGTGGTAACTAATGTTTCGCAAGCTACTTTCGAGTTGGAATCGTAAGCCAGGAACTCGTCAAGCAGGGCATCTGAAATCTGGTCGGCCACTTTATCGGGATGACCTTCAGATACGGATTCGGAAGTGAATAAATAACTCATGATTGTAATTGTTTAAAAATAAAAAAATCCGGTTGATACCGGAAAGCAAGAAAAACTGTTTGATGAACCATCGAATGGTTTTTAGCATTTTTTACTGTGGTTGCAAGCATACAAATCTTTCCACTTTCCAATTCTGGAGGCAAAGGTACGGTAAAAATCCGGAATATGCAATGGGTTTGGAAGTTTTTTTTGTAAAACGGCGTCAGAACTCTATGAAGATTGCAAAGACGCGGTAGATAATATCGGTTGCAGGCTGTGCGTATGGAATATAGCGCCTGTAACTGTGTTTGAATTGTGAACGGATAAAAAAACAGGGAACGAAATTTGATATAATAAAAAAAAGACTTACATTTGCTCCGGTAAAACCCATGTCAATTAGTGGAATATATTAAATATTTTACACTAAGACTTACAAAAAAGCACCGTTTAAGAAATATGTACGGAAAAGCAGGCAATAGACAGGATGTTAGCATCAACACTAAGCGTTATTTGAGAAATACTCAGATAGAACCTGTGATTTCCCCCCCCCATGTATTTGGCGATCAGTGAGTTGCGAATACTCAGGCCGGATCCGGCCTGAAGAATCAGACAAAATACATAGAACAAGTCCGCGCGACTCTCTTTCCTGTGGGCAGGAATGTTGTACGGGCTTTTGTATTGTTCCTTTTGCTGTCATGACAGGTATGGCCTGCCATCCTCCGGCTGGAATACGAGGAACAGGTAAAACAGACGGAAACATCGTATAATATTCAATTATAATTTTTAGTTTCAATAAGATGAAATCACAAGAAAAAAAGACATTATCAATGATTCATTATGCCTGCTTGTTAGGCATCATTATCCTGTTATTGAGCGGACTGATTTATATATTAAGTTCGTGCGATAAAGAAACCCCGCCGACAGGCGCCGACCGGCTGGTATCGCTAACAATCAACCTGCTTGAAAAGCCCGCCGCCTTTCCTTGAAAAGCTCGCCGCCTTTTTCCAAAAAGCCCGCCACCTTTTCTTGAAAAGCCCGCCGCCTTTTTTATTTTTCCAACTTTCGTATTTCAGCGTTGCAAACGTTTCCTTCCAATGACATACGTTACTGCCATTTTCACTTCGCAGAGGAATAATGCCCCAGCACATACTCCTCAATCATAGCAATAATAGTATCAATACCAAAAACCGAAGAATTGATGCATAAATCATAAGAAGAGGCCATTCCCCATACCTTGTTGCTGTAATAGTTATAGTAATCGGCGCGTCGTTTGTCGGCTTGTTCCATTCGGGCGGTGGCTTCTTTGTCCGTAAGGTCTTGTGCCGTGCGGATTCGCTCAATACGATCTTCCGTTCGGGCACTGATAAAGACATTGAGGCATTGCGGATGATTGCGCAGAATGTAATCGGCGCAACGACCTACGAAAATACAGGATTCCCGTTCAGCTAATTGCCTGATTACATCGCTCTGGATTTTGAACAGGGTTTCGTTGCACAAATAATTACAGTCGCCGGTGTATCCGGAGCGAAAGCCGAAATACTTGCCGAAGAAACTGTAACTACTTTTCTCGTCGACCTGTTCAAAAAATTCCTTACCCAGTCCGCTTTCGCGCGAGGCGATTTGAATCAATTCCTTGTCGTAGCAGGGAATCTGTAGCCGTTGCGAAAGCGCTTCTCCGATTTGTTTTCCGCCGCTGCCCAACTGTCGTCCGATGGTGATAACATAGTTCATATCCGTTTGTTTTTCGTTTTTAATTCATTGTACAGCAGCATGGCTGCCAAAATAACCGAAAGGGCGTCGGAGATACACATGCTGGCCCATACGCCGGTTATGCCCCAGAAATTGGGAAAAATCAGCAAAAAAGGGATCAGAATAAGCACCTGGCGCGTCATGGCCAGGATAATCGATTTCCCCGGTTTCCCGATACTCTGGAAATAAGCCGAGCTAACCATCTGAAATCCGATGAGGGGATAAATGGCGAATACCCAGCGCAATCCCGGTACGGCGATGCCGACCAGTTGTTCTTCCGTCGTAAAAATGCCCGCCACGGCGTGAGGGAACAGTTCTACGATGGCAAATCCGGCAGTCATAATAAGCGTGGCGTAGAGGATGGATTTCTTCAGGACGTCCTTCACCCTGTCCGGCAGATTGGCTCCGTAATTGTATCCGGCAATGGGCTGCATGCCCTGGTTCAGGCCGATAACAATCATGATAAACAGGAAAGCAATCCGGTTGACGATGCCGTAGGCGCCGACTGCCAAATCGCCGCCGTGCCGTATCAGTTGCCGGTTGATGAGGATGACAATCAAACAACTTGCCGCATTCAGCAGGAAAGGCGCCATACCGATGGAAAGCGAATCGGCGACAATCTTCTTCTTTAACCGGTAAATTCCTTTTTTCCAGTGTATAAAGTGTGTTTTGTCATTAAATAGATGCATTTGCCAAACCAGCACAATAATCTGGGAAATGATGGTCGCAAAAGCCGATCCCCGTATTCCCCAATGAAACCCGAAAATAAACAGTGGATTGAGGACGAGGTTGATAAGCACCGTGTAAATGGTTCCCATCATCGCTTTTTGCGGGCTACCGGCCGAACGCAGCAAGGCGTTTAATCCGAAATACATGTGTGTAACGACATTCCCGCAGAGGATAATCACCATAAAATCGTGTGCGTAGGCAAGCGTTTCCTCACCGGCGCCGAAAAAATGCAAAACCGGATTCAGGAAGAGCAGTACCGCCACCGAAAAAAGGATGCCCATAATCAGGTTCAGCACAAAAACGTTGCCCAGGATGTGGTTGGCTGTTTCGTAGTCTTTCTGTCCCATCCGTATCGACAGCAAAGTGGAAGCGCCCACCCCCACCAAAGTACCGAAAGCCGCAGCCAGATTCATCAACGGGAAGGTGATGGCCAGCCCCGACAAAGCCAGCGGGCCAACGCCGTGTCCGATAAAAATGCTGTCGGTAATATTATACAGGGAGGAGGCTGTCATGGCGATAATGGCCGGAATGGCATATTGCATCAAGAGCTTGCCTATTTTTTCAGTCCCCAGACTCAGGGGAGCGCTTTCATTCTTCATTCAAGTTTTTTTGACGTGCAAAGGTAAGAAAAATTTTTGAATCAGGTGAAAGTTGTGTACTTTTGTGGGACAAAAAGAAATCGGATATGGACAACAATTATATCGTATCGGCAAGGAAGTACCGCCCTGTTACTTTTCAATCGGTTGTAGGACAGAAATCGTTGACTACGACGCTGAAAAACGCCATTCAGAACAATAAATTGGCGCACGCCTACCTTTTCTGCGGGCCACGAGGGGTGGGAAAAACCACTTGCGCCCGTATTTTTGCCAAGACCATCAACTGTATGCAGCCGCAGGCAGATGGAGAAGCTTGCAACGAATGCGAATCCTGTCGATCGTTCAACGAAAACCGATCGTATAACATCTATGAACTGGATGCCGCTTCCAATAATTCGGTCGACGACATCCGTTCTCTGACCGACCAGGTGCGGATACCGCCCCAAATCGGTAAATACAAGGTCTATATCATTGATGAGGTTCACATGCTTTCGACGCAGGCTTTTAACGCCTTTTTGAAAACCCTGGAAGAGCCGCCCCATCATGCGATATTTATTTTGGCGACTACCGAAAAGCATAAGATTATCCCGACCATTCTGTCCCGTTGCCAGATTTACGATTTCAGCCGGATTACAATAAACGATATGGTTGACCACCTGGAATATGTGGCGAAAAGCGAACAGGTTTCCACCGAACGCGAAGCCCTGACTGCCATTGCCCAAAAAGCCGATGGCGGTATGCGCGACGCCCTTTCGATTTTCGATCAGATCGTCAGTTTTTCCGGTGGGAATGTTAGCTATCAGGCGGTAATTGCGAATCTGAATCTCCTGGATTACGAATATTATTTTCGCTTAGCCGGTTTCCTCTTAAACGGGGATGTGAGTCAAAGTTTGCTGGTATTGAATGAAATAGTGGGAAAAGGTTTCGACGGACAACAAATTTTGAGTGGCCTGGCCCTCTTTTTCCGGGATGTACTGGTGTGCAAAGACCCGCAAACCATAGTCTTGTTTGAAGTAGGGGATGCCGTGAAAGAAAAATACCTGGATCTGGCGCAGCGCTGCACTTCCGGATTTCTGTACAAGGCGCTCGAATGGACGAATGAATCGGATTTGAACTACCGATACAGTAAAAATAAGCGCTTGCTCATCGAACTGCTGTTGATTCGCCTTTGCCAGTTCAGTACTTCCTCCTCACCGGCGGAAGATAAAAAAAAAATAACTCTTGAGCCGATAACGGTTCCTACGATAGCGGTTCCAGCGATAACGGTTCCAACGCCGGTGGCTTCTAAAGAAACGCCGGTTACGCCCAAAGAAACGCCTGCCGCTCCGGTGGTTACGGTTACGCAGGTACCGGAATCTTCCGGTTTACCGAAAGACAGTAACATGCGCTTTTCGTTGAAGAAAGACCACCCGCCCGCACCGGAAACCATCCTTCCGGAAGAAGCGGTACCACCCTCTGTTCAGGATAACTCGTTTACGCAAACTGCTTTGGAAAAAGCCTGGAAAGAATACGCCGGCAAAGAAGAAGACGTTCATCTGAAAAACACAATTTTGAATATTACACCCCAGTTGCAGGAAGCCAACCGTATTTGCATCGCGGTATTCAATCCCGATCAGGAAAGTAAGTTAAAGGATAGGGCAGGGGATATTAAACAATTCCTGTCGCAACAGTTACAAAACACTCACATCGAACTGGATATTGCAATTACGGAAGATAAAAACGATCTCCTCCCGTATGGAGGAA
Source organism: Dysgonamonadaceae bacterium (assembly GCA_031270075.1). Classification (GTDB taxonomy): domain Bacteria; phylum Bacteroidota; class Bacteroidia; order Bacteroidales; family Azobacteroidaceae; genus Azobacteroides. The sequence goes on from JAISYG010000063.1 coordinate 15,722, forward strand.
AGGAAATCTTTCAATTCATGGCCGAAAAAAATCCAGCCATTGTTACCTTGGCTACGGAATTTAATTTGGTTTTACGCTAACTGATATTCAAGCAGACCGACTTTCCGGAAACATTTTTCGATTTTTTCCAGAGCATACTCCAATTGTTCAAGCGTATGGGTTGCCATCAATGAAAAACGGAGCAATGTATCGGCCGGAGCTACCGCCGGAGCTACCACCGGATTGACAAATACACCTTGCTCAAACAAATAGCGCGTTATATAGAATGTCTTGTCGTTGTCGCGGATGAAGAGAGGGATAATCGGCGTAGAGGTATTTCCGATTTCACAACCCATATCACGGAAGCGTTGCAGTGCGTAGTGCGTTAATTTCCAGAGATTTTCGATCCGTTCGGGTTCATTAATCATGATATCGAGCGCTGCATTGGCCGCTGCCGTAGCCGCGGGTGTATTGCTGGCGCTGAAGATGTAGGGACGCGAAGTATGGCGCAAATAGTCGATCACTTCTTTCGAGCCGGCAATGAATCCGCCAATGGAGGCCATCGACTTGCTGAAAGTGCCCATCACCAAATCAACGTCGGGCAACAGGCCGAAATGGTCGCAGGCGCCTCTTCCCTGGCGACCCAGAACACCCAGTCCGTGGGCTTCGTCTACCATGATATTGGCATTGTATTCGCGCGCCAGGCGTACGATTTCGGGGATATTGGCTATATCGCCTTCCATGCTGAAAACGCCATCGACCACAATCAGTTTGATCTTGTCGGGTTCGCACTTTTGAAGTTGCCGTTCGAGCGAATCCATATCGTTGTGACGAAATTTCAGTTTCGTAGAATACGACAAACGGTGTCCTTCGATAATGGAAGCGTGGTCGCGTTCATCCCACAAGATATAATCTTCGCGACCGGTAAGACAGGAAACAACTCCCAAGTTGACGTGAAATCCCGTAGAATAGGTAATCACATCGTCTTTGCCCATGAATTGGGCTAATTTCTTTTCCAGAGCTACATGAATATCCAGTGTACCATTGAGATAACGACTTCCCGCCATACCGGTGCCATATTTTTTAACGGCTTCGATAGCGGCTTCCTTTACTTTAGGATGATTGGTAAGTCCGAGATAGGCGTTTGAACCAAACATCAGGACTCGTTTGCCGTTTATGGTTACTACCGTATCTTGATCACTTTGAATTTCTCTGAAATAGGGATAAATACCTTTTGCTTTCGCATCTCGCGCTGCCTCGCAAACAGGGCTGGCGCTTAATTTTTCCGCTAATAAATTCATACAAATACAATTAACTTTTTATCTTCTATTGTATTATTGCTTTTCTTCCGGGTCATATTAAGAGTGTTGAGAAGAAATGCAGGGTGCAAAGATAATGAATAATTCTAAATATGTGTTATGTTTGGATAAAATAAATTTATTTTTTGCTATTAAAATCCAAGAATATAATATAATATCACTTATAAACACTCTATTACAAAGCCAATGGATTTTTTATTTTTTCCTTCAATAAAGCAATATCCAATACTTCCTGAATATCGTCGACATAATGGAACTGCAATCCTTTCAGATACGATGCATTAATTTCGTCGATATGACGCTTGTTTTCCCGGCTCAGGATAATTTCCCGGATGCCGGCGCGTTTGGCCGCCAGAATCTTTTCCTTGATGCCTCCTACGGGAAGCGCTTTGCCGCGAAGCGTCATTTCGCCGGTCATCGCCAAATGGGGTTTGACCTTCCGTTGCGTGAAAGCCGAAACCAGAGCGGTAGTCATGGTAATCCCGGCGCTGGGACCATCTTTCGGAATCGCTCCTTCCGGAATATGGATATGTACATTCCATTTCTCAAAAACAGTATCAGGGATGTCCATCCGGGAAGCATTGGCTTTGATGTATTCCAACGATAGAATAGCCGATTCTTTCATTACATCGCCCAAATTGCCGGTCAACGTCAGTTTAGCGCCTTTGCCTTTGCTTAGACTGGCTTCGATAAGCAATATTTCTCCGCCGACTGCCGTCCATGCCAAACCGGTAACAACGCCTACATAATCGTTGCCTTCGTATCGGTCTTTGGTGTATTCGACGGGGCCTAAATATGGATGTAAATCATCTACGCCTAATTTGTGAGAATAATCGACTTCTTCGGAGATCGCTCGCGCTATTTTACGTAAAATTTTAGCAATTTTCTTATTGAGTTCCCGTACACCCGATTCGCGGGTATACGATTCGATGATGACTTCCAGCGTTTTTTTCGGAATATCAAATTTGTTTTTGGGAACACCGTGGTTTTCCAGCTGCATTGGTAACAGATGTTTACGGGCGATTTCCACTTTTTCTTCCGTAATGTAACCGTTGACATAAATCAATTCCATCCGGTCGATGAGTGGTTGGGAAACATTTGTCAGCGAATTGGCCGTGGCAATAAACAGGACTTTCGACAGGTCAAAATCCATGTTCAAGTAATTATCGTGGAACGCAAAATTCTGTTCGGGGTCCAGCACTTCCAACAGAGCAGCGGCAGGGTCGCCTTTATAATCGTGTCCTATTTTGTCTATTTCGTCCAGAATGATGACCGGATTCGACGAACCGGCTTTTTGGATGCTGTGGATAATTCGGCCGGGCATGGCTCCGATATACGTCCGACGATGTCCGCGAATTTCAGCTTCGTCATGTAAACCGCCCAGCGACATACGGATGTATTTCCGGTCTAAGGCGTCTGCAATGGATTTTCCGAGCGAAGTCTTTCCTACACCCGGAGGACCCACCAGGCAGATAATCGGCGACTTCATATCTTTTTTCAGTTTCAGGACAGCCAAGTGTTCGAGGATGCGGTCTTTCACTTTGTCTAAACCGAAATGGTCTTTGTCCAGTACTTTTTTTGCCCGCACTAAATTGAAATTATCTTTCGTATAACTATTCCAAGGCAAAGATAAGATAGTCTGAATATAAGACATCTGCGTAGAATAATCCGGCGAATGCGGATGCAGGCTTTCCATTTTTTTCAACTCTTTCTCAAAGTAAGCTCGTTGTTCGGGAGTAAAGTTGATTTTTGCCGTTTTTTCCTGAATCTCTTGAAGTTCGAGATCGTGAATATTCCCTCCCAAGGCTTCCTGAATGTTCTTCATCTCCTGTTGCAGGAAATATTCCCGTTGCTGATTATTGATATCCACCTGCGTTTTTCTCCGGATGGATTCCTTGATTTCCAATAATTGTAATTCGTTGTCGAGCAGGGACAACAATTTATTGTAGCGTTCTTTCAAATCGTTACAGGCCAGAATTTCGTGTTTGCTTTCTATACTTGCATCTACGGTTGTAAAAGCCAGGTTGACCATGTAATTGTAATCTTTCGTCCGTTGAAGCGATTCGAGTAAAAAATCCGGAAGCATAAGCTTGGACATAAGAATATGGATAATCTTGTCCTTGATGGTTTTTTGCTGTTCCTTGAATTCCTTGTCCGATTTGGAGGGCAAAAAGGTTTCCATTGCCGAAACGTGGCCGGTAAGATACGGTTCGGTAGCGGTGATTTCGTCTAAATGTACCCGACTTTCGCCGATTAATATAACGGAAGTGCTGCCGTTTTCTTCTTTTGTGATATTCATTATACGGGCGACTAATCCGACCGGGTATAAATCGTCGTACCCCGGGTCTTCCTGCTTGATGTCTTTTTGACAGAAAACACCGGTAAATCCTCCTCTGTTCTGTAAATCTTCTATCAGTTTCAGCGATTTGGGACGTCCGATATTAATGGGTGTGGGTGCACCGGGAAAAAATAACATGTTCATTAACGGTAAAATAGGCAATTCTTTTTCCAGATCCTCCGGACGAATTGTCTTTTTATCGATTATCATTTCCAGCGATTGTGCAAGTGTATCATTCATTTTCTGTTTTGTATTTGTTTTGTTTAGTCCATCCCTGCGCAACCAAAGGGATTTTCGTACCATCTCGCGCTATTAAATGCGCATTCTCCTCCGGTTCCACGATATGTCCGATTAAATGAATGCCGTCAATTGCCTGCATTTCCTTGTGCAGATGTAAGGGAACCGTGAACAACAATTCGTAATCGTCGCCACCATTCAAAGCAACGGTGGTAAGGTTCATGTTGAATTGTTCGGCCATCATCGCCGTTTGGAAATCAATCGGGAGTCGTTCCTCGTAAATGACGCAACCCACGTTGCTCTGTTTGCAGATATGGAGTAATTCCGAGGCCAAGCCGTCGGAAACATCCATCATCGAAGTAGGCATGATCCGATTTTGAGCCAGCAATTCGACAATATCTTTTCGCGCTTCGGGGCGCAACTGCCGTTCGATCAGGTATTCTTTTCCTGCAAAATCGGGCGTAAAATCGGTTTCGCCGGTATGCACGGCCTTTTCCCGTTCCAGCAATTGCAAACCCATGTAAGCCGAACCCAAATCGCCCGAAACACAAATCAAATCGGTATTTTTCGCTGTATTGCGATATACGATTGTATCGCGGTCCGCTTCACCGGCAACGGTTACACCAATACACAAACCGGTGAGCGACGAGTAGGTGTTGACACCTACTAAATCGACTCCATACCGTTCGCAGGCGTATTCTATCCCCATGAATAACTCGTCTATAGTTTCCACCGAAAACCGTTTGGAAATGCCCATGGATACGGATAACTGCCGGGGTTGCCCGTTCATCGCATAAATATCCGAAAAACAGGTGGTGGCTGCTTTGTATCCTACGAATTTCAATGCTACGTAGGTCAAATCGAAATGGATGCCTTCCAGTAGCAAATTATTCGCAAGTAAGACGGCTTTTCCTTTGTATTCCAATACGGCTGCATCGTCACCCAACCCTTTGATTGTTGAAGGATTAGATGTTTGAATATGATCAGTAAGATGCGATATCAGTCCGAATTTTCCTAATTCCGAAATATCCATTAAAGATGTTTAATAACTTCCTCCATAATAAACGCCATTTTGGGTTGTGCTATTTTTGCCGCTTCCTGCACTTCCTCATGGCTTACTTCCACAATTTTTCCCAGCACGCCCAAATCGGTGATGATGGAAAAGGCGAGCACTTTCAATCCGCCATGGTGAGCTACGATGACTTCAGGAACGGTGGACATGCCCACTGCATCGCCGCCAATAATCCGGAGCCAATTGTATTCGGCCGGAGTTTCAAAAGTAGGTCCCTGCAAGCCGATATAAGTTCCGTATTGTAATTTGATATTGTTTTCTTCGGCGATGGTCGTTGCCAACCGGCGCAATTGGCGATCGTAAGCCTCACTCATATCCGGGAAACGTGTGCCCAGTTCTTCGTGATTCTTTCCACGCAAAGGATGTTCGGGGAAAAGATTGATGTGATCTTCAATCAACATAATATCGCCGATCCGGAACGAAGAGTTCATTCCGCCGGCAGCATTAGATACAAACAAATATCCGAAACCCAGCAGTTGCATCACACGCACGGGAAAAGTTACCTGTTTCATATCGTAACCTTCGTAAAAATGGAACCGCCCCTGCATAGCCAGAATCGGTTTTCCGCCGAGTTTGCCGACAATCAACCGGCCACTGTGTCCTTCGACCGTTGAAACCGGGAAATGCGGGATATTTTCGTATGGAATGTCTTTCCGGTCGGTAATCGTGTTGGCTAAATCGCCCAGTCCAGTACCCAGTATGATACCGATTTTTGTTTCTGCGGGTATCTGTGGTCTAAGCCATGATACGGTTTCTTGCAAAGTCTTTAACATGATCTTTTATTTTTTGAGTAAATATTTCTTCTTGTCCTTCTTGAAATCCAACTTCCACCGGCAAATAATACATGAACTTTTTCATTTCTTCCGGAACGGCCGGATGGCTTATCAGTCGCATCGCATCTTTTTCGGAAGTAATAATTATCTTCCGGCTGCTTTTTATGTTTTTAAAAAATTGCACTATTCTAACGATGTTTCTACGGCTAAAATTGTGATGATCCGAAAAAATAATCGTATGCAAGTCCTCTGTGTATTGTTTCAGATACCGGATCAAATCTGAGGGATTGGCTAATCCCGCTATTAACAGGAAAGAATAATTTTCCTTTTTCAAATGTTCGAGATTTTCTTTTTTAATGAAATTCACAGCGGGGAAAACCGGTAGAAGGCCTTTGTATTTGTAATAGGTTGCAAAAGTTTTATCCTGCTTCCAGCCGGGTAATTCCTTCGGACGGTTGCACTTCGTATAAATCAGAATGTCGGCGCGAGAATTGTTTTTTGCCGGTTCTCGCAATCTTCCCGCAGGCAACAAGGCATCCTGATGGAACAACCGGTTACTGTCTGTCAGCAAGATAGATAATGATGGTTGCACCCGGCGGTGTTGGAAAGCATCGTCCAGCAAAATCACTTTCGGCCGCCGGTCGTCGGGAAGCGCCAAAAGGGTTTCGATCCCTCGCTTCCGGTTGCTATCTACCGCGACCAGTATGTCGGGAAATTTACGGAACATCTGAAAAGGTTCATCTCCCAAAGTCCGGGCGGAAGCGCTTGCATCCGCTAAAACAAAACCTCGCGTTTTTCGTTTGTAACCCCGACTCAAGACGGCTACTTTGTATTGTTTAGTCAGTAAACGAATCAGATATTCCGTATGCGGTGTTTTTCCGGTTCCGCCTGCCGCCAGGTTGCCGATAGAAATTACGGGAACAGGAAAACGCTCGCTTCGCAGAATACCACGGTCAAATAGATAATTGCGTAATGCCACTCCCGTACCATAGAGCCAAGAGAGAGGAAGCAATGCTTTATTTATCCCGACAACGTTGTTCATTTTACAAGATTGTTCTGCAAAGGTAGGGTTTTTTTTGTTAAATATCACTAATTTTTTGCCGGTTCATGTTACTTTTACTATTTTTGTATATCTAAATGACAAAGAAATACTAATTATATAAATAATAGGAGATTAGATTATGAAAACAAGTAAATGTTACACTTTGATAGTGATGCTGTTATTTGCTGTTTCCATGGTAGCCCAGAACAATGTTTTTGAGGACGATATTTATTATTCTTCTAAAACGAAAAAGACTGAAAAGGCGGAACCGGTGAAGAAAGCAGAACCCGTATCGACCGTTTCTACAACACCGGTCGTTTATGCTACCCTGTCGCCCGATAGAGATGTGGATGAATATAACCGGCGCTATGTCAGCACCGAGAGCTATATAGACGAAGAAGTTACGGATACCATTGTCGAATACGTGGACGGCGAATTAACCCAACGGATTGTCAAATTTCATGATCCGTCCAAAATTACAATTGTAGGCGCCGATAATATCAACATTGTACTCAATGGCGCCGATTATGAAATTAATTTTGAAGAACCGGTAAACAACGGGGTGAATGTGAATTTCAATATGGGATATTATCCTTGGTACACAGGATATTATTCGCCCTGGTCATGGGGTTGGCATCGTCCGTGGCATTATTACGGCTGGCACAGCCCGTGGTATTACAATTCATGGTATTCCGGCTGGTATGATCCCTGGTATTATGGAGGCTGGTACGATCCGTGGTACTATGGTGGTTACTACGGCGGGTATGGCGGATATTACGGCGGTTATCATTATGGCCACGGTCATTACTATGGCTATCAGAACAGAGGGGACCATTACAACCGGAATTCTACCGCTTATAATAGCCGCAATGGCACAAGGGAACGAAATGTGTATAATGGAACCGGAGTGCGGAGTTCTTCGTCGCGAAGCAGCAGAGGAGAAATGAGTTCCGCCCGTTCCTCTTCCGGTACGAATCGAAGCGCCGCAACTGTAGGCACTCGCAGTTCATCGAGCAGAGAAAATGCTGTAAGCAGCGGAAGCCGGCAATATAATAGCCAGAGTACTCCTTCTACGCGGACGCGGATCGGCAGCAGTAACAGTAACAGTTCTTCAGATAGGAGTTCGGGCGTTAGCCGTTCATCCACCTCCCGGAACAGTAGTAGCAGTTCGTATAGCAGTTCTTCATCCAGAAGTTCTTCTTCGAGCAACTCGTACAACAGCAGTAGTTCTTCCCGTTCATCCGGCAATAGCAGTAGCGGCAGCTACAGTAGCGGTGGAGGTAGTCGTTCATCCGGTAGCAGTGGCGGTGGCGGCAGTCGTTCGTCCGGCAGCAGTGGTGGCAGCAGAAGGTAATTTATCAAAATAAAAACGATAATCATGAAAAGATATACAGTAACCCTAATGATCCTGTTTGTTTGTGCGGGCTTATTTGCTCAAGGTGAAATGGATGCTATCCGTTTATCGGGTGGCGACTTACGGGGTACTGCCCGCGGACAGGCCATGGGAGGCGCATTCGGAGCTTTAGGCGGCGATGTAACGGGGATCCTGATTAATCCTGCCGGATTGGGTGTATACCGTTCATCGGAAATAAATGCGACCTTGGCTCTGAATACAACTCCTGTCAAAACCGATTGGCAAAATACAATCAATAAAGAGGGGAGTACCAAAGTGAATTTCGATAATATATCGTATGTCGGCTATTATCCGACGGGAAATATGAGCGTTCCGGTACTTAATTTTGCTTTCTCGTATAACCGATTGAAGAATTTCAATCGCCGGTATTCCGCTTCGGGCAAAGGTATGAATTCGTCGCTGACCAATTATATAGCGGCTATTACGAATGGCATTCATTATGAGGATATGAATGCAGTGGGAAACTATGACCCTTATGCCAACCGCAAAATTCCTTGGTTGAGCACTTTGGGATGGTTGGGATACTTTATCAACGATGTTTCAGATAATTCGTATTCGGGGTTGTTTTCCGACGAAACGGTTTCCCCCCAATTAAATATCAACGAAAGAGGTTCTATCGAGAGTTACGACTTTTCGTTGGGAACCCATTTTTCGGATAAACTGTATTTGGGATTCACACTCGCCTTGACGAATATTTCTTACAGTATGAGTTCTTATTATGGGGAAAAATTTTCCCATAGCGGGAATATTGGTCTGAACAATTCTTTTGAAACCGACGGTTCCGGTTTTCAATTCATCTTTGGCGGTATATGGAGGCCTGTCGATTTCCTGCGTTTGGGCGTTGCTTATCATTCACCTACATGGTATACCCTAACGGATTATTATCAGGCGCATACAACTGCCGATTACGAAGGCGTTGATCCCGACAATACATGGGCGAAAACCCCGGACGATGCTTGGACGCACTACCGTTTTAATACGCCTTATAGCTGGGTGTTCAGTGCGGCAGGGATCATCGGTACCAAGGCCATTGTCAGCGTCGATTATGAATGGAAGGATTATACGAGCATGAAATTGATGGATAATGAAAAAACGCCAAAAGCCGACAATCAATATATTCAAGACGATTTCAGGGCGACTTCTATCTTGCGAACAGGGTTTGAATACCGGTTGACTCCGCAGTTATCGGGGCGCGTGGGCTATTCGAATGCACAACATCCTTATGAAAAGAGATTCCAGGATGGATGGAAAGAAGCCGTTATTGTCGGAACCGTTCCGCATTTTACGATAGACGGGGATGTGAATTATTTTACGGCCGGTATCGGTTATCGCTTTACTCCCTATTTTTATATTGATGCGGCACTTGTTTACCGGACGCAGAAAGACGACCTTTATTCCTTCCCTTCGGTGATAGATGTAAATGGAAATTTTATAGTAGATTCCAAGCCGGCTTCTGTGATAAACCGGTCGTATAAAGGACTTGTAACGGTTGGCTATAAATTTTAGACGGGAATGAAGAAATTTCTACTCATTCTATTGGGAATCTGTTTGATTTCGCCCTCCCTTTCTCTTCACGCCCAGCAGGTAAAAAAAGAGAAAGAGAGGGTTTCGGAAGAAATACAAAGTCCTGAGATGTATGTTTCTAATAATACATTATATATTACAAACGCTCCGATAGGCGCCAAACTGCAGATTATTACGATTGTAGGGAATAAGGTGCGCGAAATTGAAATCCAAAGCCGGAACGTTACCCATGAACTGAATCTTCCAAAGGCCATTTATATTTTTAAGTTGGAGGGAATGGTACGGAAGTTTGTCATTAAATAATAACGAAAGGTTTGCCGCATCGTTTATTGTTTTTATTTACCTATTATTGATTTATATCTGATTAACGCTTCTATGTAATAATAATCGGCATAGATAATCGAAGCGTCTATTTCCGAACCGTTGGGATAATGTCCGGTAGAATGTAAGAGAAACGACGGTTTTGCCGTTCCGCTTTGGTATTTATCCGAAGATAATTCAACCAACATATTGATTGCCGCGGTTTGATATTTTGCAGACTTTTCGTCGTCGTCTTCCAGTTGCGACAGTTCCAGTAATGCCGACGCGGTAATGGCCGCAGCCGAAGCGTCGCGCGGTTCGGCGGGAATATTGGGCGCGTCGAAATCCCAGTACGGCACATATTCGCCTTCCGGTAAGCGGGACAAATACAGGTCGGTTACTTTTTCGGCAAAACGAAGGAATTTCTCATCGCCTGTTTCACGATAAACCATTGT
>JAISYG010000075.1 GCA_031270075.1 Dysgonamonadaceae bacterium
GTTCCCATGTGGATGTAATCCCTCAGGATGCCGCCCAGCAACGGAATACGGCTGAAATTAAACAGCTCAATTCCCAACAACCCGCCGATAAAAGGAAGGGCAACCATGGCAAAGGGGATTGCCGCGACGATGTAATATACCGTTGCATGTCGTTTTATTGATTTCGACAATAAAACCGCCAGCAGGGTTAACACCGCCAACGCCATAAGCAACGGCGCAGCGGTGTACAGGAATTGAATGAAATCAATGAATAATTTAATCATGTTAGAAAATTCCGATGTAATGGTTTCCGGCCTTATTCACCAATTTAGCGCCTTTGGTCACCGCGCCGGTTTTGCTGTTCAGGATGTAGATATTGCCGTCTTTGCCTACCGGCGTTACGGCAATATATACTTCATCGCCACTAACTAAAATACCTTGATACTGGCCAAAATTCAAGTCTGCATCATAAGCAATATCCGCAACTTTAACAGCGGTTTTTGCGTTTAAATCCAAATAAGCAATGTAGTCGGAAGCGGCGTCATCGTGCGAATACAGGATATACGCTTTACCGTTGCCTGCGTATCGCCAGCAATCCACATATACATTTGAAACGCCTAACGCGGCATCCAAGCTGAACACGTATGAATTGTCATACACGTTGCTTTGATTGATTTTCAGGATACGCGAGCCGCCGGAGGTCTCCCGCTGCGTAGCCTGATAAATGTTTCCGTCGTCGGCCACGAAACTGTTAAAACTGCGGTAGCCGCAGCAATCGCCATGACCAACCGTAGAGGTAATCACTGTCGGATTTTCCAGAGAAGGGTAATCTACTACCACGGATTTAGTGCCTAAGCGGGTAAAACTGCTTTCGGTTTGGCCTGTTGCCGGATTCCTTTTTTGCATCCATGTCCCGATGATTAATTTGTTGGCCGCTTTGTTCAGGACAGGCGCGTCTAAGCGAAAGATGCAGTGTCCGAGCAGTTCTTCATCTGTTGTAAGCGGAATCTGATACTGTTTGTATCTGCGAATTAATACTTCCTGCAAATCGAGTGCCAGTACGGTAGCCGTGCCGCGATAGTATGCAAACGGCTGCGTTGCATCCGAAGCGTTATTTGCAGCAATACCGGCTACATTCACGGCAATACCCGTTTTATCTCCGTCAAACAGTTTCACCCAACGGGGCGAAGTGCTTGCGTATTGCGCGATATTGACCGTTACGTCTTCCTGAACGAAATTGCTTCCGCCATTTACCCTGTACCGCGAAAATTCACCGCCATTATCGCCGACGTATGCGATATTGAAAAGCGTTTTTCCGTCTTCCGAAGATTGCAAGCGGGCAGTCCTTTCCGATTTCACAGAAAATCCTTCATCATACACATTAATGGAATAATTGGGGTCTTTCGCATTTTCTTTACTCACGGCGTAAACCTTAGTTCCGCCGTTTCCATCACCCGGCGTCGTGCCCATTAGCGCACCCGCCACGGTAATCCAGCGATCCGCATTGGGATCGGGATTCGGATCGGGATCATCATTCTTGTCACAACCTGTAACAACAAGCGCTGTCGTCAAAGCTCCAAACAGCATAAAATTTAAAATTCTTTTTTTCATGTTTATTTAATTTAAAAATTGTTAATCGTATAATTTAATTTCAAATAAAAAGCCCTTCCCGGTTTTTGTACGGCAAAGTTGTCGTAGGCTTGCCTGTCGAAAATATTTTTCACATCAACACTTACCACAAACTTTTTATTCGGGAACAAATAGCTCAGCCCTATATTTTGAATGAATTGGCGGGGCACTTTAAAATCATCCACCGCCAACCATGTGGTATAAAAACTTTCTACAAACCCGCAATCATAGTACAAATTCAGGGTAGATTGTTTTTGTACGAGATTGTGCAAGGCATATTTCACCATTCCGTTCATGGTGAAAAAAGGCTCGTTCGGCAGCTGTTTGTTATAATAATCGTATTCCCGCCCGTTAGGATCGTATCGCATATTAAATACGGAATTAAACAGGGACATATTCAGCACGACATTCAAGTCTTGGGCGTAAGTATAATTTAATTCAAACTCAAATCCCTTGGATTTTGTTTTCCCGAGGTTTTCAAAAGGATCCGTTTGAACGGCGTCATTCAATCTCGGATTAATTCTTTGTACAATCTTGTCTTTTGTGTCCCGTATAAATACGGATGCCGCCGCATCAAATTTATGTTTGCCGACAGGAAAAGGCCCTGCTTTGAGGCCAACGTTCAAGTTGTCGCTAATCTCGGCGCGCAACCCGGTATTTTCTACAATATTCTCCCCCGGACTGCCGAATACTTCACCTTCGGAAGGCATTCTTACCGCTCTTTCAGCCGACGCCAGCAGCAACAGGCGGGGTAAAACGGAATAAGATATAGCCAAACCGTACCCTGTTGCATCCTTCCTGCTGTTAAGCGTTTCCTCAACCCTGACGTTTTGTCCTTCTACCACCTTTAATACCGGATCCATTTTTCCGATTTCCTGTTGATAATATTTTCCGAAAAGTGTTGCGGTCAGCTTGTCTTTAAAAGCCTTCATTTCGTATGCCAGCGAGGTGATGTTTTTTTGCAAATCCCTCGTTCCGATGAAATCCCGTTCTACTTTTGAACGCATAAAATCCTGCTGGGTGCGGTCGATATTGTAAAAAATATGGTTCAATGCGATCCGGTGATTGCGATGGATGTCATAATTTAAACCGGCTCTGACGGTCGTTACATTCCTGTCGATGTGATTGAGCGTAGGCGCTCCTTGCTGTGCGCCGGTGGGTCGTAAAATGGGATTGCCGTCCAAGCCCAAACTCATTTCCCCAAGCCAGTTATAATTCCATTTCACGGTATCCGTAACAACTTCTTTCCGGCGGCTGTGCATGCCGCTCAGCGTAAATTCCAGTCCGTTTACCACAATATTTGTCTTTTTGTAGTTCAGGCTGAACACATGCGCCTGAGCGTCGGTATGCCTCCCCTTGTAAGGAATAGACATGTAGGCGCCGTGCTGGATTTCGTTGTAAGCGTCCGAGCCGTTATATTCGATAGAAAACCGGTCTGCCCATTTCACGCCGGTGAAACCGACTCTCACGCGTCCTCCGGTTGACCTGTAAGCATCATTAAACCTTTTGGCGCGGACATAATCGTACCTTCCGTTAGGCAGTATATTCCGCACAAATTTACCCCACACTTTATAATCATTATCGGAATAATTATAAAACCCGGAAGCATTTACTGTAAATCCCGTTTTTTTATCCCTGAATGAACCATTGAAGTTGGCTTGCTGCGTGTTGAAAGAGCCGTACAAAACGGAAGCCGCCAATGTATTTTGCATATCTTTCTTTAAAATAACATTGATGGCGCCACCCAGTGCATCGTCCGACAAATGGGCGGGGATAACGCCTTTGTAAATTTCTATACGCTCAATCAGCGCGGGAGGAATGCTGTTGAGACTAAAGGAAGCCCCATAGGTAGAGACCGGTATTCCATCGACAAAAATCCTTACGGAATTGCCCGACATTCCATTCAAATTATAGTTTGTAGCAGCGCCTAATCCGCCGTTTTGTCTCACGCGCACTCCCGCTGTCCGGTCGAGTAATTCATTCGTCTGGATAGATTGCAGGGACGCTTTTTTTATTTCAATCACATTCACGGCAAATCCTTTGGTTTCGATTTTTTCTTTTTCGCTTTTTCCGAATATAAACACTTCGTCTAATACTATGCCGGCGGTATCGGGATTTGCGCTGGGATTGCCGTGCCAGGCTGCGGCCGCCTGCGCAAGGAAAACAAATAATGTCAAACAAAAACAATTTTTCAATCTATTCATTAAACTGATTTAAAAAACTGCCGCAAAGGTAACGGGAATATCAACGCCCGGCAATCCCTAAAAATAGGGAAAATAATGCTGAGGGTAACAACAAATAGTTATTTCGGAATTTTATGCCTCCGCTGCAACTCGCGGCAGAGGTCTTTCCGCAAATATGTCACTGTCATAGGGAAAAATATTTAAAAAAAAGCACTATGATAGGGATTTTTTTGTATTTTTGCAAAAAAATAGTGATGATGAAATTGTTATATCAAAATTTTGAAGAGTTGTTACGCAAGACAACAGTAGACTTCAAACGTTATTTATTTCCGACAATCA
>JAISYG010000094.1 GCA_031270075.1 Dysgonamonadaceae bacterium
ATTTCGCGGCTCCAATCGAAACTGAAACCGATTTTATCCAGTTGTTCGCGGTAGCGGCTGATGTTTTTTTCCGTCGTTACTGCCGGATGCTGTCCGGTTTGAATGGCGTACTGTTCGGCAGGCAATCCGTAGGCGTCATATCCCATCGGATGCAGTACGTTAAACCCTTTCAACCGTTTATAGCGTGCAACAATATCCGATGCAATGTATCCCAGCGGATGACCGACGTGCAAACCGGCTCCCGACGGATAGGGGAACATATCCAGTACATAATATTTCGGTTTATCTTTGTTTTCTTTAACCTGGTAGGTTTGATTGTTTTTCCAGTATTCCTGCCATTTTTTTTCGATTTCATTGAAATTGTATTCCATATTTGCTACCTTTAAAATTGAATTTTAGAAGTTGCAAAGGTACACAATAAATTTCAAAGTCTACACCGTAATCAATTCATAGTCCAAGCTTCCGGCTCCAATTTCTTCGGCATATTTCAATCCGGCCAACCAGTCGGTATTCGGATGAATCCGTTTGAACTTATCCATATCCTGCAAGTCGCCCTGTTTGTGCACGTTGAGAACCGTATTGAGATTGGCTCCCGATTGGGTAACCTTATCTGCGCAGGCTTTATCTAAGGCGACAGGGTCGAAAGAAGCCGCGATACCGAGATTCGGCACAATCGCCGCGTCGTTGCAATTCCAACAATCGCAGTTCGGCGAAACGTCCATAACGAAATTGATGTGGAAATTCGGTTTGTCTTTCAATACCGCCATTACGTATTCCGCAATCTTGAAATTCATTATATCGGACGAATTGTCCCAAACGGGTTGGGCGGCATCGAACTGGCAAACCGCCACGCATTGACCGCAACCGACGCATTTCCTGTAATCAATGGCTGCTTTTTTGTCCGCATTCAAATGAATGGCATCGGAAGCGCAATATTTTACACATTGACCGCAAGAAGTACAAAGCGATGGGTCGACCGTAGGCTGTGAAGACGAATGCAATTCCAGTTTTCCCATTCGCGACGCCGAACCCATCCCCAGGTTCTTCATGGCGCCACCGAATCCGGCCTGCTCGTGTCCTTTGAAATGGTTCATCGAAACAATAATATCCGCTTCGGCAATGGCAGAGCCGATTTTAGCCGTCGTACAATATTTTAAGTGAACGGGAATTTCCTTGTAATCGATGGCTTTCAAACCATCGGCAATAATCACGGGACAGGGAACGGCGATGGGATTAAACCCGTTTTCAAAAGCGCTTTCGATATGGTCGATGGCATTTGAACGTTGGCCGAGGTAGAGGGTGTTGGAATCCGTTAAAAACGGTTTCGCCTGTTTCGCCAACAGATACTTTACCAATCGCCCCACATAATTGGCGCGGATATAAGCCAGATTTCCCGGTTCGCCAAAATGGAGTTTAACGGCCGTAAACTGGTCTTTGAAGCCGATTTGTTCGATTCCGGCTTTTTTAATCAGAATTTCCAATTTATCCAGCAAATTGCGGCCGGGTTTGGCGCGCATATCCGTAAAATAGACTTTCGACATGATACTGAAATTTATTTAATTAACTTGTTGATAATAATATAAACAATGAATCCTGCTATAATCAACCCTCCGCCCGTCAACAGCGAAGCGTTCGTCTGAAGATGAGTAAAGAAAGGAACCGTCAGAAACAACGCTCCTATTAGAACCAGCAGTATACCTGAATTTTTTAGAAAGAATCGCATTACATTATAAAATTAGAAAACGATTACAAATTAAATAAATATTTACGAATTAAAAAATATTCTTTTGTATAACTAAATATTTTTTTACATTTGCATTGTTATTGGATAGATATGAAGCGAGTCGTATTTTTATTATATCAGTTGATAATTTGGGTGCCTATGTTTTTAGCAGCCACTATTCTAACCGCGTTGGTCGTTATCGCCGGTTGCTCCTTGGGCGGCGAACGTGTTTTCAGCTACTATCCGGGCATGTGGTGGTCGCGATTCGTGTGCGGGATAAGCCTTTGCCGGGTACAGGTAAGGGGGCGGGAAAAATTGGCCGACAATCAGTCCTACGTTTTCGTAGCCAATCATCAGGGTATTTACGATATTTTCCTGCTGTACGGCTACCTGAATATCCCCATCAAATGGATTATGAAAAAGAGCCTGCGCGATATCCCCCTCGTGGGCAAAGCTTGCGAAAAGGCCGGGTTTATTTTTGTCGACAGTTCGTCGCCGGTGGCAGCCGCCAAAACCATCCGGGAGGCGGAGCAACGATTGAAAAACGGCGCATCCGTCGCCATTTTCCCCGAAGGCTCGCGTAGCCCGACCGGACAACTGAGGAAATTCAAAAAAGGCGCCTTTCAGATGGCTGCGGATATGAAGTTACCGGTCGTTCCGGTTACTATCAACGGTTCGTACCAGGTGATGTCGCGCCACACTATCCTCCTCACTCCCTACCGGATGGAGGTGATTATCCACGACCCGATTCCCACAGACGGCATGGCTATTGAAAACTTGCGGGAAATGGCTACCGGAATAAAAATGCTGTCGGAACAATCGCAGGAAGCTATTGCATCGAAATTGTGGTAGATATCGGTTTTTTTATTACTTTTGTGCCCGATTTATTGAAATAATTGCAATTATTATGTCTGAAATATCCGAACGGTTAGCCGCGTTATCCCCTTCCGAAACGCTGGCCATGTCCCAGAAAAGCGATGAATTGAAAGCGCAGGGCATCGATGTTATCAATTTAAGTGTCGGAGAGCCTGACTTTTTCACGCCCGGTTTCATCAAAGAAGCGGCCAGGAAAGCGATTGACGAGAATTTTTCGTTTTATTCGCCCGTTCCGGGTTATCTATCTCTACGGCAAGCCATCGTTGCCAAGTTGAAGCGGGAAAACAATCTGGATTACCAGCCCGGTCAGATAGTCTGTTCCAATGGCGCCAAGCAATCGGTTTGCAACGTATTGCTTTCCGTTGTCGGTCCGGGCGACGAAGTGATTGTCCCCGCGCCCTACTGGGTCAGTTACGTCGAAATGGTCAAATTGGCCGAAGGTAAAAATGTGATCGTTACGGCCGGCATTGAACAGGATTTCAAAATAACGCCCGGTCAGTTAGAAGCGGCGATTACACCCCGAACCAAAGCGTTGATTCTCTGTTCGCCGTCCAACCCCACGGGAAGCGTTTATTCGCAAGCCGAATTGAAAGGGTTAGCGGACGTTTTGGCCCACTATCCCCGGATTACGATTATTTCCGACGAAATTTACGAGCATATCAATTATGCAGGGAAGCATGAAAGTATTGCCCAATTTGATTCGATTCGCGACCGCGTAGTGATCATTAACGGCGTATCCAAGGGTTATGCCATGACCGGCTGGCGTCTGGGCTGGATAGCCGCCCCGCAGTGGATAGCTTCCGCCTGTAACAAACTGCAGGGACAATACACTTCCGGCCCCAGTTCGATAACGCAGAAAGCAGCCGAGGCAGCCTATAACGGCCCTCAGGATTGCGTAGAAACCATGCGTCAAGCCTTTGAGCGTCGCCGCGACCTGATGGTGCAATTAGGAAACGATATTCCCGGCTTCCAAGTGAACCGGCCGCAAGGCGCATTCTATCTTTTTCCGGACTGTTCGTACTATATTGGAAAATCATTTAATGGAAAAAAAATGACCCATTCGGCCGATTTAGCCCTGTTTTTATTGGAAGAGGCGCATGTGGCGGCAGTAGGCGGCGTTGCTTTCGGAGCGCCCGGCTGTATCCGGTTTTCGTACGCTACGGCGGATGAGAAGTTGGTGGAGGCCATGCGGCGAGTGAAGGTGGCTTTGGCGGGATTAGGGTAGGCTTGGCTTGCCGCTTTAGTCGTCTTGTGCCGGTTTTCAAGCGCTGTATCCCCATAAAAGAACGGGGAATAATCCGAAATCATTCCCCGTTCTCCTCTTTAGATTAATAGCAATCAATCTTAATTACATCATTCCTCCCATTCCGCCACCCATCGGAGGCATGGCCGGAGCAGGATTGTCTTCTTTCTTTTCGGTAACCACACATTCGGTAGTCAGGAACATACCGGCGATGGAAGCCGCATTTTCCAAAGCGATACGGGCCACTTTCGTTGGGTCGATCACACCGGCTTTATAAAGGAGTTCGTATACATCGGTGCGTGCGTTGTAGCCGAAGTCTTCTTTGCCTTCCCTCACTTTTTGCACTATGACGGCACCTTCTTTACCGGCATTTTCAACGATTTGGCGCAAAGGCTCTTCGATAGCGCGTTTCACGATTTCGACACCAGTGGTTTCGTCTTCGTTTTCGCCTTTCAGTTTTTCCAATGCTTCGATGGCGCGAACGTATGCTACGCCGCCTCCCGGAACGGTTCCTTCTTCGATAGCGGCGCGGGTGGCACTCAGAGCATCTTCCACACGGTCTTTCTTTTCTTTCATTTCTATTTCCGAAGGAGCGCCGACATACAATACGGCTACGCCACCTGCCAATTTGGCAAGCCGTTCCTGCAATTTTTCACGATCGTAGTCGGAAGTTGTATTTTCGATTTGCGTTTTAATTTGGGCTACGCGCGCGGCAATCAGATTCTTCTGGCCTGCGCCGTTTACGATGACCGTATTGTCTTTAGTAACGGTAATTTTTTCGGCTGTGCCCAGCATATCAATTGTAGCGCCATCCAGTTTCAAGCCTTTTTCTTCGGAAATCACCACGCCGCCGGTCAGAACGGCAATGTCTTCCAACATTTCTTTGCGGCGGTCGCCGAATCCCGGAGCCTTGACGGCACAGATTTTTAACGAACCGCGCAAACGGTTTACTACCAGTGTGGCCAGTGCTTCCGATTCGATATCTTCGGCAATGATGAGTAGCGGCCGGCCGGTTTGAACGGTTTGTTCCAAAATGGGAAGAATATCTTTCAGGACAGAAATCTTTTTGTCGTAAATCAATACGAAAGGATTATCTAAGTCGGCTTCCATTTTTTCGGTGTTCGTTACAAAATAAGCGGAAATATAACCACGGTCGAACTGCATTCCTTCTACTACATCGACGTAAGTTTCGATGCCTTTGCTTTCTTCGACGGTGATAACACCTTCTTTTTTCACCTTCTTCATGGCTTCGGCAATCAGGGCACCGATAGTTTCGTCACCGTTAGCGGAAATTTTCGCTACATTTTCGATTTTGCCGAAATCGTCGCCGATGGCTTGCGACTGGTTCTTCAACGATTCTACGACTTTGCCTACGGCTTTGTCGATACCACGTTTCAAGTCCATGGGGTTAGCGCCGGCGGCTACGTTTTTCATTCCCACGCTGATGATGGATTGCGCCAAAACGGTGGCGGTAGTGGTGCCGTCGCCCGCATCGTCGTTGGTTTTAGACGCTACTTCTTTCACCAACTGGGCGCCCATGTTCTGGAAAGAATCGGACAATTCGATTTCTTTCGCTACGGTTACCCCGTCTTTCGTGATTTGCGGAGCGCCGAACTTCTTGTCTATAATCACGTTGCGTCCTTTAGGACCTAAAGTTACTTTGACTGCATTAGCCAATTCGTCCACACCTTTTTTCAGCAGGTCGCGGGCGTCGATGTTAAATTTTATCTCTTTTGCCATAACAAATAAATTTTTAAATGGTTGCTAAAACGTCGGATTGACGCATAATCAGATACTGTACTCCCTCAATTTCGATTTCGGTTCCGGCATATTTGCCGTAAAGAACCTTATCGTTTGTCTTCAATACCATGGGTTCGTCTTTTGTGCCGTTACCCACTGCCATTACTTCACCTTTCAAGGGCTTTTCTTTCGCTGAATCGGGAATGATAATCCCACCAACTGTTTTTTCTTCTGCGGCAGCAGGTCTTATCAATACCCTATCTGCCAACGGTTTAATGTTCATGATTTTTAAGAATTTATTATTAGTATAATACAATTAATAATGTTACGACCGAAATATAGCGAATAGTGTGCCAAAGATATTTGGCTGACAAAATGGCAAAGAGAAAAAAATAAATGATTTTTTGCTAACTTTGCAAAATCTTTTTAGAAGGTTTAAATAAATTATCAAGAACAATGTTGAAACAAGCGCTTTTCATCGATCGCGACGGTACCATTATCGTAGAACCGGCGGCGGATTTACAGATCGACAGCCTGGAAAAACTTGCATTTACGCCGGGAGCGATTACCGCCCTGACCTCCATCGCCCAACTGGATTTTGAACTGGTATTAGCCACCAATCAGGACGGATTAGGTACCGGCAGTTTTCCCGAAGCGGATTTTTGGCCGGCGCACCATAAAATGCTACAAACACTTGCAGGTGAAGGCGTGGTCTTTTCCGATCAGTTAATCGACCGGAGCTTCGAACACGAAAACGCTCCTACCCGTAAACCGCGTATTGGCATGTTCGGAAACTATCTGAAAGGCGATTACGATTTATCCCGCTCGTTTGTTATCGGCGATCGGACGACCGATATTCAATTAGCAAAAAACCTGGGCGCCCGCGGCATTTTACTGAAACCGGAAGACGAAGGCCTTCTTCTGATAGAACAAGCCGGATTGCAGGACGTCTGCGTCTTGATTACGAACCAATGGCAGGAAATAGCAGCGTTTTTACGAAAAGAAGAACGTACGGCTACCATTATCCGGAACACGACCGAAACGCAAATAACCCTTTCCCTCGATTTGGATGGCCGCAGTCCGTCGGCGATTGCTACCGGTCTGGGTTTTTTCGACCACATGCTTTGGCAAATCGTTCATCATGCCGGAGTAAGTCTGTCGGTCGAAATACAAGGTGATTTGTATGTAGATGAACATCACACGGTAGAAGATACGGCCATCGTGCTGGGCGAAGCGATCCTGAAAGCGCTCGGTTCCAAACGCGGTATCGAACGTTACGGCTATGTTCTGCCGATGGACGAATGCGAGGCCCTGGTGTTACTGGATTTTGGTGGACGTATCGATTTTCTTTGGGAAGCGAATTTCTGCCGTGAGCGCGTAGGCGATGTTCCTACCGAATTGTTCAGTCATTTTTTCAAAAGCTTTGCACAGTCGGCGCGTTGCAATCTGCACATTTCCGCCCGGGGCGAAAACGAACATCATAAAATCGAAGGGATTTTCAAAGCCTTTGCCCGCGCCCTGCGTATGGCTATCCGGCGCGATCCTTTTTCTTACCAACTTCCCAGCAGTAAAGGTGTATTATGATAGCAGTTATCGATTATAAAAGCGGCAATCTCTGTTCGGTGGGCAATGCCCTGCAACGTATCGGATGCGACTACCGGATAACGGGCGATGAGGCCGAGATTTGTGCGGCGTCGCATGTCATCCTGCCCGGTGTAGGGGAAGCTTCCTCTACGATGGAAGCATTGAAAAATAGCGGATTGGATAAAATTTTGCTGGGGCTTACCCAACCGGTATTGGGTATTTGCATCGGCATGCAACTAATGTGTCGGTTCAGCGAAGAAGGAAACGTGCAATGCCTCGGACTGTTCGATGCTGTTGTTCGCAAGCTCCGTGTTTCGGGAGAATTGAAAGTGCCTCACATGGGTTGGAATACTATTACTCAATTACACTCGCCGCTTACCGGCGGAATCGCCGAAGGCTCTTATTTTTATTATGTCCATTCGTATGCACCCGAAATCAGCAGGCAAACGGTGGCCGTTACCGAATATGGAATGCCTTTCAGCGCTATCTTACAGAACAATAATTTCTTCGGCACACAATTCCATCCGGAAAAAAGCGGCGCTGCAGGTGAAACGTTACTTACTAATTTTCTACGCTTATGATAGAAATTATTCTCGCAATGGACATCATCGACGGAAAATGCGTCCGACTTTCACAGGGCGATTACGACCGGAAAACCGTTTATAATGAAAATCCGCTGGAAGTGGCGAAAAGGTTTGAGGCGCATGGCATCCGTCGCCTGCATGTAGTGGATCTGGACGGAGCCAAGGCTAACCGAATTATCAATTACCGGGTTTTGGAGAAAATCGCATCCCGTACGTCACTGGTTATTGATTTTGGCGGTGGGATAAAAACGGATTCCGACCTGGAAATTGCATTTGAAAGCGGAGCAACGATGGTAACAGGCGGCAGCATTGCTGTGAAAAACCCGGAGTTGTTTCAACGCTGGATCGATACATTCGGGGCGCAGTCCATCATTCTGGGCGCCGACTGCCGCGACCGGAAAATTGCCGTATCGGGCTGGATCGAAGAAACGGAAGAAGAAGTAGTTCCGTTTATCAAAAAATGGCGGAAGCAGGGTATTTACAAAGTGATTTGCACCGATATTTCAAAAGACGGCATGTTGGACGGCGTCAGCGTGGAGTTATACAAAGAAATACGGGAAAACGATCCGGAACTCTACCTGATTGCCAGCGGAGGTGTCGGCGATATTCACGATGTGGAACAGTTGGAAGAAGCGCATATCCCCGGTGTTATTATCGGAAAAGCCTTGTACGAAGGACGTATTACTCTCAAACAAATTACCGGTTTCCTATGTTAGCCAAACGAATCATCCCCTGCCTCGATATTAAAGACGGCGCTACCGTAAAAGGAATCCATTTCCTCGACCTTCAATCGGTGGGCGACCCCGTAGAACTGGGACGGAAATATGCCCGCGATGGCGCCGATGAATTGGTTTTCTTAGACATCAGCGCTACCAACGAAGGCCGGAAAACGTTTGCCGGATTGGTTACCCGCATTGCCGAAAACATCAACATCCCGTTTACGGTAGGAGGCGGGATTTCTTCGCTGGAAGACGCCGCCCATTTGTTGATTGCCGGTGCCGACAAAGTAACGGTCAACAGCGCCGCCGTTCGCCGTCCCGGATTGATCGACGAAATCGCTTCGCGCTACGGCAGCCAGTTTATCGTAGTTGCCATTGATGCCATAACCATCGACGGACGCTGGGTCGTAACCACGCATGGCGGCAAGCAAGCCAGCGAGCGTGAACTGTTTACCTGGGCCAAAGAAGTCCAGGAGCGAGGTGCCGGTGAAATCCTTTTTACTTCGATGGACCACGACGGCACCAAAAGCGGTTATCCCTGCGAAACTTACGCCCGGCTTTGCGACAGCCTGTCCATCCCGATTGTCGCCTCCGGAGGCGCTGGTTCGGTGGAGGATATAGCCGATGTCCTCACCCATGGAAAAGCCGACGCCGCTTTAGCCGCAAGCATTTTTCACTACGACGAAATACCTATTCCGGTATTGAAACAGGCATTACACAAAAAAGGAATTAACGTAAGATTATAAAATCATGATACGATTCGACGAACTAAACGCGGCGAAATACGCCGATGGACTGATTCCCGTCATTATCCAGGACGACCGGACATTGGCCGTACTGATGCTGGGATACATGAATCGCGAAGCTTTCGACAAAAGCGTAGCTGAAAACCGGGTAACTTTCTACAGCCGCACCAAACAACGCTTGTGGACAAAAGGCGAAACGAGCGGCCATTTCCTGCAAATAGTTTCCATCGCGGCTGATTGCGATGCCGATACCTTGCTTATCCGGGCAATTCCGCAAGGCCCCACCTGCCACAAAGGCACAAAAACCTGTTTCGGCGACGACTGTCCGGAAGGCTTTATTCGTGAATTGCAAAGCGTTATTCAACAACGCCATCGCGATATGCCTGAAAACTCCTATACTACTGCGCTTTTCCGGAAAGGGGTGAACAAAATCGCCCAGAAAGTAGGGGAAGAAGCAGTCGAAACGGTGATTGAAGCCGTCGCCCAAAACCGCGAAGCATTGCTTTATGAAGCTTCCGATCTGGTTTATCACCTGCTGGTATTGTTGGAAGCCAGCGGTTGTTCGATAGCGGATATTGAGAGGGAATTGGTGAAGCGGCATTCCTAATTGATTTTCGAGTTCTCAGTCTTGGAGGTGCTTTATGTCGTTTGTAACCCCAGTCGAAAACGTTGGGACCCCATATATTGTATTTGTTCAACAGTGCTATTTTTTCGTCCATAGCCGAATATTTTTACACAAAAAAAGAATTAAAAGGGTTTGGCACAAAATTTTGTAATAAAATAAAAGGATTATCTTTCCCCCCCCCATACCTGTTCCTTCCGTCTGCTGCAAGGACACTTTATTTTCCGAACACTGCGCTGAACATTGTGTCCTCCAAGAATAGAACGGAACTTGTTTCCGATCATTATCATAAGAAAACTAAAAACTAAAAGTTATAGAGGGGGAAGTTATGCATTATGATCCGTTGCCGGTAATTGTTCAAATGAGATTCGGTTTATGTAATAAATAATCATTACCTTTGCAAACGATTTTTTAATACATCAATATGTTCATTCAAGTTATTAAATCCAAACTCCACCGGGTTACAGTAACGGAATCCAACCTGAATTATATTGGTAGCGTTACTATCGACGAGAATCTGATGGAAGCTGCCAATCTAATCGAAGGTGAAAAAGTGCAGATTGTCAATAACAACAACGGCGAACGCATCGAAACTTATGTGATTACAGGCCAACGGGATTCCGGAATGATTTGTTTGAACGGAGCTGCTGCACGCAAATTTCAACCCGGGGATATTATTATTATCATGTCGTACGCCTTAATGGATTTTGAAGAAGCGAAACAATTCAAACCGGCCATTGTTTTTCCCGATACAGCGAGCAATAAAATTATAAAGTAACTATGCTTCCATTTACACCGGTTACGATTACCGATAGAGAAATCATTCAGGCTTTTTTCAATAAAAGCGTTTTCCGTAACTGCGATTTTTCATTTTCCAATATATTCAGTTGGAAACATTTGTATAACACCCATTTTGTCGCTATCGAGAACCGATTTTTGTATATCCGGTTTCAAGTGGCGGACGATTGTCCGGGTTACCTGTTTCCTTTGGGCGACGGTGATTTGAAAACCGCCTTGGAATCTATGATGCAGGATGCAGCCGAGCGGCACACCGAATTTCGTCTTTATGCTGTTACACAGGAAATGTTCGTGTTGATTGAGCAGGCAATGCCCGGCCGGTTTCAGTACGAAACAGAAAGGGATTGGTTCGAGTACATCTATTCATCCGACGATTTGATCTATTTGGTTGGAAAAAAATATCAACCCAAACGCAATCACATTAACAAATTTAAACGCACTTACCAATGGGAATATCTACCGATTACCAAAGAAATTATTCCGGATTGCCTGAAATTATACGAACGCTGGTGTGCGGAAAACGGCGGCTGCAACAGCGAACAATCGTTGATTGAAGAGCGCATCGCCACCCAAACAGTATTTGCCAATTACGAACAGTTGGGGTTAACCGGCGGCGCCCTGCGTATGAACGGCGAGATTGTAGCCTATTCTTACGGTCAACCCTTGACGGCCGATACCTTCGGCGTACATGCGGAAAAATGTTTGTACGAAATCGACGGAGGTTTTGCGATGATGAACCAGCAATTTGCCGAACACAATTGCGCCGACTATCGTTATATTAACCGCGAAGAAGATTTGGGTTTGGAATCGTTGCGGCAAGCCAAAATGTCGTATCATCCGGTTCTTTTATTAGAAAAGGGATTCGTGAAAGAAAAATGATTCAGTACAGCGAAGACCGATATAAACCCGATTTAAAAGCGCTTTGGAAAATTTGCTTTCCGGAGGATACCGATTTATTTATTACTTTTTATTTCAATGAAATCTATAAAAATGATGAAACATTAATTTGTCTGGAAGACCATCAACCGGTGGCGGCGCTGCAGATTATACCTTATTCGATAAAAACAGGCAATCACATCCGGAAAGGCGGTTATTTGTCGGGCATTATGACTCATCCCGCTTACCGGAAACGGGGGTATATGGATAAACTCCTGAATGCCTCGTTCGACGAAATGAAAAAAAAGAGTTACGATTATACTTTTCTAATTCCTCAGGAAAAGGAATTGGCCGTCATGTACGCCAAATACGGTTTTCGGCTTTGCGAATCCAATCCGCAACCGCCGGTTAACCGGGTACTCAAAACACCTCGGCAATGGGCAGCCATCCGACAGAATTTTTTTGATGAAAACGGCGTTTGGCTGAAAAAAGAACCCGACTGTCCGGGCGAACATAAAGGAATGATTCAACGGCTGAATCCCGCCGTGGAAGAAATAACCACCTTATCGATGGGAATGATGTTGGACTGAATCATCCGATGAAAACGACCTATTCATCTGCGCAAATCCGGCACAGCGCCTATCCACTGTCCGTTGATTCATATTCAATCCTGATATTAAAAAAACAAAGATATGAATAATCGGATTTCGATTCTTTTGATAAGTGAGATGAGGTTGAATTACACACTAATTTTTATTCGTTTGTATGTAATTGAAAATTTAATGCTAACTTTGTAGAATAATATTCAATTTATTTTAAATGATGAAAAAAATCAATATTCTTTTTCTGCTGCTTTTATTTATAGGCAGTAGTCTGTTCGCTCAGGAAAAAACGGTTAAAAATGTGATTGTGTTAATTCCCGACGGTACTTCGCTACCGGTTGTATCGGCCGCCCGCTGGTATCAATGGTATCAACAGCCCGATAAACCACATTTGAATATCGACCCTTATCTTTGCGGAACTATTTTCACTTATTCGTCCAATGCACCTATCGGCGATTCGGCACCTACTACTTCCTGTTATATGACGGGCTATCCCAGTCGCGCAGGTTATGTATCGACCTATCCGGTAGCCGATCCGGCAAACGATATTATTCCGATGGATCCGGCGCGCGCCTATCAACCGTTGATGACTTTGTTGGAAGCTTCCCGGATTGTAAAAAACAAATCGACGGGACTGGTGGTTACTTGCGAATTTCCGCACGCAACTCCGGCCGACTGTTCGGCGCACAGCTATAAGCGAAGTAAATACGATTGGATTGCACCACAAATGGTGCATAATGGCTTGGATGTAGTTATCGGTGGCGGCGTTGCTATCCTTGATTCGCCCCTGCAAGAACACCTGATTTCAGAGGGTTATGGTGTTCTGTTAAACGATATTGACGGATTCCGAAAATACAACGGCGATAAAATGTGGGCTTTATTCGCCAATAAGGATATGGCCTACGACATCGATCGCGATCCTTTGAAAGAACCTTCGTTAGAGGAAATGACCCAAAAAGCCATTGAAAAATTATCCAAAAACGAAAACGGCTTTTTCCTGATGGTAGAAGGCAGTAAAATCGATTGGGCAGCTCATGCCAACGACGCTGTCGCCCTGATGACCGAGATGCTCGCTTTCGACCGCGCTTGCGGCGTCGCTTTCGACTTTGCCGAACGCAACGGCGAAACCTTGGTAATAGTGGTGCCCGACCACGGTAATAGCGGATTCAGTATTGGTTCCGGCCGGTGTGGAGGCTATGCTACTATGCCGAAAAGCCAACTTTGGGAACCGGTGATGCGTTTCAAAACCAGCGCCGAAGGATTAATCAACGTCTTAAGACATACCGATGCAT
This sequence comes from Dysgonamonadaceae bacterium, assembly GCA_031270075.1. Taxonomy (GTDB): domain Bacteria; phylum Bacteroidota; class Bacteroidia; order Bacteroidales; family Azobacteroidaceae; genus Azobacteroides. Next base: position 13,406 of record JAISYG010000094.1, read on the forward strand.
CACAATTAAAAGCGGTAACCTACGATTTAACCGGAATTGATTTATCGGACAACGAATATCAACAACTTTTGCAATGCAGCGATTACAACCGTAGTTCGCTTTCCGATGAAGAACGGATGAAAGGCTCGAAACTGACGCAAATTGTTACCGAAATTATTCAGAATCATCTTTGTTTCGGCTTTACCACGCACGGCCATACGGGCGAAGAAGTCTTTTTAGCGGTTTACGATCCTCGCAACACTCGGCTTACAGGTCATCATACGAATATTGACTTGAATCATTACATGCGGCATGCCCTCGGTTTAGAGAATCTGGAAGTTCTGACGGATACTTATTTCGCCAAACACAGCGATGTTTTCAACGGATATACTTATTCGATTACCGCAACGGATGTTCCGGTGTTGAAAGTTACCCACAAAAAGAATCGTTTGGAAATCCGCCCGAATACGAATATCGTATTACTCAACGGTAAGGAAATTAAACTAAACAGCGTAGTAGTTTATGTGGATAAGAACGAAACGTTTTATTTGCCGCAGCGTTTGAGGGAGTTGTTATAGTTTAAGTGTTATATTCCCCGAAAAATACATTTTTTCAGGATTCTATTCCGAAAAAATAGAAATATTGTCTTTACCGGAAAATTTTTC
>JAISYG010000115.1 GCA_031270075.1 Dysgonamonadaceae bacterium
AACCACAATTACGAGATTGATTTTCTTCTTTCGCGAGGCGAAAAGATATGCCCTGTCGAAGTCAAATCGTCGGGCTACAAAACACACGTTTCACTTGATGCTTTCTGTCAAAAGTTTTCGTCGAGAATAAAGGAAAAATATCTTTTTTATACAAAGGATTTGCGCAAAGATGGCGATATTCTCTGTTTGCCGGTATATATGGCGGGATTGATATAAACTCCAACAGATGGAAAAAGTGTTCAAATGTGTGTGTTTGACATCGTAAAGATACTGCTTTTCTTTATTCTGCACAAAATTAGATGAAAAACATCGGTTTACCAAGCGCATGCAATGAAAAAAAGTTTTTTTACAGAGGAAAGTCAGGGTAAATTTCATAAAAACAAAACACAAAATTACATGAAAATCTTACGATTTCCAAGCGCACGCAATGAAAAAAAGTTTTTTTACAGAGGAAAGTCAGGGTAACTATTGACTGAAATTAGTGCGAAGCCGAACAACATCCGGCGCCAGGCAAAAGAACCTGACGCCGGGCATCCAAATAATTAAAAGTAAGTATATAGCGATGGTTTTAGCTAAGAAGAGGACTATTTTCTGTTTTAATCACCGGTGCGAACGTACGTTTCTTCCAACTCGTACCGTCCCGAAAGGAAACTGTACCGCACTCGGAAAGTCAGATTCTCCCAATTCGCTTCACTTTCAATGATGGTTGTGGCTAAAACGCTCCCGCTATACGACTCTACACCTACCGTATTGTCTGTACGAATTGTATACCGCGTCCATCCGCTGAACCAGTATCCTACATATAGGGCTTCTACTATACCGGGACCGGCGGTCGTCAACTGAACGCCCGTTTCGTCGTATTCTTCATCGACTGTGCCGAAGCCGCCACCGGCATACCAGCGGTAATGTACATTGTAGGCTCCTTGCCACGGACTTTTTACCGGGAGATTGTAAATACCCGTAGAATAGTTGCCGCTAATCGTTCCTGCGGAGGCGCTTTGTATCTTTACGCCCAAGGCATACGACTTGGTAACATCAAATGTTTTCGGCTTCAATTGAATGACATAAGTAGCCGTTTTCTCGCCTTTCGGAATCGTGATGGTCGCCGAAGCGGGTAATTCGTAGTTTTCGGCCGATAATGCCGTAGTCCCGTTACCATATATGGAAACCGCTTCGTTATCAATGGCCAAGGTAACCTGTACGTCGGAAGGGGCGCCGTTCACTCCGGTATAATTGACTATTACCGGCAATTCCTGTATGTCTACAACATCCAAAGTAACCGTTTTTACGGCATACGGCGTAGAAGTAGTGCGCGCGGGGAAGGCCAGTTCGACAATCCCTGCCGGGCCGCCGTCGGGTTCAAAAACAGGGTCGCCATCGAGGCAAGAACTTAATCCAAACAGGCTTACTATGGTAAGCAAATAATATTGAATATATCGTTTCATTGTTTTATTGTTTATTAAAAAGTTAAACATCTATTAGTCTTTATCCCAGAATATCAGGTCGGAATACGGATTCCGGTTTACGGGAACATTATCGCCGTTCAGGTTGATTTCGGCCTGCGGATACACCAACCGCACCGGCAACTTGTCGTGATGGGTCGAAGCCGACTGAATGGAAACGAAAGTACTGACCGGATCTGTTCCGCTGATTCTCGGATAAGCCGTCCGGCGAAACTCGTTCCATGCTTCGTTGGAATTGATGATATTCAAGGCGATGTATTTCTGGGTAATAATGGCTTCCAGGCGTTGCGCGTCGGTTGTCGCCAAATGATAATTCACCAGATAACTGCCTGAATTGGCTTCTTTATAATCCGCTACAGCGGCGCTTACATCCGGCAAGGCCGTTTCCGTTCCTTTCAGTGAGAGGTAGGCAAAAGAAGCTTCGATACCTTTTTCAAAATTCGATTGAGCGTCGCCGTCCAACACATGACCGTTCAGAGCGGCTTCGGCCAACAGGAAATACACTTCGGCAGCGGTAATGATAGGCGCTCCGGCTGTGCGGCTTTTCAGGATACCGGCATTGTCCTGCGATGCGGCAGTGCCGGTTCCTGTGCCGACAAACCAAATGTATTTGGTGGAAGCGGGATGGTCGGGACCGGTTACTTCTTGCCCTAACTGTCCGTTGGGTGTGTTGGGAAATCCTTTATAGATCAGTTTCCCCCGGAACTCGTCGCTCAGCTTAACGCCGTTGTAAAACGAAAATACATAGCGCGAGGGAATGTAAAAGTTGGCCGATTGCGTGATAGTTCCTGCTGTTGAACTGTGATAAACATTCCAGTACGGGTTTTGTCGGTCGATGGTACTGGTGCTGTATCCCGGATTGACCAAAGCGTTTTCTTTCAGGAAACCTTCCGTCGAAAATTTACCGAAAGCCTCTTGCACAAAAGCGTCGATAGTTGAGCCTTCCGCCCTGACCAGCAAACGCAATTTTACGTTATTAGCCAACTGAATCCATTGGGTAATGTTGCCGCTGAATACAGGATCGCTGATCGAATTGAGCGCCAGAACCCCGCCGCCAATATGGGACTGATTTTCTTTCAGGATGGCGATGGCTTCGTCTAATTCGCCGACCAGCAATTGATATACTTCCGAATCTTTATCATACTTGGGCGTATAATTTCCGTTTTTCCCTTGCAATGCTTCCGTGTAAGGAACATTGCCGTAGGCATCGACCAGCAACTGGTAGGCGTATACTTTCAGGATGTGGGCGATTCCGCCGAATAAGGCGTATTTCGGATCATCCGTCGATTTCCGGATAATCGCGTTGTATTGCCGGAGGTTGGCGAAGATTTCCGTCCACGCTCCCGTTACGCTCGACGAGGTCAGATTGTAACTGTATTGCTCGCCGAAACCGGCAATACCGGAACCCGGCACCTGGAATCCGGCATAATACGCAGCGCTGGCATAACCGTAGTAATAAATCTGGTTGTATACCGTAGACGCAACGGTCGGAGGCAAAATCAAATCGGGCGTTACTACCGCGCCGGTAGCCGAGTTGGGGTTTTCATTGATGTCCAAATCGCAGGAATTGAACAGGAATGTAAAAAACAATATTACCCCTGCAAATGCTGTTTTTATCAAATATTTTTTCATTTTATATACATTTTAAATGGTTAGAATGTGATGGATACGGAACCGCCGAAATAACGGGTAGGAGGAGCCGACGTGAGGGTCGAAACCCCGATAGCGTTTGAATTATTCGCGCTGTAATCCGGATCGGTATATTCGTTCGCTTTCGGAACCCAAAGGAAGAGATTGCGTCCTTGCAGGCTGATTTTCGCTTCCTGAACCACGCCACTCGTCAACTGATGCAGGAAAGATTGCGGTACGTCGTAGCTGAAAGCCAGTTCGCGCCATTTCCAGTAATCGCCGGAATACACATAATTGCTGTATGTGCCGCGATTGTAGGTCGAGTTGGTCCAGAAGCCGGTGCCGCCGTCCGAAATCGTTACACTGTTGTTGACTTCATATACCGGATTATCCGCTGTGCCTGTATTAACCACCGAATTGGGAAATACAAAGCGTTCGCGGTTGTAGTAGGCCGTCCGCGCTGACGATCCGGTGAAATCCATCGTAGAACCCAAACTGATGGATGCATATTTATATCCACCGCGGTATTCAAACAAGCTGCTTAGCGTAAAGTCCTTGTACTTGACGCTGAAGTCCAGTCCCAAACGGTGTTTGGGGATGGTATTTCCCTGTATGGCCGCTTCGCTTGCGCGCGAGGGATAGCCGGTATTCTGGTCTACAATCACCCGTCCGACCAATTCTTTGGGATAAGGATTGCCGTTGGCGTCTTTTTCCGGCACCCGCGCATAATCGGTAACGACGATGATATTCACCGGCTGGCCTACCTGAGCAAAGACCACGCCGCTGGGCGTGCCGCCGGTCGGAATCCCGATGCGATCTACAATCAAGTCCACCAGCAGGTTTTCGTTGTGCGTGTAATTTCCGCCCAAGCTGACATTCCAATCGTGCGTGCGAATCGGATTCAGGCGCAACGAGGTTTCGATCCCTTTGTTGGTCACTTCCCCCGAATTTAACAGCAAACCGGTGTATCCCGACGATGGGGCGATGGACGACGAAATGGCTTGACCCACCGTGCTTGTGGAATAATAAGTCAATTGCACTTCGGCCCAGTTCTTCAATATGCGAAATTCGGTTCCGACTTCCCAACCGGTGGTGATTTCCGGTTTCAGGTCTTTAGCTACCAGACTGGCCGATTCCGTAAAGAATGTTCCTTTGGAATAACCAGTGGTAGAATTATAAACCGCTTCGGTAGCATAGGGGCTGATGTTCACATTTCCTGTTTTGGAGAGTGCGCCGCGCAGCTTCCAGTAATCCAGAAACGTATCCTTCAATCCCTCGAAAGCGTCTGTGGGGACAAACGAAACATCTACCGAAGGATAGAAATACGAGCGGTTTTCGGGCGCAAGCACCGAAGTCCAGTCGTTCCGACCGGTAACATGCACGTAAGCATAGTTTTTATAACCAACCAACAAATCACCCCAAAAGCCGTAATTCCGTTCATGATAAACATTGCTCGACGTATTGGTATTTACATCGCCGCTCCGGTTGCCGATATTATTCAAGTCGGGTATAACCAAACCGGTAGCGCCGAGATTGACGGTTTTCCGGCTCTTATTCACATTGGAAGCGCCCAAAGTCAGATTCAACGAGAAATCGCTGAGGTCGTGCCGTGCCGCTACCTGAAAATCCTGATTCAGGCGGTACCAGTTCTGTCCCGAATCGTAAATGGAACCCGTTAAATTGGTTTTGCCCTGTTCACTCAATGAATAATCACTGTATGTGAATTTGGGCGTCCATTGTTTGGTTTGATAATAGCGGTTAGAAAGCGAAGCGCGGTACAACGCCGACAGCCAGGGTTTAATATCCCATTTCAGTTCCGCTTTACCGGTGAGATACGTGTTTTTCGTATTTTGCCGGTAGGTTGCCGCCGCCCAATAAGGATTTTCATACCAGGGATTAAACCAGCCGTCGGGCGTTGACCATTTATCGTTCTGCCAATCTTTATAACGCAAAAGCGGGATATTCGCCGGAAGGTTTACGAGATTCTCATAAATGAGATCGGTAGCCGTAGATGTGTCGTAATTGTTTTCCACCAGGCCGGCTGTATAAATCGCATTCAGATTCGGCAATATTTTCTGTGAATTGTTGAAACGGACGGATATACGGTTGTATTTATCGCCCGGCGTTATTCCCGTTACATCGAAATACTGCGCGGAAATATAAGAAGTGGAATTATCCGTCCCGAAACTGAGCGACAAGTCCGTTTGATTCTGTACGCCGGTTTCCCAAAATTTATTCCGTTCGTCGAGCGCCGTGTAGAGGACTTGTTGCTGGTCGCCGTTTTCGAGCGGGTAACCCAAATCCCGTAGCGTACCGTCGAAAGCAGGACCGTACTGTTGGTTTTCGACCGGATCGAACAGTTGCGAGTCCGATGTAGAACCCTGGCCGAAACTACTTTGCAGTTTGGGGAAGAAGTTTACCTGTTCCAAGGTCAGCGTATGGGAAAGCGTGATTTTGGGTTTCCCTTTCACGCCACGTTTGGTGGTAATAATCAATACGCCGTTGGAAGCTTCCGAACCGTACAGGGTGGCGCCTGCCGCACCGTTCAACACCTGAATGTCCTGAATATCCTGCGGATTGATGTTTCCCAGAATGGCATTTTCGACTACGGCTCCGTCCAGCACTACCAAAGCCTGGTTTTCGCCCGTGATAGAACGGTTGCCCCGCAACACCAAGTGGTAATTCGGATTGACGCCGCTGCTGATGGCATTGACCTGCAAGCCGGGAATTTTGGCCGTCAAACCGCCGGCTACCGTAGGCGACTGGCCGGCAGTCAATTCGCCGGACGTTACTTTCGTGCCGGAATAACCCTGTTCCCGGCGGGCGCGGGTGATACCGGCTGCGGTAACCACAATTTCGTCCAACACGTTTTGTTCCGGTTTGAGACTGATATTATACACATTTTGACCTTCGCTCACCGTAAAGGTTTGCGTTTCGTATCCGAGGTATGAAACCCGCAACTGAATCGATTTGGCTGCGCCGATTTCCAGCACATAATTGCCGCTGAGATCCGCCGTAGCACCGATAGATCGTGCATTGACCACGTAAATAACCGCTCCGGGAAGTGCTTCGTGGTCACCCGAACCGGTAATTGTTCCCCTTATTTGCCGCGATTGGGCTACGATGCCCGCCGTAAACAAACAAAAGAGAATAGCTGTAACTACTGTCTTTTTCATTTGAATGAATTTTTTAATAAAATAAATAATGGATATAAAAGAGATATATGAAGACCCGAATGGGTTTGAAAGCTGCTTTCAACAACAGCAACACATTCGCATACAAGCCGGGCGGCTTTGCATACAATACATAGAATAGCCTAAAAGGAAGAGAAGAGGAGAGAGAAAAATGCCGTAAAACGGACTTGTTGTTGTTTGTGTGCCGGTTGCGAAACCTCGTTCGTAATTCGGCGGGTGAATGACTGTTTTCATAAAATCTTTTTGCCTTAAAATGACTAAGAAACTGTTTAAATTTTAACGAACTATTTTATTATATACCTTAAAAACTGTTCTCAGCTTCTAAAATAACTGAATATTAAATCTCGGCACAAAATTACTAAGTAAATTTAATACGGCGCAATCGCACAAATATGGTATTTTTATATAATTTTTACTATATTTTCGGTAGCCTGAGGATATTGAATTGACTATCAACAGTTTTTGAAGATTCTCGCATGAAACGGGCAGTAATAAGTAAGCATAAAGTGCTTAGATACACTTAGTTTTTCATGCTTTCAAAAACACTTTTCCGGTGCGGACTGTGGCTTATTCGCGTCAACTGAAATGTGATATTATCCGTGCCGCCGCCTGCTTTGTCTTTTGGAATGTCAATCATTTCCATATTTTTATGATCATTTTAATCAACCTAATCATTATTCAAAATCAAAGTTCAGACAACAAAAAAGCGTGTAAACCTTTTTGAATTATTGGTTTACACGCTTGATAAAATCAATGAAATTGTGTATTTATACAACTAAACTGTTGTCATTGAGCATAAAGTCAAAGATATTTAAAAATAATATACCGTTTTCGTCCTGATAGGGTAAAATACGGTCGCCGGTAATTACAATTTTTTGGAAACTGTCGTCAAGGCGCAGCAATGAATTGGTTTCCTGCGCTGTCTTTTCTCTCGTCGGCAAACTGTATGCCGACTGAATATAACAGCGTTTACTGCCTTTGTTGCATACAAAATCTACCTCCAATTGCTGCCGTATGCTGCTGCCTTTTTCGTCTTTCCCATTCACTATAACCACTCCTACGTCCACATTATAGCCGCGATAGCGCAATTCGTTGTAAAGAGCATTTTCCATCAGATGCATGAGTTCCTGCTGACGAAAATTAAGTTGAGCATTACGCAAACCTAAATCCGAAAAGTAATATTTCATCGGAGTAGCGATATATTTTCTGCCTTTTACATCGTAGCGGTTTGCAGTCTCTATCAGAAAAGAATCGTCAAAATAATCAATGTAAGTCTTCAATGTTTCAGGCTTAATTGAGATTTTCTTTACACTTTGAAACGTATTCGACAGTTTTTGCGGATTCGTCAATCCTCCGATGCTTGAAGCAAGAATGTTGAGCAAATCTTCCAATTCGGCAGTGTTGCGCACTCTGTTGCGAGTCAAAATATCGGTCAGGTATGTTTCCTGCAACAATGACTTCAACAACGCAATTTTATCCTCGTTTGTCGGTTGCAACACTACCGGCGGCAATCCGCCAAAGTTGAGATACTCTGTCCATCCATCTTCTCGCGAACCATCGAAAACCGACATAAATTCAGAAAAACAAAGGGGAAAAATATGAATTTGGTCGCCGCGTCCGCGAAACTCAGTGATGATGTCTTTCGACAGAAATTTGGCATTGCTGCCGGTAAC
>JAISYG010000141.1 GCA_031270075.1 Dysgonamonadaceae bacterium
GAGAACCTGTTTTCAGATACTTGCTTTCCAAGTGATTTTTTTCTCTAAAAAATCAAAAAAACTTGCACAGTAATTTTTTCTGGTTTACATTTGCACCGGGATTAACAATATAGTTAAACTAAAAAGATAAACAATGGAATTAAAACAAGCAAATACAGAGCAAACCATTCTCCATGCCGCTGAAAAACTTTTTATCGAAAAGGGTTATACGGGAACACGCACCACAGAGATTGCAGAAGCTGCGGGCGTAAACCATGCGATGCTGCACTATTATTTCCGGACGAAAGAGAAACTTTTTGACCGGATATTTAATGAAAAAACCTCCAGTCTGCTGGATTGCTTCTTTCAGGCTTTCGACAACGACCGGCCGTTCTTAGAACAACTGAAATCAGGTATTGAGCAACATTTCGATTATATCGTTCAGGTCCCCGCATTACCCTTTTTTATCCTGCGGGAACTAATTCAGAGCGAGGAACGAAAAACCGTTGTGCGAAAAAAGATTGCACCGGTCGCTTTTCAAATCATGGAACGAATGTCGGTATCGATTCGGAAGGAAGTAACCCAAGGAACGATCCAGCCGATTCACCCGCAGGATTTGCTGTTGAACATCGTGTCGCTCAATGTGTTTGCATTCGTCGCCATGCAACTGTTTTTCGATGTGAAAAACGACTCGCAATCCGCCGTTTTCAAACAATTTCTGGAACAGCGGAAGCAAAACAACATCGAAACGATTATCAACAGTATTAAGATCTAATTTGGATTGTTAAAACGCTATTATACAATGAAAACAGTTATTTGTTTTATCTTTCTTTTATTCGGTTGCGTTGCGACGGCTTCCGCCCAGCGTACGCTTGACGAATGTCAGCAAAAGGCGAAAGAAAATTATCCGCTGATAAAAAAATATTCGCTTATCGAGCAGTCAAAAGCCTTCAGTTTGGCGAATGCAGCCAAAGCCTGGCTGCCCCAATTCCAACTCAATGCGCGGGCTACCCTGCAATCGGAGGTTACGAAAATACCCCTTGATTTTTCGTCCTTAGGCGCTATCGGCATTTCGGTTCCTGAAATCCCTACGCTGGCCAAAGACCAGTATCAGGCTACGCTCGAAGCCAGTCAGGTTTTATGGGACGGTGGCGCTATCCGGGCGCAACAAAAGGTAATCCAAGCCGGTTCGGAAGTAGAGCGAACGCAATGGGAAGTAGAAATGTACGCCTTGGAAGAACGCGTCAACCAACTATTTTTCGGCATCCTCCTACTAAATGAACAACTGAAGCAAAACCGGTTACTGCTGGATGAACTGGCACGGAACGATACAACCATCCGCCATTCCATCGAAAACGGTATCGCCAATCCATCCGATTTGGATGTAATAAAAGTGGAGCAATTAAACGCCAAACAGGTTCGCACACAACTCGAATCTTCCCGCAAAGCTTTTGTGGATATGCTGGGAATCATGACGGGCGAAGCATTAACCGAAAAGACAACGTTTGTTAAACCGGATGCAGATCATGCTGTCGGGACAAGCCTGATCCGCTCTTCTCCGATTAACCGTCCGGAACTCCAACTGTTCGACGCCCAAAATAACCTGTTCGATTCACAAAAATCCCTGCTTCAAGCGGCCTGGATGCCCAAACTCGGTCTGTTTTTACAGGGCGGATACGGTCGGCCGGGACTGAATATGCTATCGGATCAATTCGACCCGTTTTACATCGGCGGCGTTCGACTGTCGTGGAATTTCGGCGCGCTATACACGCAAAAGAACGATTTACGGAAAATTGAAATCAACAAAAACGTCGTTGATACGCAAAAGGAACTGTTCCTGTACAATATCTCTCTGATGGTGAGCCGCGAAAACCGGGAAATCGAACGCCTCCGCCAATTAATGCAGGACGACGATGAAATCATCGCTTTGCGCGAAAGCATACGGAAAGCCACCGAAGCGAAAGTGGTCAACGGCACGGCTACCGTTACCGACCTGATGCGGGAACTGACACACGAAAATCTGGCGCGGCAAACCCAGGCTGCGCACGAAATCGATTTATTAATGGCCATTTATAATCTAAAAAATACAACAAATAATTGATATGAAAACAAGGGTAATATTTCTACTTTCGGCGGCTGTACTGTTGACCGCCTGCAAACACAAACAAGGCGATTACATGGCTTCCGGCGCTTTCGAAGCCACAGAAATAGTGGTTTCATCGCAAGCTACCGGACAAATCATGCAATTCGACCTGACGGAAGGACAAAGGCTCGAAGCGAATCAAACGGTCGGTTTCATCGACACATTGCAGTTGCACCTCAAAAAAGAACAGCTGTTGGCAAGCATGAAAGCCGCCGGCAGCAGGGCTTACAACGTAAGGCTGCAAATGGCTTCGCTCGAACAGCAGATTGCCAAACAGCAAACGGAGCTGGCGCGTTTCCGGAACCTGCAAAAGGCACATGCGGCCACAGAAAAACAGGTGGACGACATCCGGTCGTCTATCGAGATTTTGCAGAAACAGTTAGCCGCCCAGGCCGAAACCCTGCAAAAAGGCAACAGCAGTCTTTCGTCCGAAATAGACGCCTTGCAGATACAGGTCGAGCAGGTGCAGGATTGGATTGCCAAAAGCATCATCTCCAGTCCGGCAAGTGGAACGGTGCTGGCCAAATACGCAGAACAGGGCGAACTCGCGGCACAGGGACGGGCGTTGTTCAAACTCGCCGACCTGAACCGCATCTACCTGCGCGCCTATATCACCGCCGACCAGTTAACGCAATTGAAACTCAATCAGGAAGTTGCTGTTTTCGCCGACTTCGGGAGAAAAGCCATGACGGAATACAAAGGCACGATTACATGGATTTCGGACAAGGCGGAATTTACGCCCCGCACCATCCTGACGAGAAACGAACGGGCCAATTCGGTGTATGCCGTAAAAATCGCCGTTCCAAACGATGGTTATTTGAAGATTGGGATGTATGGCGAAATCAGGATATAATACAAACGCTATCAAACAGAAAAGCATGAAACATAAAGCCATTTTATTCATATCAATCACTCTTTTGAGCATTGCAGCATTATCGGCACAAACCCATAACGACCGTTTGAAAACGATTAAGCAGGAAACTTCTGCCGTATTCATTCCAAATGATTCTGCTGTTTCTCAAATAGCAAAATCAACACAGAAAACGGCAGAAAACACCTTGCCTTCCGAATGGGATAAACCTTTCATGAAAATGTGGAACTGGTGGTTTTCGTTGATTGCTGCATTAGGTACGATTGCTACAATGGTTAGTATTTGGTGGACATATAATAAACGGCAAATACAAAAAGATGTTCAAAAAAACATACTGATCGACCTTATTCGGCATCTATACAGAAATAAGATTGTGGTTTGCACTCTGCGCTGGAAATTATCGGAAAAAGAAAAGAAACCGCATACAAGAAAAACATCTATCGAAAAATATAATTTATGTTATCCATCGGAAGAGCATGTATTGAAACTGAAAATTCTTCCCGAAGATTTGCATCTGGATAAGTTTGAGAATGCCCCCAAACATTATGACAAACTGCACGAAATGGAGTTGCTGTTCCGGAACTACAATGTAGAGATTGATGTTGCATTAGAACATTTGAAACAAAAAGAAATGCCTAAGGAGATCAAAGAAAGAGATTTGGGTACGCTTGAATTTAAATCACAACATTTAACAAAAAAGATAGTGGAACTGATGAAAGAATTAAACTTCCAATGCGATGATCCCTTTATCATCAAAATCTTAAGAAAAAAATCGACGGAGGTATTATATACAGACAAGACAGATACAGACGGGAACAGAATCATGAGGGAAAAAATAAAAGAAGCCATGGACAGCGATAAATACAAAAAGGCACTTGCCGATGTCCCGCCCAGAGTATATCCCTATTATGAAGGCCCGAATGAATTGAAAGATTACTGGATCAGGGATATTGCCCTGGAATACTCAAAAAAAGACACAATCGGACTGATAAAATTCAATACACCCGCACGATGAATACAGGAAAAACCGCCATTGTCGTTTCCAAGTTAAACAAACGTTTCGGGAATATTCAAGCTTTGAATGATGTTTCATTTGAAATTGAACGGGGCGAACTCTTCGGCCTCATCGGCCCCGACGGCGCCGGAAAAACAACCCTGTTCCGCATCCTCACTTCGCTGTTGCTGGCTGATTCGGGAAGCGCTGTGGTCGATGGCCTGGACGTGGTGAACGACTACCGGGAATTACGGAAACACATCGGCTATATGCCGGGACGCTTTTCTCTCTATCCCGATTTGACAGTCGAAGAAAACCTGCACTTCTTCGCTACCCTGTTCAATACCACGATACAGGAAAATTATCGGCTGGTAGAACCCATTTACCGGCAAATCGAACCGTTCAAAAACCGTCGCGCAGGCAAATTATCGGGCGGGATGAAACAAAAACTGGCCTTGTCCTGCGCTTTAATTCACAAACCGTCGGTGCTGTTTCTGGACGAACCGACTACCGGCGTCGATCCGGTTTCGCGCAAGGAGTTTTGGGAAATGCTCCGCCTGCTGAAATCGGAAGGCATCACCATCGTGGTTTCCACACCTTATATGGACGAAGCCACGCGCTGCGACCGCATTGCACTGGTCCAGCACGGAAAAATCCTTTCCATCGAAACACCGGAACAGATTGTGCGGCAATTCCCGAAAAAACTGTACCGGACGGAAATGCGCAATCAATTGCAATTATTGAAAGAATTACGGGAAAACCCTGCGGTGGAATCGGTCTTTATGTTCGGCGAATACCTGCATGTAACCTTCACCGACGATACACTTGCGCCCTATCATAGCAACCCCGACCGGCCATCCCCCGTTTTTACGGAAATACCGCCCTCTATCGAAGATTGTTTCATCCATTTAATGAGCAAATCATGAATACGGTTATCGAAACAAAAAACCTCACCAAGCAATTCGGCGATTTTACCGCGGTAGACCGTATCAGTTTCTCGGTGAAAAAAGGTGAAATCTTCGGTTTCCTCGGCGCCAACGGCGCCGGCAAAACCACCGCCATGCGCATGTTGTGCGGATTGAGTAAACCCACTTCCGGACAGGGTTTCGTGGCGGGTTTCGATATTGCCCGTCAAACGGAAGCAGTGAAAAAAAGCATCGGCTACATGAGCCAGAAGTTTTCGCTGTACGAAGACCTGACGGTGAAGGAAAACATCCGCCTGTTTGCCGGAATCTACGGAGTGAAGGAAAAAACCATTCTCCCGAAAATGGAGGAAACATTATCGACGCTCGGACTGTCGAACGAAAAAAACAGTCTGGTCAAAGCCCTGCCTCTGGGATGGAAACAAAAATTAGCCTTTTCGGTAGCGATTTTCCACGAACCGCAAATCGTTTTCCTCGACGAACCCACCGGAGGCGTCGATCCGATTACCCGCCGGCATTTCTGGGAACTGATTTACGAAGCGACGGAACGCGGAATCACCGTCTTCGTTACCACGCATTACATGGACGAAGCCGAATACTGCAACCGCTTATCCATTATGGTAGACGGGCGAATCGATGCATTGGACACTCCCGCCCATTTGCGAGCGCAGTTCCGGGCGGAAACGATGGATGAAGTGTTCAGAAAATTAGCGCGTAAAGCCACACGAACAGAAATATGAAACAGTTTTTATCATTCGTACAAAAAGAGTTTTACCACATCTTTCGCGATGTGCGTTCGATGTTGATTCTGCTGGCCATGCCCATCATCCAGATCATCCTTTTCGGTTTTGCCATTACTACCGAAGTGCGGAATGTGCAGGTAGCCGTGCTGGATTTTTCAAAAGATATTTCAACGCAACAAATCATTCACCGGTTGCAGGAGAGCGAATATTTCACTGTTTCGGAAATCAGTCATCCCGATGAAATCGACCGGATTTTCAAGAAAGGTCAGGCGAACCTGGTGCTGGTTTTCGGCAACCATTTTCACGATAACCTGCTGCACACCGGCGAAGCCTCGCTGCAAATGATAGCCGACGCTTCGGAGCCGAATCAAGCATCTACGCTGGTCAATTACGCCACCAGTATCCTGGGATTGTACCGGCAAGAGTTGATGCGCGAATACCAAATGCCGTTCCAGATCCGGCCGGAGGTGCGGATGCTGTACAATCCGCAAATGAAAAGCGCCTACTATTTCGTTCCCGGAGTGATGGGTTTGATATTGATGCTGATCTGCGCTATGATGACCTCCATCGCTATCGTGCGCGAAAAAGAAACCGGAACCATGGAAGTCCTGCTCGCTTCGCCCATCCGTCCGCTGTACATCATTCTGGCGAAAATGGTTCCCTATTTTACCTTGTCCATTGTCAATCTGATAACGATCCTTCTACTGGCGGTCTTTGTACTGAAAGTTCCGATAGCGGGCAATCTGGTATTGCTGGCCCTGCTTTCCCTGTTGTTCATCATCGTTGCCCTGTCGTTGGGCTTACTGATTTCCAATATCGTGGATACGCAGGTAGCCGCCATCTTAGTTTCCGGTATGGGACTGATGATGCCTACCATGATTCTGTCGGGAATGGTATTTCCCATCGAGAGCATGCCACCGGTGTTACAGGGATTATCGACCGTCCTGCCTGCCCGCTGGTATATCGCCGCCGTAAAAAAGCTGATGGTGCAGGGCGTCGACGGCGTCTTTGTCATCAAAGAATTTGTCCTGCTGGCGTTCATGGCAGCGGTTTTGCTGGCGGTGAGCCTCAGGAAATTCAAAATACGGTTACAATAAACACGAACAATCATGTTGAAATATCTCGTCGAAAAAGAAATCAAGCAAATATTCCGGAACGCATTCCTTCCGAAAATCATTTTCATCATGCCCGTGGTCATGCTGCTTGTCTTGCCTTGGGCGGCCGACCAGGAAGTAAAAAACATCCGGCTCAGTGTAGTAGACCACGACCGGAGCGCGTATTCGGAACGGATGATACGGAAACTAATCGCATCGGATTACTTCCAACTGTCGAACATTTCCGTTTCCAACGATGAAGCGCTGAAAAGCGTCGAAGCCGGGGAAGTCGATATTATTCTGGAAATACAATCCGGTTTCGAGAAAGAACTGATGAAAGGCGGCGGCGGCGAAGTGATGATTTCCGCCAATGCCGTCAACGGAATGAAAGGCGGCTTAGGTTCGTCGTACCTTATTTCCATCCTGAACGATTTTTCCGGCGAACTGCAGGAAGAAAGCGGTATGCAACAGGCGCCCGTTTCCATCCGGCTAACGACCAGCTACCGTTTCAATCCGCATCTGGATTACAAAGCATTTATGGTGCCGGCCATTATTGTAATCTTGCTGACCATCCTGAGCGGTTTCCTTCCGGCGCTCAACATCGTAAGTGAGAAAGAAATCGGCACCATCGAACAAATCAATGTTACGCCCGTCGGCAAATTCAGCTTTATCTTAGCCAAGTTGATTCCGTATTGGGTCATCGGGTTTATCCTCCTCACTGTCGGATTCGGCATAGCGGCGCTCGTCTACCGGCTTTTCCCCGCCGGCAGTTTATTCACCATTTATCTGTATGCCAGCATTTATGTTTTGGTAGTATCGGGTTTAGGCTTAGTGATTTCCAATACTTCCGACACGATGCAGCAAGCCATGTTCGTCATCTTCTTTTTCATTATGATCCTGATTCTGATGAGCGGACTGTTCACGCCCGTAAGCAGTATGCCCGAATGGGCGCAAGTGATTGCCGCCATCGACCCGCTGAAATACTTTATGCAAGTCATGCGCGCCGTTTATCTGAAAGGAAGCGGCGTTATGGATTTATTGCCGCAACTGGGCGCACTTCTGGGGTTTGCATTGTTTTTCAATACCTGGGCGGTGATGAGTTACAGGAAAAGCAAGTAACTACGGCACCGGATCGAACCCCTCGCCACCCCAGGGATGGCATTTGCAAATCCGCTTGATCGCCAGCCATCCGCCTTTCAGAACGCCGTACTTTTGGATTGCAGTCAGGGTATATTCCGAACAAGTCGGTACAAAACGGCACGACGCCGGTGTAAACGGCGAAATACAGGCGCGGTAAAACCGGACAGGCAATAAGGCGATAAAAACGGATAACCGGCGCCAGAAAGAATATGTACTTTGAGTTGTCAATGGTCTTTATCTTTCAAAAAACAAGTCAAAGATACGCATTTCTTTTGGAACTTGCCGCAAGCCGTTGGCGTTGCGGTTGTGAAAATGTAGCCCTTCGGGGTGTATTCCGTCGGCACTGTCAGGCTTTACCGATGCTGTGTTGAATGGTTATACCCACCCGAGGGAAACCTTGAGTCGCCTCGCTCAGCGAAGGCTGGAGCCTACGCCGAGCAGGGGAGCGGGGGAACTGCCGGATAGTTTGCATAGCACCTCAAAAAAAGAATTAACCCCTTTTTAGGTAATATCATTTATTTCATATATCTTTGTCGTTCGGAAACATAACGCAATGATAACACAAATAGCATTAGTAGGGTTAGGAGGCGGAGCAGGAAGTATTTTACGTTT
>JAISYG010000049.1 GCA_031270075.1 Dysgonamonadaceae bacterium
TGAACGGGAAAATACAACGATTCATAACTAACAACTACGGACTCAGGGACAAAGACTTCTTCCTCTTCCGTGTGGCCGGTTATTTTTCCTGATAGCACCTCAAAAAAAGATTTAGCCAAGATAATACATGTTTTGTATTTCACAAAAATAGTTGTATCTTTACGGCATAAATTTTGAAAGCAATTCACAATAAGGACTATTCCGTTGTGAAATTTAAGGCGAGGACAAAATCCTCGCCTTCTGTATTCCATCATTTTCAACCCAATGACTACTCCTACAAACTATCTCCAAAATCCTCCTTAAATTTAGCCATCAGCTTCTGAGGCCAATCGGAAACAGGTTCTAAGCGACCCATAAAGAAACGAAGCACCGGAGGTTCATAGACAAATTTCAGTCCTCCAATCAGTTCGCGATTATCGTAAAGCCAAGCAAGACGGTCAACTACATATTTGATTTGGGAAAGCGTAAATACCCTGCGAGGTACCGCCAAACGCAACAGTTCCATATCGGCATACGTTTCGTTGCCGTATTCGTCGCGTTGATTCGAGAGCGAACCGCGCTCCATACCACGCACACCCGATATAAGGTAAAACGCAGCTGCAAATGACCCTGCCGGATATTGTGTTTGTGGAAGATGTTGACAAATTTCCATCGCATTGACATGAGCGCCTAATACACCGGCAGGCGTTACCATCGGCACACCGTTTGCCATGGCGGAGTTGACCAAATATTCGATAAACTGCGGACTTTGGCAAATCATACTTTCGTCAAGCGTTTCGTACAAACCTACCGCAATAGCTTCTATTTCACGTACAGACATACCTCCATACGTCAGAAAACCTTCAAAAAGCGGAATCAACGGTTCAAGCTCACGGTAAATCTTTTCGTCGTTGGTACAGATGCCGCCGCCACGCGATGAACTCAACTTGCGGGCAGAGAAATAAACAATGTCGGCCAAACCGGTAATGATCTTAATTACCTCTTCCATCGAACTGTCGGCAAATTCTTCTTCGCGTTTCAAGACTAAATAAGCATTTTCGCCCAAAAGACTGGCATCAAGAACGATTCGAATACCGTATTTGTCGGCAATCGCCCGCACGTCGCGCAGATTTTGTACCGAAAACGGTTGTCCGCCAATCAGGTTGGTCGAAGCTTCCATACGAATAAACGGGATGTTGGATGCACCTTCTTTCCTCACAACTTCTTCCAACTTCTCAATATTCATATTGCCCTTAAAAGGATGGTCGGAAGCTATTTTATAGGCTTCGTCGTAAAGCAATTCAACGATACGACCCCCATATTGCGTAATATGCGCCAATACGGTAGTAAAGTGGTAGTTCATCGGAACCAGACTGCCTCTTTTGATATAGGCGCAAGCAATAATATTTTCGGCAGCGCGTCCTTGATGCGCGGGCAACAGGTATTTCTTGTCCAACACCTCTTGTACCGCTTTATGCATACGCATGAAACTCTGCGAACCTGCATAGGCATCATCGGCCTGCATCATAGCTGCCAGTTGATTGTCGCTCATCGCATTTACTCCGCTGTCGGTAAGCATATCTAAGAAAACGTCTGTGGTTTTCAACCCAAAAGTATTGAAACCACCCTCTTCCAAGGCTTCGAGCCTCCGCTCTATAGGCACTAAGTTTAATTTTTGAACAATGCGAACTTTGTGTAATTCGAGGGGAATATTCTCCCCGTTGTAGAATGTAATTTTTACATGATCCTGTTTTGCCATGATCGAAAACTGTTTTTGAATATATTGACCTGTTCTTTTAATAAAGTTGCAAAGATATTCATATTTTTAATATAAAAAAATAAAATGCAACGTTTCGACCAATAATCCTATGCATGAAGTCGATTTTATCCGACTTATTAAAATAAATAACATAAATGAATGCCATTTGTAAAATTTATCCTACATTTGCTACCGCTTTTTTAATTCAATATGTATGGTTGGAACATTAATAAACGCATCTGCCATTATTGCAGGAAGCAGCATCGGGATGATTTTCCGGAAAAACCTGCCTAAGAAGTACGAGATAATTTATTTTCAAGCCGTTGGTCTATTCACTTTATTATTGGGATTCCAAATGGCGCTCGGTTTATCATCACCCTTATTGGTATTGTTCAGTCTGATTATAGGTGGATTTACAGGCGCTAAAATCAAGTTGGATGAAAAAATCGATCGCTTGGGCGACGCAATCAAAACCAAAATGAAGAACGAAAACGAACGGTTTACAGAAGGTCTGACCACCGCATTCCTGCTTTTTTGCATGGGTTCTATGACTATTGTTGGAGCCATCGAAGAAGGCTTCGGAAAGACTTCGGATTTATTGCTGACCAAATCGATTCTCGATTTCTTTTCATCCGTGATGCTGGCTTCGGGATTAGGCATCGGCGTTCTTTTTTCATTCGTTCCTTTATTGTTATTTCAAGGAGGAATTACACTTTCCGTTTCGATCATAGGCAAAGACATTCCATCCGAGATTATTTCTGAAATCACAGCCGTTGGCGGTGTCATTCTCATGGGACTAAGCTTCAATTTATTGCAAATCAAAGAAATGAAAATCATTAATTTATTACCTTCTTTAGTATTTATATGCCTTTTCGTATGGTTGAAAATCCGTTTTTTTTCGTAACTTTGCCCATTCAAAAAAGCAAACACAATGGCGGATTCTCCTATTCTTGCGGAAGAAGCGGAATTGTATCGGATAGCGAAAGCGATTCATTCGGAAATTTATTCCATTGATTCACATTGCGATACACCTATGTACTTCAGGTACGGCATTGATATTGGAAAAACCAATCCTGCCTGGATACTCAATCCGAAAGACTTAGGAGCCGAAACGGAAAACGAACCCGTTCGTTACAATCTCAAAGTAGATATTCCTCAAATGCAAGCCGGCTGGCTGGATGCCGTGTTTATGGTAGCCTATCTGAAACAGGGCGCTCGCGACGACAGCAGTCTGCGGCAAACGGTCGAAAAAACCGGAAGCATTATCCGGGAAATCATTGCGCAGGTCGAAAAAAACCGGACTGTCGCCGGCATTGCGCGCTCGTCCGGCGATTTGAAACAACTGAAAGCAGAAGGTAGAAAAGCAATTTTTATCGGCATCGAAAACGGTTACGGCATCGGAAAAGACATCCGGAACATCCGGAAATTCGCCGGTTTAGGTGTGCGGTACATTACGTTGTCGCACAACGGTGATAACGATCTTTGCGACGCTGCGGTGGATTCATTCTCGGAACACAACGGCCTGAGCGCTTTCGGCGAAAAGGTCGTCCGCGAAATGAACCGGTTGGGGGTGATGGTCGATATCTCCCATACTTCCGAAAAGACTTCATTCGATGCCGTAGCACTCAGCACCTGTCCGGTTATCGCTTCCCATTCGTCGGTGAAAGCCTTATGCAATCATCCGAGAAATATCTCGGACCAACTGATGCAGGCTATCGCCGCTAAAGGCGGAGTAATTCAGATTTGCATCTATCCCCAGTTCCTCCGGGAAGACGGCAATGCAACCGTAACGGATGTGGTGAATCATATCGACTATGTAACTCAAACCGTGGGGATAGACCATGTGGGCATCGGCTCCGATTTCGATGGCGGAGGCGGCATACAGGGAGTCAATGCAGCGAACGAACTGCCGCAAATTACCTTGGAACTTCTTCGCAGGAATTATTCCAAAGACGCTATCGCCAAAATCTGGGGAGGCAACCTGATGCGGGTAATGGATGCTGTACAAAAACAACAATAATAATGAAAATAATAATAAAGGGAATAATGAGTAGAATAATGGGAAAAATCTTTTTTATCTTCTGTTTATTAATTGTAAAATGTTCCTGCAAGCAAACGACACAGCCGGTAATCGTTGAAGGAGAAACAAGTCTTGTAACCGTCCCAGAATTTAATGCGGACAGCGCCTGGCAATACACGGCGGCGCAAGTCGCTTTCGGCCCGCGCGTACCCAACACAAAGGCGCACGTAGCCTGTGGAAATTATTTAGCCGGCGAATTAAAACGTTTCGGGGCGGAAGTCGTCGAACAGGAAGCAACGCTTTACACATACAATCAACAGCCGATTCGCGCGAAAAATATCATAGCCTCGTTCAATCCCGATAATCCGCAACGCATCCTGCTGTGTGCGCATTGGGATTCCCGTCCCTTTGCCGACCAGGATCCGAATCCGGACAATCACCGTAAAGCCATCAGCGGCGCCAACGACGGAGCCGGAGCCTGCGGCGCCTTGCTCGAAATAGCTCGCCAAGTGGGACTATCCCAGCCCGCCACAGGCATCGACATCGTTTTGTTTGATGCGGAAGATTACGGAACGCCTGCTTTTGAACAGGCGCAATACGGAAGCGGGCATTGGTGCTTGGGGTCGGAGTATTGGGCGAAACACCCGCACGTAAAAAACTACAAAGCCAAATACGGTATTCTGTTAGATATGGTCAGCGCACCCGGAGCGCGGTTTTACAAAGAACATTTTTCCATGCAATACGCCGGAAGGCTCGTCAACCGGGTATGGGATACGGCTCGCGCCCTGGGTTACGGCAACTATTTTATTCAGGAACAAGGCAACGCTATCACGGACGACCATCTGGAAGTATTCAAACACCGCAAAATCCCCTGCATCGATATTATCCAGTACGACCCCAACACCCACACCGGATTCGGCCATTATTGGCATACGATGAACGACACCATGGAAAATGTCAGCAAAGAAACCCTGAAAGCCGTAGGGCAAACAGTACTTTATATAGTCTATAACGAAAATTAATATGCAAACAATCAATCAAATACAGGACGAAATAATAGAGGATTTTTCCGTTTTCGACGATTGGATGGACAAATATTCGCTCCTAATCGACAGGGGAAACGAATTACCCGCATTGGACGCCCCATACAAAACCAACAACAACTTAATCGAAGGCTGTCAAAGCCGCGTATGGCTGCAAGCCGATTACGAAGACGGGAAAGTGATTTTCCGGGGCGACAGCGATGCAATTATCGTCAAAGGCATTGTTTCTCTGCTGATTAAAGTGCTTTCCGGCCACACGCCGGACGAAATCCTTTCGGCCGATTTGTATTTTATTGAAGCCATCGGATTGAAGGACCATCTCTCCCCCACCCGTTCCAACGGGCTGGTAGCCATGTTGAAGCAGATGAAGTTGTATGCACTGGCTTTCAAAAATTTTTCTTAACTTTGCGCCCGGTTAATCAAAAAAACAAATGGAAGAAATCGTCTTTTCACAATACACCATCGATTTTGCCCGCATAGCATTGGAATACTGCGTGCTGGTCGAAAAAACAAAAGGTAGCGATAAAAAAACGTTTGTCGATAACATGACAAAAGTCCTGCCGCTCTTATATCTTAAAGCTTCTATCCTTCCCGGAATAAACACGAACTACGAATCGGATTTAGGAATAAAGGTCGATGAAATTCTTTACACCCAACTAAAAAACAACCTCAGCGAATTATTGGGCGATGATGATCTGTATCTGGAAACCTTTCATCCGGATATCAAACTCAGCGATTCGCCGGTGGCTGTTTCTGTTTCGGAAGATTTGGCCGACATCTATCAGGATTTGGGGAATTTCATAGCGATTTTCAAAAACGGACAAAAGGAAACCATGAATGACTCCTTATTACTATGTATCGAAAATTTCAAGAAATACTGGGGACAACGCTTAGTCAATGCCTTGCGAGCCTTGCATTTCGTCAAATATAAATCGGATATCGAATAACACAGACATTTTGGGAAGAACAATTACAAAAGAAGCAATAGCAGCGTATCCTGCCGAGGCGTTTAACGGTCGCATCGTAGAAGTCAGGACTACCGATGCCTGCGAGGAAGCCGTAACATTCCTGTCCGGTTGCAACATGCTGGGTTTCGACACGGAAACCCGTCCGACATTCAAGAAGGGAAACGTCCACGGCGTTTCGCTCATACAGTTGTCAACTAACGATAGTTGTTACCTGTTCCGTGTGAACATCATCGGGTTTCCCCCTTCACTCCTCCGATTGCTATCCAATCCGGAAGTATTGAAAATCGGGTTATCGCTGCGGGACGATTTTCACAGCTTGAGCCGGCGAATACAATTTACTCCCCAAGGATTTATCGATTTACAGACTATCGTAAAAAATTACGATATTGAAGACATGAGTTTACAGAAAATATATGCCTTGCTTTTCCGAAAAAAGATTTCCAAAAATCAGCAGTTGACCAATTGGGATGCGGATGCTCTGACCGAACCACAAAAACGTTATGCCGCGCTGGATGCCTGGGCTTGCCTGAAAATATACAAAGAATTATGCTGTTAAAAAAAGTCTACTTAAATCCCAAAAAAGAAGAATCGCTCCGGCGGTTTCATCCATGGGTGTTTTCGGGCGCTATTCATCACATCGACACCGTTCCCGAAGAAGGTGAAGTGGTAGAAATCTACGATTCAGGAAATCATTTCTTAGCCTTGGGACATTACCAAATCGGTTCGATTGCCGTCCGGATTTTAAGTTTCAAATCCGAAACCATCGATACCTCCTTCTGGAAAAAACGATTGACGGTTGCTTACCAACTTCGCAAGCAATCGGGCCTGGCGGAAAATCCGCATAACGACACCTACCGGCTGGTACACGGCGAAGGTGACTGGTTGCCGGGACTGATTATCGACATTTACGGCCATACGGCTGTGATGCAAGCCCATTCGCCGGGAATGCATCTCGCCCGACACGAAGTGGCCGAAGCGTTGAAAGAGGCTTTAGGTACCGCCATTGAAAATATTTACTACAAATCGGAAGATACCCTGCCCTACAAAGCCGATTTGGGCGCCGAAAACGCTTATCTCCTGGGCGGGGAAAACGGTTCATCCCTTGCTTTGGAAAATGGTTTGCATTTCCGGGTCGACTGGCTCAAAGGGCAGAAAACCGGATTTTTTGTCGATCAGCGTCAAAACCGGAGTCTGCTGGAACAATACGCTCAAGGCCGCAACGTGCTGAATATGTTCTGTTATACAGGCGGTTTTTCCTGCTATGCTATGCGGGGAGGCGCCCAAACCGTTCATTCGGTCGACAGTTCGGCCAAAGCCATTGCTCTGACCAACGAAAACATTGCATTGAATTTTCCCGGCGATGTACGCCATCAATCGTTTACTGAAGACGCATTTAAGTACCTGGATCGAACATCGCACCCTTACGATTTGATTATTTTAGACCCGCCGGCCTTTGCCAAGCACCGGAATGTTTTGCGAAATGCGTTGCAAGGATACCGCAAACTGAATGCCATTGCTTTTGAAAAAATTCAACCGGGTGGGATTCTTTTCACTTTTTCCTGCTCGCAAGTAGTTTCTAAAAACGATTTCCGCTTGGCGGTATTCAGCGCAGCCGCCCAATCGGGACGGAAAGTCCGCATTTTACAACAACTTTCCCAACCGGCCGACCATCCAATTAGTATCTATCATCCCGAAGGAGAATACCTTAAAGGACTGATTTTATCGGTCGAGTAGTTAAACTTTGTTAAACTTATAAAAATTGTGCCTGAAGATTATGTTTTATAACATAAAAACACTTACCTTTGTACTGTGTTTTTCATGGTATTAGATTTAAGGTTAACAATGAAGATTGGTTGTCGAGAGGACAACCTTTTTTTTATGTCCTAAATGAAAGGGGATTAGCTGTTCCGATATCTTTTACCAATAATGATAATTGCTGTTTCAACCGTTCCGCTTCACTCCGGCGAATACGCAAAACCATCCGGCAATTGTTATCAAGATGTTGCGACAGGATTTGCGCTTGCATTTCCTTCACTGTTTTCATCACGCCATTCAGACAGGGATATTCAAAAGCAATTGCAATGTCTTCGTCCACCGTTTTTTCAATGATTTGTGCATTTTGAATCGCATCCTGTGCAGCAGCCCGGTAAGCGACAATCAGACCGGAAGTGCCCAGCTTCACACCGCCGAAATAGCGCACAACAATGATTAGAATATCCGTCAATACATGGGAGTTAATAGCACCCAGAATGGGTTTTCCCGCGGTGGAAGAAGGCTCACCATCGTCATTGACGCGGAATTGGGCTCGTGCGGCGCCCAGCATATAGGCCCAACAGACGTGTCGCGCATCGTAATATTTTTTCCGGTAAGCGTCTACGATTTCTTTTACCTGTTCCGGCGTATGCACAGGGATGGCAAAAGAAAGGAATTTGCTGCGTTGTTCGGTGACGTAGCCCTCCGATGGGGTCGATATGGTTTTGTAAGCATCCATTTATGCAAAATATTGCGCCGCTACATGATTATTCGTGATCTGCCGGATAAAATAGATATTATCAAATTTTTGGAAAAGAATATACCGTGTTGTATAACACTCCTGTGATATTTTATTTCTATCATCCAATTTCTTTTTCAATAGTTTTTTGATTTCCAACAAAAGTTCTTCCGAAGTTTAGGCATTTTCCCACCCCAGCGGATATTCTATTGAATGGTTGTAATAAAACCGTATTCATTGCAGTATTATTTACAGAATTACCATGCAAATATAGTGAAATTTTCTTATTACAAACGAAAAATATAAAAGTTCAATACGCTCGCGCAAAAATCACCCGCTGTTTTGAAGGCATTCCCGTAACCATGCATTGGCCGGGAGTAGCGTCGCCCTCCAGCGGGATGCAACGGATGGTCGCTTTGGTTTCTTCCTTGATTCGCGCTTCCGTTTCAGCCGTGCCGTCCCAATGGGCGAGAATAAACCCGCCTTCTTCGATTTTTTGCTTAAATGCGTCGTAAGTATCCACAGAAACAGTGTAGGATGCGCGGTAATCGAGCGCCTTCCGATAGATGTTTTGTTGAATATCGTCCAACAGGTTCTTTACGTGTGCGGCGATGTTGGCCGAAGGTACGGTTTCTTTGGTCAACGTATCGCGGCGAGCTACTTCGATGGTACCGTTTTCCAGATCGCGGGCGCCCATAGCGAGGCGGACGGGTACACCTTTCAGCTCGTATTCGGCGAATTTCCAGCCCGGTTTTTTATTGTCCGAGTTGTCGTATTTTACACTGATTCCTGAAGCTTTCAGTTCGTTGACAATACCCTCTACTTTTTCATTAATAGCAGCCAGACCGGCATCATCCCTGAAAATAGGCACAATCACTACTTGATAGGGCGCCAGTTTCGGCGGCAAAACCAATCCGTTGTCATCGGAATGGGTCATGATAAGTGCACCCATCAAACGGGTGGAAACGCCCCAGGAGGTAGACCAGACGTAATCGCGCCGGCCGTCGCGGTCGAGGAACTGTACATCGAAGGCCCGGGCAAAATTCTGTCCCAGAAAATGGGAAGTGCCGGCTTGCAGCGCTTTTCCGTCCTGCATCAGGGTTTCGATGCAATAGGTATCGAGGGCGCCGGCGAAGCGTTCGGAAGGTGTTTTTACGCCTTTGACAACCGGTATCGCCATGTAGTTTTCGACAAAAAGGGCGTAGACATTCAGCATTTTCAGTGTTTCTTCGATTGCTTCTTCCCGTGTAGCGTGCGCCGTGTGGCCTTCCTGCCAAAGAAATTCGGCGGTACGGAGAAAGAGTCGCGTGCGCATTTCCCAGCGCACTACGTTCGCCCACTGGTTGCACAGTATAGGCAAATCGCGATGAGATTGGATCCAGCCCTTATAGGTGTTCCAGATGATGGTTTCCGATGTGGGACGGACGATCAATTCTTCCTCCAACCGGGCTTCCGGATCGACGATTACCCCTTTCCCATCCGGGTCGTTTTTTAAACGGTAATGCGTTACCACCGCACATTCTTTGGCAAAACCTTCTACATGACTGGCTTCCTTGCTGAAAAAAGACTTGGGGATAAAGAGCGGAAAATAGGCATTCACATGCCCGGTAGCCTTGAACATATCGTCCAACTGCCGCTGGATTTTTTCCCATATCGCATAGCCGTAGGGCTTGATAACCATACAGCCGCGAACGGCGGAGTTTTCCGCCAAATCGGCCTTAATAACCAAATCGTTGTACCATTGCGAATAATTTTCACCGCGTGAAGTCAATTCTTTCAACTGTCCTGCGCCTGAAGTCGTTTCTTTTGCCATTGTATCTTACATTATTATTTTCGATGCGCAAAGATACTGCTTCTTTGATAATTTTTTATTACCTTTGCCCGATTTTAAATAGAGAAAAAAATTATTAGAAGAGATTATTTATGGTTAATCCGATTGTAAAAACAATCCAATTAGGTGATGGAAGGACTATCACCCTGGAAACCGGCAAACTGGCTAAACAAGCCGACGGGTCGGTCGTGTTGCGAATGAACAACACCATGATGCTGGCAACCGTTTGTGGCGCCAAAGATGCAACTCCGGGCACCGATTTTATGCCCCTGCAAGTTGAATACAAAGAAAAATATTCCGCTTTCGGACGTTTTCCGGGCGGTTTTACGAAACGTGAAGGTCGGCCTTCCGACTCGGAAATCCTCACCAGTCGTCTGATCGACCGCGTCCTGCGTCCGCTGTTCCCGGACGATTATCATGCCGATGTCTTTGTCAACGTTACACTCTATTCGTCCGATGGCGAAGATATGCCCGATGCTCTGGCCGGCCTGGCCGCTTCGGCAGCTTTAGCCGTTTCGACGATTCCGTTCAATGGTCCGATTTCGGAAGTGCGTGTAGGACGCATCGACGGACAATTTGTTATTAACCCCACTTTCAATCAACTGAAAAAGGCGGATATAGATATTATGGTCGGCGCCACTATCGACAATATTATGATGGTGGAAGGCGAAATGAACGAAGTTTCTGAAGGCGAAATGCTGGAAGCCATTAAATTTGCCCACGAAACCATTAAAGAACAGTGCAAAGTGCAACTGGAACTGATGGAAGCCGTCGGCTCAACTGTGAAACGCGAATATTCGCACGAAGTGAACGACGAAGAACTGCGCGCCGATATTAAAGAAAAACTCTACGACAAAGTATATGCCGTAGCCCGTTCCGGTCAACCGAAGCAAGACCGTAGCAACGCCTTCAAGGCCATCATCGAAGAATATACCGCCGGCTTTACGGCAGAAGAATTGACCGACGAAAAGAAAGCGCTCATCGCCCGCTACTACCACGATGTGGAAAAAGATGCGATGCGCCGCTGCATCCTCGACGAAGGCATCCGCCTGGACGGCCGGAAAACAACCGAAATCCGTCCGATATGGTCGGAGGTTGACCCGATTCCCGGGCCGCACGGTTCCGCTATTTTCACGCGGGGCGAAACACAAGCCCTGACTACCGTAACGTTGGGTACTAAATTAGACGAAAAGTTGATCGACGATGTGCTGAACATCAATAAAGAACGCTTCCTGCTACACTATAATTTTCCGCCTTTCGCTACCGGCGAAGCCCGTCCGCAACGGGCGGTAGGCCGACGCGAAATCGGACATGGCAATCTGGCGCACCGTGCGTTGAAACCCATGCTTCCGGAAGATTTTCCTTACGTGCTCCGGATTGTTTCCGATATTCTGGAATCGAACGGCTCGTCGTCGATGGCGACGGTTTGTGCCGGCACACTGGCCTTGCTGGATGCCGGGGTACAAATCAAACGTCCGGTTTCGGGAATTGCCATGGGCTTGATTTCCGAGAACCAAGGCCGGAATTACGCCGTCCTTTCCGATATTCTGGGCGACGAAGACCACCTGGGCGATATGGATTTCAAGGTAACTGGAACCACCGAAGGGATTACGGCTACGCAAATGGACATCAAGGTGGATGGCCTTTCGTACGAGATTCTGGAAAATGCTCTGGCTCAGGCTAAAGAAGGTCGCGCCCATATCCTCGGCAAAATCCTGGAAACGATTTCCGAGCCGCGTGAAGATTTCAAACCGCACGTACCGCGTATCGAAGTGATTATTATCCCGAAAGAATTTATCGGCGCAGTGATTGGCCCGGGTGGAAAGATCATCCAGGGCATACAGGAAGAAACCGGCGCAGTGATTACGATTGATGAAATCGACGGCATCGGTCGCGTGGAAATTTCCGGCACCAATAAAGAATCGATGGACGCCGCAATGGCAAGAGTGAAAGGAATTGTAACGGTGCCCGAAATCGGTGAAATTTACGAAGGGAAAGTACGCTCGATTATGCCTTACGGCGCTTTCGTTGAATTCCTGCCAGGAAAAGACGGCCTGCTGCATATTTCCGAACTGGACTGGCAACGCTTGGAAACCGTGGAAGAAACGGGCTTGAAAGAAGGCGATGCGATTACCGTGAAACTGATGGATATCGATCCGAAGACAGGCAAATTCAAACTTTCGCGCAAAGCATTGCTGCCGCGTCCCGAAGGAATGCCGGAACGTTCGGAACGACCGGAAAGATCGGAAAGACGGGAACGTCCCGACCGGTCGGAACAGCGTTCCAATGGCTTCAGGTCGAACAGAAGATAATCCCAAGAGAAGTTATAAAACAGCCACACAACGAAATGAACTTCAAAAGGTGAAAAAACCTTTTGAAGTTCATTTCATTTTTCCGCTCCCTTATTTTTCCTGATTCCACTCGAAACCTCATTACCTTATTCATCTTCACTGGATGATATCGGGTTCCCGCTTTCGTCGCATTATAGCAAGCGGCGTCGCTGACTGTTCCTCTGATAAGCAGCAAAACTTTACGGGATGCCGGAAGATGTCATTAGTTGATTCGGGAAAAAGCGTATCTTTGCACTTGTAAAATAATTCATACGAAGATGAAGAAAAATATTGAAAACAACGGGATAACGGCAACCGGCGTCCAGAAAAACGAGGTTGCAGGCAAGGCGTCGATGGGAAATTTGGTTAACAGAATAAACGCAGGTGGAAACAGCAAAAATAAGTCGAATGATAACAGAGCCTCTTCTGAACGCAAAGATAAGCTGCCGATGAAATTGTCAAGTAAAGGCTATAAAATAGTAAAAACGATTCATATTTTATCAGCATCCATCTGGATTGGCGCGAGTGTTGTCGGTTTGTTTTTGTTGACTGTCGTTTTGAACAAAAATAATTTATCGGAAATATTATTGGCTGTTCATTACATTGACCTGTTGATAATTGTTCCGACGAATATAATTACGTTTATTACGGGCATAATTTTCTCAAGATTCACGCAATGGGGATTTTTTAAGCACAAATGGATTATGTTAAAATATATCATAAACATAATTCCATTGACAGTCGGTGGGATTATATTTTCTCCGTCAATAATAAATATGTTGTCTATCGTAAATGAAGTCGGTGAAGAAGCGCTGTCAAATCCATCTTTCATTTTATCAAAAAATATATTTACAGGGGCTTTCATTGTTATACTTTTATTGTTAGTCACAGCCGTATGCCTGACGGTAATTAAACCTAAATTAGAAAAAATAAAAAATGGAAAATAACGAACAGGAAATAATCCGACATCCTGGTAATCCTGACCGCCGAAGTCAAAAACGATGGCTTCCGGCTTACGATTCGATGGATACTTATATATCAAGGTCAGACAGATATTTCCAAATAATATCACGATGGTTCCAATCTTCCAATGACAAATTTGCATCCTGTAAAAATGGATTATTATTTATACGTAACCCTTCTAAAGATGCAATAATCGAATTTATGCCTTTTATCTCTGACAGTTGATTGTCGTATAACCATAATGTTTGTAACTTCACAAGCGTATCCAGTCCTTTTATCTCTGTCAGTCGATTTTCGTATAAATATAATTGCTGTAAATTCACAAGCGTTTCCAGTCCTTTTATCTCTGTCAGTTGATTGTTGGATAACTCTAAATACGGTAAATTCACAAGCGTTTCCAGTCCTTTT
>JAISYG010000066.1 GCA_031270075.1 Dysgonamonadaceae bacterium
CGGCCATCCTGTGGGGGATTGGTTTCCGCCACAGGAACAAGAGAGGGGGGGGTGGACAGGGAAACGTTTGAGAAAAAAGTTGCATGGCTTACTTGAATCTGCGAACCAAAGAATATCCAAACATTTTTTAAAAAGACGTAAATTTATTTTACCTTTGCTTGCAAAAATAAAAATGAATGGTTATATGAAGAAATTAATGGCGTTTATCGGAATTTGGGTGATGATAAGTTCTTGTGATGTGGCGCAACAACTATTGGGAACTTATCAAATGACCCAGTGTAAATACGAATTCAATTCTATTTCGGGATTAACTCTGGCAGGCATTCATTTGCAGAATGCAAACGGTTTAACTTCATTAGACCCGATGAATCTCCTAACATTGACTTCCGCTTTCTCCGGCAAGGGAGGTTCTTTGCCGCTGAATTTTACGCTGAACTTAAATGTAACTAATCCGGGAGTACAAGCAGCGGTTTTAAACGGATTAAGGTATATCCTCGAAATAGATGGCTACGAAATGACGACCGGCTCTCTGCAAAAACAGTTGCAGATTAACGGGGGACAGAAAATTGTGCTGCCTGTTCAAATGGCGTTCGACCTGAAACAAGTGCTGAATAATGAATCTTTGGAGGCCATCAAAAACCTGGCATTTAATTTTGCCGGTATCGGTAACGGTTCGAGTAACGTAACGGTAAAATTAAAGCCCAGTTTCATGCTGGGTAATCAAGAAATAGCCCATCCGACTTATATTCCGGTTTCGTTCCAATTGGGCAAGTAACTGCATCACTACGCATCAATAAAATGGATTCAATACGTTCACATGATTAAACAATGAAAAAATACCTGTTACTCGTTGCCACCGCATTCCTTTTGAATGCCTGTTCGCAGAAACCGGCAGATACAACTCCTGCCGTTCCTTCCAATGCTTCCATTGAACAAAAGGTGGAAAGCCTTCTGAAAAAAATGAGTGTGGATGAAAAAATCGGCCAAATGACGCAACTCACTGTCGATGTGATTCTGAAACAAAATCCCCACCGGGATCCAATGGCTCCCGCCGAATTGGATCCGGCTCTGCTGGATACCGTCATCCGTAAATATAAAGTAGGCTCTATCCTCAATGTGCCGTATGCTCAGCCGCAAACACCTGCCAACTGGAATACGCTGATTGCCGAAATCCAACAGATGGCTTTGGCGGAAACCGGAATTCCCGTTATTTACGGAGTGGATCAAATTCATGGAGCCTCGTATACGGTAGGCGCTACGTTTTTCCCGCAGAATATCGCTTTAGGCGCTACGTTTAATCGCGAACTGGCCGCTGTAACCGGACAAATCTCGGCCTACGAAACCCGGGCCGGCGGTATTCCCTGGACTTTCGCCCCCGTATTGGATATGGGGCGCGACCCGCGCTGGCCGCGTATATGGGAAACTTTCGGCGAAGATCCTTTAGTGAATGCGGAAATGGGCGCCTCTATGGTCAAAGCTTTTCAAGGCGGCACCGGGGAACGAATCGATGACTTTCATGTTGCCGCTTGCCTCAAACATTATATGGGTTACGGTGTTCCCACTACCGGCAAAGACCGTACGCCTTCGCGAATCAATGAACAGGAAATGCGGGAAAAACATTTTGCTCCTTTCTTGGCGGCCATCCGTAGCGGCGCGCTGTCGGTAATGGTCAATTCCGGTACCAACAACGGATTACCTTTCCATGCCGATTACGAACACCTCACTCAATGGTTGAAAGAGGATCTGAATTGGGACGGGGTGATTGTAACCGATTGGGCGGATATCAACAACCTTTTTGCACGCGACTGGGTCGCCGCCGACAAAAAAGAAGCCATCCAACTGGCCATCAATGCCGGTATCGATATGACGATGGACCCCTACTCCTGGGATTTTTGTGTATTACTGAAAGAATTGGTTCGGGAGGGAAAAGTTCCTATGAAACGGATCGACGATGCCGTCCGCCGCATCCTCCGGATGAAATACCGGCTCGGTTTGTTCGATAAGCCTTACACCAACACCGCCGATTATCCCGATTTCGGAAGCGAGAAGCATGCACAAGCGGCGTTGGTTGCTGCCGAAGAAGCGATCACGCTGTTGAAAAACAATGCCCGGTTATTACCTCTTTCTCCGGACAAGCGCATCCTCGTTACCGGGCCGAATGCAAATTCCATGCGTACCCTAAACGGTGGCTGGTCGTATACATGGCAAGGCAATGCAGCCGATTTGTATGCAAAAGACTATAACACCCTTCTCGAAGCCCTGCAAAAGAAAGCAGGCGCAACGAATGTGATTTACCAACCGGGTGTTACCTATACAAACAAGGGTCGATACTGGGAAGAGAACGAACCTGAAATCGAAAAAGCGGTAACTGCCGCAAAGGGTGCGGATGTGATTGTGGCTTGCATCGGTGAAAATTCCTATTGTGAAACTCCGGGCAATCTGGACGATTTGTCGCTTTCTGCCAATCAAATCCACTTGGTAAAAGCGTTAGCTAAAACGGGTAAACCCATCGTGTTGGTGCTCAACGAAGGCCGTCCGCGTATTATCCGGGAGTTGGTTCCCTTAGCCGACGCCATCCTGCATATTTACCTGACGGGCAATTATGGCGGCGACGCACTGGCAAACGTCATTTACGGCGATGTAAACCCCAGCGGTAAATTGCCTTATACTTATCCGCGTTATCAAAGTTCGCTGACCACTTACGACTATAAACCCAGCGAAAGTGTCGACAAAATGGAAGGCGCTTACGATTACAATGCGGTTATCTCCGTGCAATGGGCGTTTGGTTATGGCTTGAGTTATACCACATTTGAATACAGTAACCTGACAGTCGATAAACCGGTTTTTACCTCCGGCGATGAACTGACTTTTACGGTAGATGTCAAAAATACCGGAACCGTAAAAGGGAAGGAGAGTGTACTGCTGTTCGGAAGCGACTTGGTTGCCTCTCTTACGCCCGATAACCGGCGCCTCCGGGCTTTTACCAAAGTGGAACTTCAACCCGGAGAAGCCAAAACGGTAAGCCTGAAACTGAAAGGCAGCGATTTCGCTTTTTGCGATTCGGAGGGCCAATGGGTGCTGGAAGCGGGTGATTTCCGTATGCAAGCGGGAAACCGGACGTTACAGATGACTTGTTCGGAAACAAAACAATGGGGAAGACTGATTCAATAAATGTTTCGTAATACCCGGATTTTTACTTGTCAGAGAAAAACACTATTTTTGTAATCAAAAAACCGGTGTGAACAACGACGAATATTATATGAAACAAGCGTTGGCGGAAGCCCAAAAAGCTTTTGAACGGGGCGAAATTCCGATTGGAGCCGTTGTGGTTTGCAACGACCGGGTCATCGCCCGCACGCATAATCTGACGGAAACGCTGAATGATGTAACCGCCCATGCGGAAATGCAGGCCATTACGGCCGCCGCTTCGTTTTTAGGCGGAAAACATCTGAAAGATTGCACCTTGTACGTTACGGTCGAACCCTGTCCGATGTGTGCGGGGGCGCTGGGCTGGTCGCAGGTATCGAAAGTGGTTTATGGCGCGGCCGACGAAAAACGCGGATACCGGAAATTCGCTCCCGGCACGCTTCACCCGAAGACGGAAGTGGTATCCGGCGTATTGGCAGACGAAGCCACCGGGAGAATGAAACGATTTTTTCAAAGTAAACGATGAAAACAATTTTGATTACCGGTGCAAGTGGTTTTATCGGAAGTTTTCTGGTAGAAAAGGCGCTCGAGAAAGGGTGGCAAACCTGGGCGGGCATCCGTAAAAGCAGTAGCAAAGAATATCTTCGGGATGAACGTATCCGGTTCATCGATTTGGATTATGCCGATATGGATAAACTGAAAGCCCAAATCGCCCAACACGGCCCTTGGGATTATGTGGTGCATAATGCCGGCGTTACCAAATGCGTGAATCCGGACGATTTTGAAAAGATTAATTACCGGCATTCCAAACACTTGATAGAAGCGTTGCAGAAAAGCGGCTGCATTCCTGAAAAGTTTGTTTTGATGAGTAGTCTGAGCGCCCACCATCCCGGCGTTCGCACCCAATACGGTAACAGCAAGCTGAAAGCCGAAAATTTCCTGAAATCCCAAACCGATTTTCCATACATTATTTTTTGTCCGACGGGTGTTTACGGGCCCCGGGATAAAGATTATTACCTGATGTTGAAAATGATTCAATCGGGTTGGGATATCACGGCGGGATTCGAGCCTCAAAAACTGAGTTTCGTTTATGTCAAAGATTTAGTGAAGGCCCTTTTCCTGAGTTTGGAAAATCCGGTCGATCACAAAACGTATTTTTTATCCGATGGAAATACGTATTCCGATGCGGAATATACCTGTATAGCGAAAGAAGTATTGGGAAAAAAACGAGTTATCCGGTTACGAATTCCTTTGTGGTTGCTTCGGGCGGTTTCCGTCTTGTCTGAAACAATAGCCGGATGGAGGAATCAACCGTCTACCCTCAATCGGGATAAATATGAGATTATGAAGCAGCGGGATTGGACATGCGATACGTTTCCCGTGGTATATGACTTGGATTTCCGCGCCGATTATGCGCTGAAACGCGGATTGATGGAATCGGTCGAATGGTATCGCACAAACGGTTGGTTGTGATTGATGAATGTAACAAAATATATCCGGAATAGCATCGTCTATTTTGTCATAGTAACGGTGTTGATTATCCTCCTCTTTCCCCGGGAAGGAACTTTTCGATATGCGTTTACAGAAGGGAAACCGTGGCAATACGGCTTGCTTACGGCGCCCTTTGATTTCCCCGTTTACAAGTCGCCGGAACAGTTGAAAGCGGAACAGGATTCGGTTCTGAAACAATTTATTCCTTATTTCCAATTCCATCAGGAAATGTACGTTCAGCAGCAGGAACGGTTCAATGCGGCCTGTGTGCATTATCCCCAGGAACATTGGAATGCCGCATACAAAAGCTACGTCGATAAAACTTTAAAGGAAATTTATGCTTTGGGAATGGTTTCCAGTCAGGATTATCAGTTTTTGCAGAGCAATGCTTACGATGCTTTCAAGGTATTGCAGAAGAATAACAAGACCGTTCTTCAGGCAACCCGTGATGTTTTCACCATTAAATCGGCCTATTCCTATCTCTTGGACAACTGTCCCTCTTATTTGTCGATAAATGTTTTACGTTCGGTCGATTTAAACGATTTCCTGCACGATAACCTGCAATACGACGAAAATCTATCCGAAAAAGTGAAACAGGAAGATTTGCAACGGGTAGCCGTTCCTCACGGAATGGTGCAGGCCGGCGAAAAGATTGTAGACCAAGGTGAAATTGTTACCGGTCCTGTTTACAATATTTTGCTTTCTCTCAAACAAATTCAGGAGGAGGAAGGGGGCGGTGTACAACGGCAAACGGGTTTTCTGGCCGGGATTATCCTGTTGATCGGCGGATTATTGACTTGTCTTTTGCTGTATCTGGTCTATTTCCGCAAAAAGATATACGCCAATCAAAAAGATGTGGTATTCCTGTTTTCGATGGCCGCCCTGTTTATTTTGCTCACGGAAGCGTCTGCCAGAACCGGTTTTTTTAGCGTTTATATCATTCCCTACGCCATTATCCCCATCGTTATCCGAACCTTTTTTGAATCGCGGACGGCGCAGATTACGCATTTGATTACCATTTTAATCTGTTCGCTGATGGCGCCTTTTGCTCTCGAATTTATCCTGATTCAGTTTTTCGCCTCCACGGTAGCGCTCTATGTCCTGAAAGATTTAACCAAGCGTTCGGAACTGATTCGCTGCGCCATCTTTATCCTGGGCACTTACATCATTGGCTATACCGGAATCCAGTTGTTTTTGGAAGGGGAATTGACGAAAATCAATTGGAACATGTTTATTTATTTCGGGATTAATTTCCTGTTCGTCATGTTTACCTACGCTTTTATTTACATTGTGGAAAAGATTTTCGGTTATATATCCAATGTTACCTTGGTCGAATTATCGGATATCAATCTGCCCGCCCTGATGCAATTATCCGAAAAAACGCCCGGCACTTTCCAGCACTCGTTGCAGGTATCCATGTTGGGCACTGCGGCGGCCGCTAAAATAGGCGCTAATCCGCAACTGGTGCGTACCGGCGCTTTGTATCACGACTTGGGAAAGATGGAAAATCCGGCTTTTTTTACCGAAAATGAAACGGGAGGAACGAATCCGCATGAACAGCTGACCTTGGAACAGAGCGCCCGGATGATTACCAATCATGTGCCGGCCGGAGTAAAAGCGGCGCAAAAATTCGGTATTCCGCCGGCGATTATCAAATTTATCCTTACGCATCACGGGGCCGGAAAGGCGAAATATTTTTACCATTCGTTCAAAAACCAGCATCCGGGTGAAACGGTGAATGAAGAAGCGTTCACCTACTCCGGTTTCAATCCCGACACCAAAGAAACCGCTATCCTGATGATGGCCGATTCGGTGGAAGCGGCTTCCCGCAGCTTGAAAGATTACCGCGAAGAAACCATCCGGGAATTGGTGAACCGCATCATCGACGGACAAATCAACGATGGCCTCTTAAACGATGCGCCGCTGACTTTCCGGAATATTACTGCTATTAAGAATGTGTTTGTTGAGAAATTGCTATCGGTCTATCACTCGCGCATTGCTTATCCGGAGTTGGTGAAGGTGTGACAAACAGGATTATCAAAACTTGCAAATTTTGCAAGTTTTAATAATCCTCGTATCTTTGCAGCCGTAGATCAAATGTTTAAGGAAAATGAAAAACAGAATAGAACGCAAAGAATATCTTGATAAACTTTATTACCCGAAATACTTGCTGACCACCGAATCGTTTCCGCAAAATCGAGCAGGAATTATCCATAAAAACGTATTTGAATGGTTGTTAGAAAAATAATTTTTCTTATTGCCATTTCAAAATAAAATATTACTTTTACACATTCATTCAATAAAAACATCATTTGTAAAATGACGCTGAATAACAGACATATCGCTCTCCCGGCTCCACGCTTTGCTTCGTGTGAAAGCGCTGTAAATCTGCGTCATCCAAATTTGTGGGGGGGGTAAACACCTATTAAAAAATAAGTTACGATCACTTGTGATCGGAACGCCGCCGATTATTTCATACAGCCTTCGGAAAAAGACAGACCGTCTTTTCCGAAGGCTTTTTTGTGTTGCTACTCCGGTTCATTCCTTCATTTGTAAATTCTTCAATTGGATTCAAATGACAAGAAAAAGTTTTTCGTGGAAGACGGAAATAAATTTTCTCCCGCATGAAAATTATCCGACGCCGTCAGGCCTGTATCCGTATGATACAGGTTCCCCGCGACCGTCGGCAAGCCTGTATCCGTATGATACAGGTTCCCCGCGACCGTCGGCCGGCTTGTATCCGTATGATACAGGTTCCCTGCGACCGTCGGCCGGCTTGTATCCATATAATACAGGTTCCCCGCGACCGTCGGCCGGTTTGTATCCGCATACCAATGAATATAAATATACATCTTTTAAAACAGAATGAGTATGGACCCGACAAATGACAAATTAGTAAAAGTAAAAACGCAGGCTCTTCCGAATGAGCTGCATTTCCGTTTTCACAGCGAAAACGATGCGCTTTATGCCCGCTACGGCGAACAGCCGCTGGGGATAAGCGAGTTTATCACCCCGTTCCGCGGCAAACTGTCCGACCTGGACATCGCGCTGGAACGCATCCGCAAAAGCGCGGAAACGGAACGGATTGCCGAAGCCGACCACGCCTTCGACACCTCCTTCTCCGGCATGTCCGAATACGCCCGCTCGTGCCTGAACCACTTCGACCCCGCCGTGCGACGGTCGGCGGAGAACCTCGACATCGTCTTCAGCCACTACGGCAATATCGGCAAGGAGGCTTACCGGCAGGAACTGGCCTCGTCCCTCAACCTGGTGCAGGAACTGCGTGCCAGGGCGACCGACGTGACCGCCCTGAACCTCGAACCCTGGATCGGGGCGCACGAACAGGCCGCCGCAGCGCTGGCCGCGCTGCTCG
>JAISYG010000086.1 GCA_031270075.1 Dysgonamonadaceae bacterium
ATCTCCGAAGAACATGCGAAATCGCCACCTAAAATCGTCCAATTTGCTATCCATTTTGAGTAGGGGGGCTTACTTTTTCAAAAACAAATCCGAAATGCCGTTTTATCGGCATCTCGGACAGGTGATTTGTGCGGTTTTTAAGTTTAGCGGACAGCAATATTTTTAAATCAGTTCCTAATGCGTCCCGAAATTTTAATTTTTCCATATTTAATTTTCTCCATAATGCAGATGGTTCAAGCGCCAAATTATATTATATGACGTTTTTATTTTTGTCAATATTTTAGATAATTTTTGTATGAAATTTTAGGAGGTATAGCACATAACGTTCCGGAGGCCGAGCCGCTACTGCGGCGAAGTGAAACAGTCCTGTTATGCGCAGTACCACCTGTACTCCATTATTTTTTTATATTTTTTCCATAATATTATAATTCCATAAGGGATGAATATTTTTATAAGACTTTTTATTTTTTTTAGTATTTTAGTCGATTTTTTATATTTACCATCGGAACCATGAATAAAATATATTGGCCTATAATCAATTCGCAATTTATGATGATAAACAAATACATTCAATAATCTTTCCGCTAAGAAAGCAAGGACTCTTTTTTGATATTTTTGATATTTTGATATATCTATTCTACGTTCTGCTTCAAAAAGCAAAGGAAAAAGCCATTTAAAATAATTATCAAATAAATCGTATTTCGTTACAAACATACAATATAAAGACATTTTTATATTTTTTTCAAATATGTATAAAAATGATTCATCATATTCAGGGCATATTTCGTGAACAATTTCTTTTATACATAAATAATCAAAACTATTATGCCAGTAGGAATAGTGGGTTCTTAGATCATATGGAAAATATTCGGGTTTTGCAAGTATAATATCATTCTTCATAAGACTGTTTATAAACAGATTTTCGTAATTATTCATCATGGGAGTATTTGTTAAATGTATTACCCCCCCAGTTTTATTCATAGCAAAATATCTTCTGTAATGAGATAACCCAATATATTCGATATCAGGATAAAATATTTTTATATTTTTCCATGCCCAATACCATGCCGTAAACTCACCAAACATATCATTACGATTACTAATATTATCGCCAGTAGTGTCGTCTTGCATATTAAGATTAAATCCAGAACTGACTTTCCCTGCCTGAATAGGTAAAAAAATACTTTCTTTAGGTAATTCCAATTTCCATGGTTGATAACAACATACCAGTATTTTTATTCTAGAATCATTCCCTTCCATGCCTAAATCTCCTCTGATCTCAATAAGAGTAAACTTTTATTTTTATTTTGTCAAGAGTTTCTTTATAGATAATTTTCACAAATCATTAGTGGGTATTGCATATAACGTTCCGGCTGTATATGACGTTTTGCAGCCCGAATAAGGGCTTTGTTTTGCCTGCAACCTCATTTTTCAGGGCGATGATTGCCGTTATCCATTTGTTCTCAATACTTTTCTTCATCTTCATATAAATTATTTTACAGATGCAAAAGTAAACAAAAAAAATCAAATATCAATATAAATCCCATCAATTCATTAATTCTGATCTACCTGCTTGGAAAGCTGGACGGACAACTGGCCTCGATAGAAACACAATATCGCAAGGAGTTGGTACCGGACGGTTTCCATCACAAGAGGCGTAATATCATAAGGGAGGTGTTCGCCCAGCAAAGGCAGATGCACCGTACCGGAAAGTCGATGCCTGGCCGGATCGTGAGTATCGACAAGCACTATGTCCGCCCCATCGTCCGAGGCAAGGAAACCAAAGCCGTCGAGTTCGGTGCCAAGGCCAACCTGATACAGGTAGACGGGATCAACTTCCTGGAACATGTTTCGTTCAAACCCTTCAACGAGGGAACACGGGGGATATCCTCCATACAATATGCGCAGTTGCTTTTCCGCAAAAAAAATCACCCATTTTGCAGCCGATGCGATCTATGGAACCAACAAGACAAGAACATACTGTTCCTCATCCCCATCCCCCATCTATACCGGTTTTGTGCGCAAGGGCAGGAAAGCCTGTGACGAGGCACAGAGGAGCAAACTCAGGTCGCTGTTGTCCAAAGAGCGGTCAACCCGCCTGGAGGGAAGTTTCGGAACGGAAAAGGAACACTACAACCTGAGAAAGATTAAGGCAAGGACGGAGGAAACCGAAATACTGTGGATAGTCTTCGGAATCCATACGGCCAATGCCGTCAGATTGGCCGCAAGACAGCAACCGAAGGAACAAAAAAAGACAGCGTAGATACTTCTACACTTTTACACTTCAATGACGGCAAAAAACAAAAGAGAACCGGAAAACAAAAAAAAGTCTGACTTTTATCTGTTCTCCGGTTCTTAATTTTACCTGTTTAGCGAACGTGCCTATTTATCCATAACGCGAATACAGAGTACTCACCGACAACTGCCGTTTGGCCGATCGGATTCTTGCGCCGCCGGAATATTTGCTGAAAACTCTTCTTCAAAATTAGGTGTAAAAACCGAACGCTGCAGATTTTGTTTGATTTCTTCTGTCGTCCAGAACCGTATTTCGTCGATTTCCACGGAATCGAAAACAAAAGGCCCTTCATAAACCGTTTTATATGAATAAACCTTTTCTTTTTCGATATCCGATTCAAAGATATACGAACGAAGAAAAACCGGAACAAAAGATTGAATACCCAATTCTTCACGGGCTTCCCGCAGTAAGGCATGTTCAACGGTTTCTCCATAATCGATATGGCCGCCTACGGAAGTGTCCCATTTTCCCGGCTGAATATCTTTTGCGGCGGAACGTTTTTGCAACAACCACTCGCCTTTCCGGTTGAATATGTGCAGGTGTACCACCGGATGCAGGAGTTTACTACCATTGTGGCATTCGCTGCGGGTGGCTTGGCCGGTTACCGTTCCCGATTCGTCTACCAAAGGGAATATTTCTTCCCCCACACTTACTTACGAATGCCTAATTCCTTGATAATCGTACGATACCGTTCGATATCGCGATCTTTCAGGTAATCCAACAACCGGCGGCGTTTACCTACCAGCATTTTCAGCGAGCGCTCCGTGCTATAATCTTTCTTATTCAACTTGAGATGCTCAGTTAAATGCGAAATACGGTAGGAAAACAATGCTATCTGGCCCTCTGACGAACCGGTATCAGTGTTAGACTTTCCGTACTTTGCGAAGATTTCTTTCTTCTTTTCAGAATCTAAATACATAATATTTATTATTTAATAAAAATTGCGGTGCAAAGGTAAATATTTTTTTTGATTATAAAGGATGAATAATGAATTATTTTGGATTCTTTCTATAGATTCATCTTTGACTGTTAACAAATATTTAGCAGAAAAGTATCAAAAACTTTAAAAATATGTTATAAAATATACTTTTTTTTTTGGTAGATACCGAAAAATGCCTCACCTTTGTATCCGATAACCTAAAACAATCTTTTTGCCTTAAGACTAATGCCTATAAAAGCTAAATAAAAGGGCCTCTGTGAAGCGGGCCTTTTTGTGTTTTTTATTGATAATCATGGAAAACCGGCAAAAACCTGTGTTTGCCTGAATATTTGGACGTAAAATTTTCAGTAATGAAAAAGAGGGCTTATCTTTGCCTCATAAAATGGCTGACAATTAGCGAAACATATAAAATATTTTACAATAATAGTTATAAAGCAAACGCAAGCAGGGAATGTACGGAAGCAAAAGAAACAGGTATATCAACAAGGGGGTGAACTTCCTTGGTTATTGTGGTAGATAATAAAATGAAGGTTATTTGCGTTATTCATTAAAGATTCAAGCACTCTGTATTTAATAAGGTATAGTATGAAAAAATTATTTCGAGCAGTTTTTCTGGTAGTCGCAACAGGGGTAATCATCGTTTCGGGTATCGTTTCGGGTTGCCAATCCAATCATTCGGACAAACAGATGGCTCAGGATCAGTTTATCCGGGTTCAGGGTCAAGATTTGATAGCTCCCAATGGCGAAAAGTTCTTTATTCGTGGAACGAATTTGGGTAATTGGCTTAATCCGGAAGGATATATGCTGAATTTTCGGCGGGTTAACTCCGCCCGGTTTATCAATGAAATGTTTTGCGAATTAGTAGGACCCGATTGTACGGACGAATTCTGGAAAGCATTCAAAGACCATTACATTACACGTGAAGATATACGGTTTATCGGGCAAACCGGAAGTAATACTGTTCGCTTACCGTTTCATTATAAATTGTTTACAGATGAAGATTATATGGGAATGACCACTGCTCAGGATGGTTTTTCCCGTATCGATTCGTTAGTAAACTGGTGTAAAGAAGCCGGTCTGTACATTATTTTGGATATGCACGACGCTCCCGGAGGCCAAACGGGCGATAATATCGACGACAGCTATGGCTATCCATGGCTTTTTGAAAGCGAAGCGAGTCAGAAACGCTATTGCGATATCTGGAAAAAAATCGCCGGTCGCTATAAAAATGAACCGGTAATCCTGGGTTATGACTTGCTGAACGAACCGATTGCTCCTTATTTTGAAAATCAAGATGAATTGAACGATCAACTGAATACTATCTACAAAATAGCTGTGGCGGCGATTCGTGAAGTGGATAATAATCACATCATCTTATTGGGCGGCGCACAATGGAATGGGAATTTCCGTCCATTGACCGATTCTAAATTCGACGATCGGATCATGTACACTTGCCATCGGTATGGAGGCAATCCAACGCCGGAAGCCATACAAAACTTCATCGCATTCAGGGATAGTATGAATCTTCCCATGTACATGGGCGAAATAGGGCATAATACAAACGAATGGATGGCTGAATTTTGTAAAACAATGGAAGAAAACAACATAGGATGGACTTTCTGGCCCTATAAAAAAATGAACGGTTCTTCGTTTGTAAGCATCACTCCGCCGGAAAATTGGGATGTCATTGTTCGGTTTTCGGAAGCTCCACGAAGCAGCTATAAAGAAATCAGGGAGGCTCGTCCCGACCAGTCGATATCGCGTAAAGCCATGACGGATTTTATTGAAGCCTGCAAATTCAAAAACAATGTGATTCAAAAGGAATACATCCGGGCCTTAGGCCTTCATGCTGCGGAATAAAAAACACTTATCGTATATAGTCTGTAATCCAAGCGCCCACTTCGGAAGTAGTGTATACCTTGCCCGAACCGGCGATATCTGCCGTAACGATTTTCGCCGACAGGGAAGCCGCAACCGCTTCGCGTACGCGCTTGCCTTCTTCTTTCAAATCGAAGGCATATTCAAACATCAGCGCCGCCGAAAGGATGGTTGCCAGGGGATTGGCGCTATTTTTCCCCGCCGCCTGCGGATATGAACCGTGAATCGGCTCGAATACCGACGTGTGAATGCCGATCGAGGCCGAAGGTAACATGCCCAACGAACCGGTAATGACCGAAGCTTCGTCGGTCAGGATATC
This sequence comes from Dysgonamonadaceae bacterium, assembly GCA_031270075.1. Taxonomy (GTDB): domain Bacteria; phylum Bacteroidota; class Bacteroidia; order Bacteroidales; family Azobacteroidaceae; genus Azobacteroides. Next base: position 5,434 of record JAISYG010000086.1, read on the forward strand.
GCCGAACATATTTTCCGTTACCATCACATCAAAATGCTTCGGGCGCTGGACAATCTGCATCGCAGCATTATCGACAAACATGTATTCGGTTTCCACTTCGGGATATTCTTTCTCCAACCGTTGCGAAACCTGCCGCCACAAACGGGACGTAGACAGCACATTGGCTTTGTCGATGATGGTCAGTTTTTTTCTCCGTTTCAGGGCGCAGGAGTAAGCCAGGCGGACAATGCGTTCGATTTCTTCCACGCTGTAAACACAGGTGTCGTAGGCGATAGCGCCATCTTCGCTCCGGCCTTGCGGACGCCCGAAGTAGATGCCGCCGGTAAGTTCGCGAATACACATAAAGTCGGCTCCTTCCACCAAATCGGCGCGCAGGGGCGACTGGTGCAGCAGCGACGGAAAAGTCGTTATCGGACGGATGTTGGCATACAATCCCAATTGTTTGCGCATGGCCAGCAAGCCTTGTTCGGGACGTATTCGGGCCGACGGGTCGTTATCGTATTTCGGCGAACCGATGGCTCCGAACAGAACCGCATCCGCATCCATGCAGAGCGCATGGGTTTCGGCAGGGTAAGGGTCGCCCACCGAATCAATGGCGCAGGCGCCTACTAAGGCTTCCTGATAACTCAGTTCATGGCCGAATTGCTTGCACACGGCCTGGGTTACCTTCAACGCCTGTGCAACGATTTCCGGTCCGATACCATCGCCCGGCAAGACCGCTATTTTCAGTTTCATTCCCTGTTGAATTTAATGTATTGGGGCACTTTAGGCGTGTATTCTTCGTTATCCCACAACGAACTGGTAATCATCAAATCGGCGCTATAACGGTTGCAGGCAATGGGTACGTTGTGAATCCGGCACTGGCGAAGCAACATCTGGATATCGGCTTCGTGCGGCTGGGGATTCAAATCGTCGATCAGAAAGATTGCCAGATTGATTTCGTGGCGGACAACCATAGCGGCAATCTCGGCATCGCCTCCTAAGGGGCCGGAATTCATACAGACGATTTCGGCATCTGCTCCTTTTTCGTCGAATGCTCTTTTAATCAGGCCGCCGGTAGTACCGGTACAGACCAGACGATGTTTCGACAATGTGTCGGCGTTGAAGACTGCCCATTCCACCATATCGGCTTTGCGTTGGTCGTGAGCTACGAGAGCGATTGTTAGTTTTTTGTTCATCGGTTTATTTTATTGAAAATAATGAATACAAAAGTAGGCAAAATATTTCACAGATTCTCAATCATATTCAACATCTTCACCGTCGCTTTAATGGCCGCACTGGTCTGGTCGACATCCAATCCGCGGGTTTTAAAGTCCTTGCCGTTGAAATGCCAGGCAATCGTGGTTTGTACCAGCGCGTCGGTTTGTCCGCCGGCGGGAATGGTAACGTTGTAATCTGTCAGTGTCGGTTTGGGCTTCGACAGTTGGGTGTAGATTTTCCACAAGGCTTTTGAAAATGCGTTGTATTGCCCGTCGCCCGCGGCCGTTTGTTCGTATTCTTCGCCGTCGATGGCGATGCGGACGGTGGCCGTTGGACGAAGTCCCTGGGTCAGGGACAGGGAATAATTGACAATCCGTATCCGCTCGATCGTTTCCGAATGAAGGACGTCGGAAATGATATAGGGCAAATCGTCTTGCGTAACTAATTCCTTTTTGTCGCCCAGTTCGATGATGCGTTCGGTCAGTTTTTTCATCGACGTTTCGTCCAGTTCGATGCCTATGGCTTCCAGATTCTTCTTAATATTGGATTTCCCGGAAGTCTTACCCAAGGCGTATTCGCGAGAACGGCCAAAGCGTTCGGGCAGTAAATCATTGTAATACAATTTATTTTTATGATCTCCATCGGCATGGATACCGGCGCATTGAGTGAAAACGCTGTCGCCAATAATCGGCTGGTTATTGGGGATGCGGAGGCCGGAGTATGATTCCACAATCCGGCTGACGCTGTTCAGGTTGTTTTCGATAATATGTGTTTCCCGTTTCAACTGGTCGTGCAGTACGGCGATGATACTGGATAAAGGCGCATTTCCCGCCCGTTCGCCCAAACCGTTTACCGTGGTATGTATACCGTGTATTCCGGCATGGACGGCTGCAAACACATTCCCGACTGCCAAGTCGTAATCGTTATGCGCATGAAAATCGAAGTGCAGGTGAGGATATTTCATACACATTTCCCGGCACAGTTTTTCGGTGTTGATGGGGTTAAGTATTCCCAAGGTATCGGGCAGCATAAAGCGCCGGATGTTCGCCTTTTGGAGGTTATCCATCAGGTAAAAAACATATTCCGGTGAGTGAAGCATCCCGTTCGACCAGTCTTCGAGATAGAGGTTGAGAGTGATTTGCATTTCCTTCGCCTTCCGAAGCACGGTCAGGATGTCGTTCAAGTGTTGTTCGGGCGTTTTGCGGAGTTGTTCCGTGCAATGTTTCAGCGATCCTTTGCAAAGCAGGTTCATCACCCGGCCGCCGGCGTTCTTCACCCATTGAAGCGAAGTATCGCCATCGACAAAGCCCAGAATCTCGATCCGGTCGATGTAATTGCGCGCCGTTGCCCAACGGGTAATGCGTTTGGCTGTTTCAAATTCGCCTTCGGATATTTTCGCCGAGGCAATTTCCAACCGGTCGACGTTCAGGTTGACTAACAGCAGGCGGGCAATGTGTAATTTCTCGGACGAGGCGAACGATACACCTGATGTTTGTTCCCCGTCGCGTAACGTAGTATCTAATATTTCAATTTTCATATGCTTCTTTCGTATGCTTCGATTGTGTCTTTTTTGCTTAACAGATAATCGATGTCGTCAAACCCATTCAGGAAACATTCTTTTTTGTAAGCGTTGATGGCGAAGGGTTCCGACTGTCCGGTAGCGTTGTTTGTAATTCGCTGGGCTTTCAGGTCGATGGTCAATGTCGTTTGCCGGTCGCGATTGACGCTCTCGAAAATACCGGATAGAAATGCTTCGCTCACTACCACGGGCAGGACAAAGTTGTTCATCGCATTGTTTTTGAAAATATCGGCGAAGAAACTGGATACCACTACGCTGAACCCATAGTCGGCCAGCGCCCATGCAGCATGTTCGCGACTCGAACCGCTACCGAAGTTTTTCCCTGCAACCAGTATCTCGCCTTTGTACGCCGGATTGTTCAACACGAAAGACGCAACCGGTTGGTTGTGCTTGTCGTACCGCCAATCGCGGAACAGGTTATCGCCAAAGCCTTCTTTTGATGTTGCTTTCAGAAAGCGCGCCGGGATAATCTGGTCGGTATCGACGTTCTCTATCGGTAAGGGAACGACTGTACTTGTTAGTGTTACAAACTTTTTCATTTGTTGTTTTTGTTGAACGCGAATATTGTTTATTTAAGTCGTGTTACGAGCAATTCATATTGTACTGCCTGATACGCACGCTATTCCGCGAGGGTCGATAATACAACCTGTAACCGCTGCTGCTGCCGCCACCAGCGGCCCCGCCAGAATGGTACGCGCCCCAGGCCCTTGTCGCCCCTCGAAGTTGCGGTTGGAGGTCGAAACAGCATACTTCCCGGCAGGAATCTTATCGTCGTTCATCGCCAAGCAGGCCGAACAACCCGGTTGACGAATCGTGAAGCCCGCCGCCTCCAATACCTTGTCCAGACCCTCTGCGCGGATTTGCCTGTCTACCTCCCACGAGCCGGGAACCAGCCAGGCAACGACGGAATCGGCTTTCCGCTTCCCTTTCACCCTTTGGGCAAAAGCGCGGAAATCCTCTATTCGTCCATTGGTGCAGCTGCCGAGGAAAACATAATCGACCGGCTTCCCAATCAATCGTTCACCGGGCTTGAAACTCATATATTCCAACGACTTTTCATAAGAAATACGGGAGGCGGGGTCGATGTCGTCCAGGGTAGGTATACTGTCGTTGATACCCATTCCCATGCCCGGGTTGGTGCCGTAAGTCAGCATCGGTTCGATATGGGAAGCGTCGAAAACAATTTCTTTGTCGAACCTTGCATCAGCATCCGACTGTAAGGTTTTCCAACGGGCGATGGCCTTTTCCCATTCCTCGCCTTGTGGAGCAAATGACCGGCCCTTCAGGTATTCAAACGTAACAGCGTCCGGGGCAATCATGCCGCCGCGGGCGCCCATTTCGATGGAGAGATTGCAGAGCGTCAAACGGCCTTCCATCGAAAGGTTTTCTACCGCTTCGCCGGCATATTCGACAAAGTAACCTGTGGCGCCGCCGGTAGTCATGTTCGCAATAATATATAATGCCAGGTCTTTGGCGGTAACGCCCGGTTGTAATTGGTTTTGAACTGTAATCCGCATGGTTTTGGGTCGGGATTGGAAAACGCACTGCGTGGCCAACACCATTTCCACCTCACTGGTGCCGATGCCGAAAGCCACAGCTCCCAAAGCGCCGTGTGTCGAAGTATGCGAATCGCCACAAACTAAGGTCATCCCCGGCAGGGAAAGTCCGGTTTCGGGACCCACTACGTGAATGATACCGTTTCGAGCATCCCCCACAGGGAAATATTGCAAACCAAATTCCCTGGCATTTGTATCCAGTGTATCCACCTGGTTTTTTGAAACAGGGTCTTCGATGGGCGATTCCTGGTTTTCAGTCGGTATATTGTGGTCGGGCATACAGGTAATTTGTTGTGGACGGAAGACTTTCAGTCCCCGTTTCCGTAATCCTTCAAAAGCTTGCGGACTGGTTACTTCGTGGCAGTACATCCGGTCGATGTACAACTGCGTGGGGCCGTCCTGCACTTCGGTTACGATGTGTGCATCCCAGATTTTGTCGAACAGCGTTTTTGACATTTTTAATTTATCTATGGGTAACAGTCGTTTTTTTAGACTGCAAAATTAATCAAAACAATTATTTTCTGAAAATCCCTTGTGTTTTCATTTCACAAACTTGTTAATAGCGTCGATATACGCCTCTACGGATGCAGCAATAATATCGGTATTGGCCGAAAAGCCATAATAGTTTATCCCGTTGTGTTCTACCTGCATGTGGACTTTACCCACATCGTCGCTTCCCTTGTTGATGGCTTGAATTAGAAACTCCTGAATCGTCATTTGGCGGCGGATAATCTGTTTGAGGGCTTTGATAGCCGCATCGACCGGGCCATTGCCGGCAGCAGCCGCTTCAAACTTTTCGCCGGCGATATTCAAGCCGATGCTCGCCACCGACTGAATTCCCACGCCGGAAGTAACCTGAAGATATTGCAATTTGATGCGTTGCGATTCCGTCCGGTCTTTTCCGGCCAGCATCAACACATCGTCGTCGTTGATGTCTTTTTTCCGGTCGGCCAATTGCAGAAATGCTTCGTACACACTGTCTAATTTTTCCTGTGTCAGTTCAACGCCCAGTACGTTCAAGCGGTGTTTGAGGGCGGCGCGACCGCTACGGGCCGTCAGACTGATGGTGTTATCGTCGATTCCTACCTCGTGGGGGTCGATGATTTCGTAGCTTTCGCGGTTTTTCAACACGCCATCCTGATGAATGCCGGACGAATGGGCGAAAGCATTCCGTCCCACAATGGCCTTGTTCGGTTGCACAGGCATATTCATCAGGCTGGAAACCATGCGGCTAACGGGATAAATATGCCGGGTGCTGATATTCGTTTCAATTGTCAGTTCGCGATGACTTTTAAGAATCATGGCGACTTCTTCGAGCGAAGTATTCCCGGCGCGCTCGCCGATGCCGTTGATGGTTACTTCCGCCTGGCGGGCGCCGTTCATAATGCCGGCTACGGTGTTGGCGGTCGCCATACCTAAATCGTTGTGGCAGTGAGTAGACAGGATGGCCTTTTCTATCCCTTTCACGTTTTCCATCAGGAACCTGATTTTGTTGCCGTATTCCGTGGGCAAGCAATAACCGGTGGTATCGGGAATATTGACGACTGTCGCTCCCGCTTTGATTACCGCTTCGACTACCTTGGCTAAGTACACGTTATCGGTGCGTCCGGCGTCTTCGCAATAAAATTCCACCTCTTCGACGTACTTTTTGGCGTATTTTACGCAGGCAATCGCCCGTTCGAGGATTTCGTCCTGCGTAGATTGAAATTTGTGTTGGATATGATAAGGCGAAGTGCCGATGCCCGTATGAATCCGTTTTCGTTTGGCGTAGCGCAAGGCTTCGGCGGCCACATCGATGTCTTTTTCGACGGCGCGACTCAGGGCGCAGACCGTTGGCCAGGTTACCGCTTTGGATATTTCGATTACCGAATTGAAATCGCCTGGACTGGAAACGGGAAATCCGGCTTCAATCACATCCACTCCCAGGTTTTCGAGGGCCTGGGCTACCTGTATCTTTTCGATCGTATTCAGTTGACAGCCGGGAACCTGTTCGCCATCGCGCAGGGTGGTATCGAAAATAAATAATTGATCCATTTTTTTCTTCATATTTTAAAGGCGCAAAGGTAACAACTCTCTCTATAAAAACAAAGAATTAAAAGATATTTTTTAATAAATCATTTAAATTGAAAGAATTTTATTTGTGATTCTGTTAATTTGAAGCATACTAACAACTATTACGATATTTTCCTGTCGTGTTTCGCTGATGATGCCCCCAAGCGCACTCGTATGGTTAAAGAACAGTATCTTGGTTTGCCCTAATCCATTTTTTTCAGTTTCCCAACAGCCGATTCCAACGATTCGGTCGGTTCGATAATGTTGTATGCGCCCCAGAAATTACTGTCGTAATAAGTCATCGCTTCGTCGCTCAGCGATTTCCGTTCCGAAAAAGCCTTTTTGCCTGCGATTTTTTCAATGTTTTCCGCCCGCCGATCGGTAACCACCATTTCGCTGATGACAGTGTAAGGTGTGGAAAACAGCCGTCGTTTCCAGTCGCAGCGGAAGCGGATTTCGTCGCGGATGTAATTCAGGTAACTCTTTCCATTTTGATATTGGTATGTTACTACGTAAGATACTTCTTCGGGCGTGAACCGCAATCCGGCCGGTTTGTCTTTCAATATGATTCGCGTTACTTTTTCTTTATCGCGCATTTCCATACCGAATACGATGCGGGTAAACGCCAGGGTTTCGCGGTCGATGTAATAAGTGCCTTCATATAGCGGATAAGACATAATGATTTGTGGCCGAAAATGCACGACGTATTGCAGTCGGTTGTTGATGGAAGTGATTTCCCCCATCTTAAAAGCATAACAGCGCAGGACTTCCGTGTCCAGCAAGATATCGGGATTTTTCACTACATCTACATAAATTGCCAGATTGGGGCCACCCAAGAGCTTGACGCCCAAAGTGTCTTTCTTCTCCGGACTCAACAGTTTACGGCCTTTCAGGATTTGTGTCCGGTCGCCTAAGGCATCTTTTTGATACGAAGATTTATAGACTTCCGTTACCGCTTCCGAAATGGTAATGTATTTTTTGCGTTTCTGAATGGTTTCGCGGTAAAAACAAGTTAATAAATTGGGCGAAAGGCTGTAATTGGTACTGATTTTCCGGGTAGCCTCCTCAATCAAATCGGCCGGATTTTTCCAACTCAGCACCTCAACTTCCTGTAGTTCGATGGCGCGGGGTTCCATAAAAAATGTTTGCTCCAAGCGGTTCGAACGATTAATGCTGTATTTCGCGTTGTAGTAGCCGAGGCAGGATAATTCGATTTCATGTACGTCCAACTCGTTGCTGATTTTGAGAATAAACTCCCCGTTCTCGTTGGTTACTGTTCCGACATTTGTTCCGGCAGCCGATACATTCACATACCCGATGTGTTTTTTGTTTTTTGAATTTTTCACTACACCGCCGATGGTGAAGAAATCTCCCACATCCTGAGCGTGTAATACGGGAATGAAAAACAACAATCCTAAAAGAAGTAATCCCGTTTGTACTTTTTTCAACCGATTTTTCATGAATTTTTATTGCTTTGAAGTTCGTTTCAAAGGTACGAAAAAAACGATGTCAAAATATCACTTAATAAAAATAATTTATGTATATTTGCAACTGAATTAAGTATGTGGCACTATTAAACAATTTTTTGTTATGGAATAGATAAAATTATTGTGTTTTCGGGCACAAAATAAGGTATATTAAAAATAGCGTTTGCTATATTCTTGCTTTTAGGAACTTGAGAACTTCACAAAAGAATTTATAAGAATAAGCTAATGTTCGCAGAAATGCGGGCTTACTTATTCATAAATTCAGGTATTCTCAAGACCTCTAAAAGCGGATAGTGTAAGTCCGCTTTTTTATTTCATCCAAATTTAAAAAATTAGACGACAGGAAATCTGCCAAAATATACGAAACAGAATTGCAACTGTTCCCGAAAAAATGCAGGAAAAAGCAGCAATTTTCTAAAAAACGGGCAAGACCTGTGAAGCCGATCAGAACAGGAAAAAATATTTTTGTCTGCTTAAAAGGGGCGGACGTTAAACTTCAATTTAGAATGAAAAAGATTTTAGTAATTCTTGTGGCTTTAATTGGTTTGGGAATTAGCGCAAATGCACAAACATCTGCACAGTGCAAAATATCAGGTACAGACAATGCAACTTTTAGTGCGTCTATCAGTTCTTTTGATTATGAGAAAGGACAAGTTGTTGTTTCTGCTCAAAATGATTCTGGAAAAACTGTAACAGGCACAGTATCTGTAAGATGGGGTAATACTACAAAGACGATAACAATTATCGTAGCAAGAGAAAGTGAATCAACCCCTAAAACTGTTACATTTAGTGCAAAAGATGCTGGAGATGCAAAAATGAATGGCTGGGAACCAAGGATAAGTGTTACAAGTGCCAGATGTAATTAGAACTAATAATTTTGTATAACTTAATATCTTTGAGATGGTGTAGAAAAATCTCGTAAAATTATGTCAAAATTTAAAGTAACAAAACGTATGTTATTCATAGGTACATTATTTGTATCTATGGGCGCATTATTTACAGCTTGTGAAGAGCCTGACGTGCCGGAACATCCTGACGAAGTGTATTATGAAGTGTATTATAATGATTTAAGATCTACGAATCATGAAAACAACTAATCTGTTTATTGTAATATTTTTATTGTTTTTTACTTTTTATGGTCAGGCGTTTGCTCAAACAGTAGGCTATAAAGATGTTTATATTACGAGAGGGGATAAAGACCCCGATAAATGCAATAATTGCGATTGGACAAAGAATTGCGTCTATATAACCAATGCGAACAAATATCCTGTAAAAGTTCGCTTTGAGTATAAATTGAATAGTCGTGATGCTCCTTGGAAATTATATGAAATAAAAGATGAAGTTCCTGTTTCTAAAAGGCAAGATTTAGATGCGAATAACACAGATATTCCATACGGTATGTGGGAGTATCAGGTGGTTGCTTGTTTCAATGGCGAAATTAAAGCACTTCGTATCACTTTTATAGATGTTATTAAACCTCCTGTCGGTCTATAAATTCAGGAAGGAGTTGATGCTTTCGTTGAAGGTTACAGCAAAACCAAGGCATCTAAGAATAAGTAAACCCAGTGTCAACACATTTGATTTTGAAATTGTCTAAATTTCAAAATAAAGTTGTACCCTTGCATCGTAATACCTCGAAGACCCTGTTGGCAACAATATACTTCGAGGTATCGTTTTTCTGACTGTCAGGGTACGAAATTCTTATAGTTTTTGAACCCATACAACACCGTAATTTTATATACCGACCAATCATTGAAAATTCCTTGCTGATTAGGGAAAAATACGTAACTTTGCTGAACGTTTTTATCAACCGATTTTTCTTACATTTGCGCCATGTCGAAAATAAAAATATACAGGGCATCGGCCGGTTCGGGGAAAACCTATACGCTGGCGTTGGAATATATCCGTGAGTTGCTGATGAATCCCTCCGGCGAAACCTACCGGAATATTCTCGCGGTAACGTTCACCAAAGACGCTACGGGTGAGATGAAAGACCGTATCCTGGCCGAACTCTACGGTTTGGCGTTCGATACGGAAGATTCCGCCGGATTCAAAGCTTCGATACGGGAAGCTTTGAACGAGGCCGGATATCCGATGACGGACGAGCAGTTGCAGGAAAAATCGGCCCGGGCGCTGCAATCCATTTTACACGACTACAGCCGGTTGAATATTACAACGATCGACAGTTTCTTTCAAAAAATACTCCGAAACCTGGCGCGCGAATTGGGACGAGGCTCTCGGTTCAACCTGGAAATGAACACCGGCAAAGTGTTGCGCGAAGCCGTTCATGCAACCATCGAAAAAGCCAGCCAAAACAGGCAAGTGCTGGTCTGGCTGACGACTTACATTGAGCACAAAATGGAAGATGACCATAGTTGGCGGATCGAACAGGACCTGTTCGATTTCAGCCGGTGCATTTATAATGAGTTTTTTCAGGAGAACGAGAAGCAATTGCGCCGGCAACTCAGCGAAAACCCTGAAATCTTTTCCGGACTGAGCCGGCGGCAACATGCTCTCCAGGCCGTTCACAAACAAACTTTCAAACGGATCATGCAACAGATGAACGGATTGTTGGACCGCCACGCGCTGACTATCGACGATTTCGGCAACAGCAAGTACGGCCTGCAATTCATTACTAAGCTGGGCAATGGTGATACGGCCACCGTTCCCGGCACATCTGTCGAAAAATGCCGGAACGACGCCGCTTTCTGGGGAAAAGCCAAACACGCCCGGAAAGCGGAAATCGAAAGCCTGGCCGCTACGGATTTCATACCTCTGCTGGCGGAAGCCATGGAAACCCTGTCGCTCTACAAAACCTCGCGAATGATTACCGGCAATTTGCATCAATTGGGTCTGATTTGGGATATTGTGAAGGAACTCACCGCCCAAAACACAGAAAACAATCGTTTCATGCTGTCCGATACTGCCCGTTTCCTCTACGAGATGATCGACGGGTCGGACGCCCCGTTTATTTACGAGAAAACAGGTTCTGAAATCCGTCATGTAATGATTGATGAGTTTCAGGATACTTCCCGTCTGCAATGGGAAAATTTCCATGCCTTGCTTTCAAATATCCTGGCGAACGATGCTTTCAGTTTGATTGTGGGCGATGTTAAACAATCGATTTACCGCTGGCGGAACGGCGACTGGCGCATATTGAACGACATCGGCCGCCGCTTGCATGCAGAAACGAAAACGCTGGAATACAATTACCGCAGCGAAAAGAGAATCATTGAATTCAACAATGCGTTTTTCGTTTCGGCTGCCGGGATGCTCGATACGTTATATTCCCTGAAATTCGGGAATGAGGAACCGTCGCCCTTTCCATCGACTTACGCCGCGCAGGATGTTTGCCAGCAAACCAAAAAGCAGACGGACGCCGGCTATGTTTCCATCGATTTTTACGATAAAGACGATGACCGCAGTTACGCGGAACAGATGCAAGAAGCCGTTTTCCATCAATTACAGAAACTGTATGAAGCGAACATTCCTGCCGGCGATATTTGTATTCTGACGCGGAAGAATCACGAAATCATTGTTTTGGCCGATTACCTGTCTTCGCTGAAAGAAGCCTATCCCGCCATGGCCGAGAAAGAGTATCTACATGTGGTGTCCGACGAGGCTTTTCAACTGAAATCCTCTCCGGCCGTGCGGATAATCATCGATGCTTTGCGCATAATTGCCGACCCGGACAACAAGATTGCCGCCGCCACGTTGAAAGAGTGGGGGATAGCCGTCGGTAACATCAGGGCGAGTCTGCAAAAGATGCCCCTCTTTGAACTGGCCGGGCATCTGTACCGGACGCTGGAACTGGGGAAGATCGAAGGCCAGTCGGCTTACCTTTTTGCCTTCTACGATTACTTGTCGAAATATCTGCACGAACAGGCTGCCGATTTGCCGTCTTTTCTGCACTATTGGGATGAGGATTTGAAATACAAAGCCGTTTCCACCGGTTCGGGTGTTGACGGCGTTCGGGCGATGACCATTCATAAATCGAAAGGCTTGCAATTCCCGACGGTCATTATTCCGTACTGCGACTGGAGCATTCACCCGAAACCCAACGATACAATTGTCTGGTGCGGCCCGAAGGAGAACTGGTACGATGTGGCTTTATTGCCCGTTGCCTACACGAGTGCGATGGGCGAAACCACTTTCGCCGATGAATACCGTGAAGAAACTTCCCAGTCGTGGATGGATAACCTGAATATCCTCTATGTCGGCTTTACCCGCGCCGAACAGCATTTGATTCTGCTGTCGAAATACAAAAAACAATTGGAGAATGAAGGACAGATAAGTGCGGTCGCCCATTTATTACAGCTGGTTGCGCCGGAATTGGAAGGAAACTGGGACGAAGAAACGGCTCATTTTGAAACCGGTTCGTTGTGCGGTTCCCCGGTGGCAAGAGTCGATTCGCCATTGCCGATCAATCCGTTGAAACAGACGCCTCCGTCCTGCGAAATCGAATGGGTGTCCAACGCCTTTCCGGCCGATAAATTCCTGTTCAAACAATCGAATAAATCGCGGGAGTTTATCGCCGCCAAACCCTCCCCGGCGCTTTACGGAAACATTATGCACCATCTTTTTGAACAAATCGCCGGTTTAGATACCATCGAAAGAGCCATCGATAACCTGATTGCCGACGGTTTGCTTCGTCCGGACGAAAAGGTGGAATACACGGAAAAAGTCCTGTCGGCCATCCGCGAATCGGGAGTTGAACACTGGTTCGACGGGCAGTACCGCAGTTATCAGGAATACTCGATTATTACGGAGGAAGAGCATGAAATTGTCAACAAACGTCCCGACCGCGTCTTGTTTTCCGGCGACGAAACGATTGTTGTAGACTATAAGTTCGGATCCGCCCATCCCGTTCATAAAAAACAGGTAAAACAATACATGCATTTGCTGGAAACCATGCATTATCCCCATGTAAAAGGTTATTTGTGGTATGTGGGGGAACGGAAAGTGGAAGAAATACGCTAAAATATGAAACAAAATAATTGGAAAGATCGTTTGAATGTTGTTTATTCGACTAATCCCGATTTCCGGTACGATACGACGGAAACAGAAGAACCGGATACGCTTCCGAAAGAAAAACAAATCCTTCGCATTCAGTTGGATAAACGGAATCGGGGCGGTAAACAAGTAACTCTCATTACCGGCTTTGTAGGGAAAGACGAAGATTTGCAGGCTTTGGGGAAATTCCTGAAAACCAAATGCGGTGTGGGCGGTTCGGCAAAAGACAGTGAGATTATTATCCAGGGAGATTGGCGGAATAAAGTGCTGGAAATTTTACATAAGGATGGGTATGTCAAAGCACGACAATAAGAGGACGGGGGAAGCGTTATGTCATTTGCACCGCTGTCCCTAACTCTCGTTTGGACTTTCACCTGACACATACTCGTTTCCCCCAGCCCTCGTTGGGACTTTCACCTGACACGTACTCGTTTCCCCCAGCCCTCGTTGGGACTTTCACTTGACACATACTTGTTTCCCCCAGCCCTCGTTGGGACTTTCACTTGACACATACTCGTTTCCCCCAGCCCTCGTTGGGACTTTCACTTGACACATACTTGTTTCCCCCAGCCCTCGTTGGGACTTTCACCTGACACGTACTTGTTTCCCCCAGCCCTCGTTGACACTTTCACCTGACCTGTATAGTACTCTCGGTCGTCCTAAGCAAGCATTTATGATGAATGATTCTATACTTTAGCGCATAAACGCACGGTATAAAAGGAAGTAAGCAGAGCGCACTACCTTTATGAATTGAGAATTACTTTCCGTACTTCGGTTTTTCCATTCAGTAAAACAATTTTCACAATAAATAAGCCTTTCCCGAAACCGGGTATTTGTACGGAAGTACTATCTGGCCATACGGTGCGGATAATTGCGCCGACCGCATTGTAAACCCAAACGGATTGGATAGCCGCACTGCTTTCTACGACAAGACCCGAAAGTCCCTCATAGATTTTTATGCGGTTCTCTTCGACGTTTTCGATAGCGTTCGGCGTCGTGTAGGTTGCCGTTATCTCAGCGTTTGCCGTTCCCATTGTAAAGCTTGTGCTTCTTTCATTGATATTAGCAACGCCGCTTACGTCGCCTGTCCATTTGTCAAACACCTGCCCGGAAGCCGGACGGTTGCCTGTGATGGGAACTACAACGCCCGTTTCGTAATCTCCGCTGCCGGAACCGTTGTTGACGGTTAAACGGAAAATATTGGTCGCGACAACTTTGTAAGTTGCCGTTATTACGGCGTTTCGCGTCCCCATGAAAAAGGTTGTTGTTGTTTCGTTTACGTTCAAAATACGGTTCGCGTCGTCGCCCGTCCATTTGTCGAACGCCTGTCCGGGAGGGGGAGCGCTTGCCGTGATAATGGCTTCCGCATTAGCTGTATATTGTCCGCCTCCGACGCCGTTAGTAACGGTCAGCGTATAATAAGTCGGCGACTTAGGGGAAAACCAGTTTTCGGCTGTCTTTGCCGATTCGTTGATCTGGCGGGCGGCATTGGCGGGGCCGCCGTCGCCCACATCCACGGGCGTTTCGCCGGGCGTGCCTGTGGGAACGCCATTGTACAATACATCCGGATTGGCGTAATGCAGAATCCGTCCCTTGTCTTTACCTGAAATGTATCCGGGCAATTGTTTGCTGTTGGCATAAGCCATGACGGTGCGGTATTCCAAAAAACATTTGCCGAACTGATACCCCGGCGTTCTCATTAATATTTCCCTGTCGTTCGAGTAATAGTCGTGCCTGTCGTGCCGTGCGCCTAAGTTATGACCACATTCATGGGCAAATGTGTATTGTGAAAGAACGTAGTTATAATTCGCCGTATTAAACCCGGAGGACGAAGACGCTCCGGGAGCGCCCATAGCGCCGCTCCCGGCCGTTCCGCCGTAATTCCAGTGAGAAACAATATCCGCGCCGTATTTACTGCGCATCCCGCCTATTCCCCCGAATACGTCGGATTGGGATGTGGCGGCGGCAGGAATGGAATTGTTGATTTCATGTCCGGCCAAACGAAAACGGATATATACCTTGCTGTTTTTAAAAATCTGGTTGGTTTGTTCAATAACCGCTTCTATTTTCGCCCGTCTTTCCGGCTCGGAGTCACCCATTTGAAGGGCTATCTGGGAGGGATAGACTATCAGCACATCAATAATTGCCGAGTCGTTTACCGTAGCAATAGGCGCTCTGAACTGTACTTCTTCCGATTCTTCACCTTCCGATTCTTCATCGTGATGATAAAAACAATCTTCGTTGGCTTGCGGATTTTTAGAGGCGTCCAATTCCGTTACGCGAATAGCGGCGGTTGATTTTGCAGTAATGTCATACACTTTTCCGGTAGAATAATCTTTGATACTACCTGCCAAATAACCGCCGGACCACAACAATTCAAAGACGCCTTCGCGATTCCCGATCAAATCGCCAATCCAATAAATAGCGCCGCTTTCTGTGATGCGCAATTCTTTCTTCCCTGCTTCGGCGTATATATCTTCAAATAATTGTACCGACAACACTTCGGCTGTCTGCAAAACCTGAGGAAGATGATCGACTTCATTCAGCAGCACTTTTCCACTCCGTACAAACACAGGACCCCATGTTTCCTCTGTTTCCTGAACGTTACTTTCTGCTGACCGAAGGAAAGAAGGGCCTCCTAAATGGAATTTAATTTGCGCTTGCGCTACGCTGATAATTATTGTAAATAGCGTAAAAATCAGGATTCGTTTCATTCTGTTTTATTTATTAATGACTTTCACCGTCCGATTGCCCGAAGAAACCAGATAGATTCCCGAAGCCGGCAGGCTGACGGTTGTTTCCGTGCTTGTTACCGTTTTACCGGAAACCACTTGTCCAAGTGGGGTATATACATTTAGTTTTTCACCCGGAACAAGTCCCTTAACAGTCAAAACGCCATTGAAAGCAGAAACTTGCAATCTGTTTTTGTCCAATTGAGGAACTTTAAAGCCGGTGGGAAGGCCGCCCTTCAATGTAGGATAAGCATTTCCTTCATTGATTTGCCAGGTGTTGGTGAAATCCCATCCCAAACTTTCGTAGAAAGCCTGCGTTTTAGCTGTGGCAAGTGTAACATCGGCTCCGTCCTTGCCGTCGAGCGCTACGGTGGCTCCCGTTACGGGCACAACCGTTTCAACGTCTTTCATAACCAGCTCGGTAGCGGCATAATTATTTGTCCGGGTAACGTTCCTGCTTCCATGACCCTGTACGCGAAAAGATGTTCTTACGGCGTCTGCCGTCCGGTAAGCAATAAAGTCCTGCAAAGCCACGCAATTGGAAATTTCCTGGCCCGGATTATCGTTCGAACCCACAGGCAAGCCCAATATTCCTCCGGATACATGTGTTGATGCGGCTTGTGACGTATTGGTAATTGTACCGGCGGCATAGCAGTTTGTTATTATTCCTTCTTCTCCCGTAATCCCGACGATTCCACCGGAATAAGTACCGCCGTTCATGTTTATGTGGCTGAGTATATTTGCATTGGAATAGCTGTCTTTAATCACCGCATAGCCTACAATTCTGCCCACCAATCCGCCGGTATGGTAGCCGCCTGTTATATCGCCGGTATTGCTGCATTTGGAAATAACCACATCCTGGCTCATACTCGTACTGTTTATTTCCCCGACCAAACCGCCGAGCGTATTACCCGTAT
>JAISYG010000107.1 GCA_031270075.1 Dysgonamonadaceae bacterium
TACGGACATATCTCTTTTTGCTTACGGTTTTCGTTTCCTTTCCCGCGAAAGGCGAGCCCACGTATTATTTCCGGCATTTCGGGGTGGAGGACGGATTGCCCCAAAACTCGGTTTCCTGCGTTTTTCAGGATAGACAGGGCTTCATGTGGTTTGGCACGAAAGACGGACTGAGCCGCTACGACGGATATACGTTCCGGAATTTCAGGCACGACAAGGACGACAAAAACAGCATCGGCAACAACTTTATCCGGAGCATCTTTGAGGGAAAAGACGGTGCGCTTTGGATAGGAACGGACGCCGGGGTTTATATTTACCACCCGGACACGGAAAACTTTTCGCACTTCGATTTGCAGACGGCAAGCGGTATTGCTATCGAAAAGGAAGTGAACGACATCAAGTCCGATAAAGACGGGAACATTTGGTTTGCCGTCGATTGGCAGGGCGTGTTCCTTTACAGACCCCGGCAGGGAGAGTTGATTTTCTACAAGGTGAACACCATCGTCAATGCGTGGAGTATTTGTATCGACCGCGAAAACAATGTATGGATAGGCACGCATGGCGGAGGGCTTAACCGGTATGACCGGGAAACCGACCGCTTTGAAGTCGTCTCGCTGACCAACGGAAGTAAAATCGAGGGCGATATTTACCGGCTTTTTCAGGACAATTACAACAATTTGCTTATTGGAACGGCTAATGGGGGCGTGAAGAAGCTAAATTTACTGAACAAACAAATCACACCGTTGCTGGAATCGGAAAATTATGCGCACCTTTTTGTGCGGGATATTATCCGCAAATCCGACAACGAACTTTGCATCGGCACCGAGTCGGGCATTTATATTTACCATACGCAAAACGGAAGCATCAAACATTTCTACCACGAACATTTTGACCCTTATTCGCTGTCCGACAACGCGGTTTACAGTGTGTATAAAGACCGCGAGGGAGGTCTTTGGATCGGAACCTATTTCGGTGGGGTCAATTATTATTCGCCCCACTACACGCCTTTTGAGCGGTTTTATCCGCAAAATAAACAAAACACGATACAGGGAAAACGAGTTCGGGAATTTCAGCAGGACCGCTACGGCGACCTTTGGATTGGCACGGAAGATGGCGGGCTGAACTGTTACAACCCGCGCACAGGCGCTTTCCGGAATTTCATGCCCGACGGAAGCCGCGGGAGTATCAGTTACCACAATATCCACGGATTATTGGCCGACGGCGATAAATTATGGGTCGGGACGTTTATGCACGGCCTGAATGTGATCGACATCAAAACGCAAAAAGTCGTCCGCCGGTATGAGAAGACGGAAGACCCTCACTCAATATGCGACAACAGCGTTTTCGCCATTTGCAAGGACGACGCCGGGAACCTGTGGTTCGGCACAATCTACGGACTGTCGCTTTACAACCCGCAGCAGGATAATTTCACCAAAATAGCGTACATGGGCGATACTTTTATCTACGATATTATCCAGTCGTACGACGGCTTGTTGTG
Source organism: Dysgonamonadaceae bacterium (assembly GCA_031270075.1). Classification (GTDB taxonomy): domain Bacteria; phylum Bacteroidota; class Bacteroidia; order Bacteroidales; family Azobacteroidaceae; genus Azobacteroides. The sequence goes on from JAISYG010000107.1 coordinate 1,496, forward strand.
GTTTGCTTCCTTCAACCAGGGGCTTTTCCGCTACAATCCCCGCAACGAAGAATGGAAGGTGTTCAAGCATGATCCGGAAAACGAAAAGAGTTTGCCCCACGACAAAATCATCGCTATTTACGAAGACAGCAGGAAAAACCTGTGGATTACATCCGAAGGCGGCGGGTTTTGCAAATACAATCCGGAAGACGAAACGTTTACTTCTTTCACCACCAAAAACGGATTGCCCAACGATGTGGTTTATAAACTGCAGGAAGACGACCGGGGGCGGCTTTGGTTCACCACCAATAAAGGCCTTTCCTGCTTCAATCCCGACAACGGCGACATTAAAACCTATACGCTTGTTGACGGTTTGCTGGGCGACCAGTTCAACTACAAGTCGGGCTACAAAACGCCCGACGGAAAATTATATTGGGGCTGCCTGAACGGTTTTATTGCCTTCGATCCGCTGAGTTTTACCGAAAACGATTACATTCCGCCGGTTGTCATTACCGATTTCCGCATGCTCAATCCGTCCTCTTTCAACATTGATTTTGCCGCGTTGAGTTACATGGCGCCCGAAAAAAACAAGTACGCCTACATGCTGGAAGGCCTTGAAAAGGACTGGACGCAGCGCACCGGACACCACAGCGTCACCTATTCCAATATCCCTCCGGGCGATTACGTGTTCCGCCTCAAAGGCTCGAACAGCGACGGAAAATGGAACGACACGCCGGTCACTCTGGCGATATATATTCATCCGCCGTTTTACAAGACGCTATGGGCGTATGCTGTTTATACGCTGCTCTTGCTGCTGTTTCTCTGCTGGTCTTTTTTGTCCTATCATAAACGCTTGCAACGGCGGGAAAAGAGGAAATTGGAAATATTCGAAAATGAAAAAGACAAAGAGTTGTACAATGCCAAAATTGCTTTCTTCACCAATATTGCCCACGAAATACGAACGCCGCTGACACTAATCAAGGGGCCGGTAGAATACCTGCTTTCGCACGAAATAGCGCCGGAAGAGCTGACGGAAAACCTGAAAGTAGTGGAGAAGAACACCAACCGCCTGTTGAATTTATCCAATCAATTGCTCGACTTCCGCAAAGTGGAAGCGAAGGGTTTCCAGTTGAACTACATGCATTCCGACGTCAAGCAACTGATTGAAGAGGTATATGTCCGTTTTGAATTGACCGCCCGCCAGAAGAAGCTGCATTTTGAACTTCAACTCCCTGCCGGCAGTCTCTTTGCCGATATTGACCGGGAGGCTTTTACCAAAATTATTAGCAATCTGTTTACGAATGCCGTCAAATATGCCCAAACCAAAATTGTATTGACACTCGAAAACGCCGGTGAAAGCCAATTCAGACTCAAGGTTTCCAACGACGGCCACCTGATTCCCGAAGAGATGAAAGAAAAGATTTTTGAGCCGTTTTTCCGGATTGACGATGACAACGGAAACAGCATCAAATTGGGTTCCGGGTTGGGATTGCCCTTGGCGCGTTCGCTGGCCGAGCTGCATAAGGGAAGGCTGTATCTCGAAATTTCACCCGAACAGCTGAATGTTTTTATCCTGCAACTTCCGTTGACACAAGACGCCGTGATTACCGTAACGGAAGAAAGTGCGGAAGCGGAAACCGAAGCCGCGACGGACGAAAAATCGCTACTCAAAACCAAACCCACCGTATTGATTGTGGAAGACGACCGGGAAATGCGGCATTTCCTGTACAACCGGTTGAAATCGCTTTACAATGTAATGAAGGCGTCGAATGGAAAAATCGCGTTGGACTGCCTTCGGAAAGAGGATGTCGATATTGTTGTGTCCGATGTGATGATGCCGGAAATGGACGGCATGCAGCTTTGTGCCGAAATAAAATCCAACGTAGATTTCAGCCACATTCCGGTGATTATGCTGACGGCCAAAGCCGACCTCAAATCGCGTATCGAAGGCTTGGACGCCGGCGCCGACGCGTATGTGGAAAAACCTTTTTCGATGAAACATTTGCTGGCGCAGATATCCAACATTTTCACCAACCGGAACAAGGTGAAGCAGGCATTTATCAATTCTCCCACGCAAAGCATCGGCAGCATCGCCCTGACAAAGGCGGATGAGGTTTTTCTGGAAAAAGTAACCCAAATCATCTATAAGAATTTGTCGGATATTTCGTTCAATGTGGATGTATTGTCCGACGAATTACACATAAGCCGTTCCAGCCTGCACCGGAAAATTAAGGGGATATCCGAACTGACGCCCAACGATTTTATCCAGTTGATTCGCTTGAAAAAGGCTGCCGAGTTGTTGCAGGGGGGCTCTTACCGGATCAGTGAAATCTGCTTTTTAGTGGGTTTCGGGTCGTCGTCCTATTTCTCCAAACGATTCAAAAAGCAGTTTGGCATATCGCCCAAAGAGACAAAAAAGTGAAAATTCAATTATTAATTAACTAAATATGGAGCCGCTTAAAGAAGGCGGAAAATGTAATGAAAACAACTTTATTTCTGACCACATTATTGTTCGTTTTTTATTCCCCGACATCCACGGGCAACGTTACGAATACGTTTCCGGATGCTGCGGAACAGAAACAGATTACGCTTTGGGAACAGGGCGCACCCAATGCGTTGGGAGCCGAAGAAAAGGACAAACCGCGTATTACCGTTTGGCTTCCGGACAAAAATAAGGCGGTTGATATGGCCGTTATTGTATGTCCCGGCGGCGGTTATGGCGGGTTGGCTTTGGATCACGAAGGAAAACAAATCGGCGAATGGTTTAATTCGTTTGGCGTAACAGCGGCTGTTTTGGAATATCGTCATCGCGGTAAAGGCTATGGACACCCGAATCCGATGTTGGACGTTCAGCGGGCCATCCGGACGGTTCGGTTCAACGCGAAGGATTGGGGAATTGATCCGTCAAAGATTGGTGTGATGGGATTTTCCGCAGGCGGACATCTCGCGTCAACCGCCGGAACACATTTCGAAAATGTGAAAGAACCAAACGACGAAATTGACAAAATGAGCTGCCGCCCGGATTTTATGATTCTCTGTTATCCGGTCATTCTGTTTGATTCAGAATTTTCCCATCGCGGATCACAGAAAAATTTGATTGGCGCGGACGCTCCGAAAGAACTTGTGGATTATTATTCGAACGAAAAACAAGTCACGGAAGAAACGCCGCCGACTTTTATTTTCTTCACGGATGAAGACACGGTTGTTCCGGTGGAAAACGGTGTGGAGTTTTACTTGGCGCTTCGCAAATACAAAATTCCTGCCGAGCTACACATTTACCAAAAAGGAGCGCACGGTGAAGGTTTAGCGAAAAACCGACACGGTAACGAAACATGGCCTGAACTCTGTAAAGTCTGGCTGGTTAATAACGGATTCCTGAAAAA
>JAISYG010000022.1 GCA_031270075.1 Dysgonamonadaceae bacterium
TGTACAAAATTTCAAAGAACTTTTGACCGTTTGTAAACGAACTGTTGATACAGTTTTACTCCTAACGTGTAAACGAACTGTTGATACAAATTTGTAAACGAACTTATGATATTTATCACTTACTTCTTAAATCGGTTAATCAACGCAATCAAATACCCCAGCACAATAAATCCGCCGGGTGCGAGGACGAACAGCAGCGAGCCGAACGATTCGGGATACACCGTAGCCCCGAATAACTTGCCCGTACCGAGCAACTCGCGGAGGCTGCCGAGCGCTGTCAGCGCAAGCGTAAATCCCAATCCCATGCCCAGTCCGTCGAGCAGGGAAAGGAAGACATTGTTTTTGGAGGCGAAAGCTTCCGCCCGTCCGAGTACGATGCAATTGACTACGATAAGGGGGATGAACAGTCCCAAGCTTTCGTACAGCGCCGGAACGTATGCCTCCATCGCCAACTGGATGATGGTTACGAAGGTGGCAATCAATACGATGTAGGCCGGTATCCGCACCTGGTCGGGAATCAGGTTTTTGAACAGCGAGATGGTCATATTGGAACAAATCAGTACGAAAGCGGTGGCCAATCCCATGGATAAGCCGTTGATGGCCGATGCGGTGGTTCCCAACGTCGGGCACATTCCCAGCAGGAGTACGAAGATGGGGTTTTCGGTAATGATCCCGTTGAATAAGACTTTCCAGTTTTTCATTGATAACCTCCTTCCCCGTCGACGGTACTTGTTGCACTTGAAACAGCATCTGCACGGTTGCCTGAATAGGCGGCGTAAGCCCGGTTCAGAGCATCCAGGAATGCACGCGACGAGATGGTGGCGCCCGTAATGGCGTCTATTTCGCCCTTGTCTTTCGTTACTTTCAGGCTGCCGCGCGACAGATCTTGGCCGAGAACGCTTTGCCGGTTCTTGTCTGTCCGGAACCATTCGTCCATCTTGGAACCCAAGCCCGGCGTTTCGGCATGTTCCAGTACTTTGTAATTGATGAGTTTCCCTTGGGTATCGAATCCGGCAATCACCCGGATGGCACCGGAAAAGCCTTTCATCGAATGGCTTTCGATGGCGGTTCCCACCCATTGCCCGTTTTTCGTAGCCGGATACACTTTCAGGGAATCGCCTTCCGTGAGGCCGACCCAATGCGCTTCGTCCGATGGGGCATTGTCGAAGCCGGGCAACACACCTTTCAGTGCGTTTTCCAGTTTGGCTTTTTTGGAAACGGCAATCGGTTGGCGGGTGATGTCGTTCACCGTGGCCAAAATGCCTCCCGCCACGATGCAGATACTGCCGAGCGAAAGGAACATGTTGCGAAAAGAGGATGCGAGTTTAGCCATTGTTTATTACCTCCCCGAATCGTTTGGGTTTAACATACCGGTTGATGAGCGGCGTAAATGCATTCATAATCAGAATGGCGAACGACATGCCTTCGGGATAGGCGCCGAACAGACGGATAGCCACGGTAATGATGCCGATGCCCGCGCCGAAAATCATCATGCCTTTGGGGGTCATGGGCGAAGTTACATAATCGGTTGCCATGAAAATCGCTCCCAGCAACAACCCGCCCGACAACAGATGTACGAAGGGATTTGCATATTGGGTAGAATCAATGCCGTACATCACTCCGGTAAAGACGGCCACCGTTAACAGGATGGATACCGGAATGTGCCAGGTAATAATCTTTTTCCAAAGCATATATACGCCTCCGATAAGCAAGGCGATGGCGCTGACTTCGCCCAGGCTGCCGCCCATTTTTCCGGACAGCATCGCCGCGTAAGAAGGCCATTCGCCGAAATGTCCCTTCAGCATCGCCAGCGTAGTCGCCCCGCTGACGGCGTCGGTATAGTGAAGGGGGAACAGTCCCGGTTCCGGCCAGTTCGTCATTTGCACGGGAAATGAAATGAGCAGGAACACCCTTCCCACTAAGGCCGGGTTGAAGATGTTGTTGCCTAATCCGCCAAACGACATTTTCCCGATGCCGATGGCCGCCAGTGCGCCGATAAGGATTATCCATACCGGCAGACTGGAAGGCAGGTTAAACGCCAGTAACGTTCCCGTGATAAGGGCCGACCCGTCGCCAACAGTTATCCGTCCTTTTATCAGAAATCGCTGGATAAGGTATTCAAACAAAACGCAGGAGGCGATAGATACCGCGGTAACAATCAGTGCGCCCAGTCCGAAGAAGACGAGCGAAACCATCCAGGCCGGAACGAGGGCAATCAGCACCCCGTACATGTTTTTCTCCACACTGTCGCCGCTGTGGATGTGCGGGGAAGGCGATATAATCAGTTTATCGGTTGTCATTCTTTCTTCCGTTTATTTAGCAGCGGCAGCAAGCCGCAGTTCGTTTTTACCCCATTTAATGTGATCCAGTATCGGACGATTGGCCGGGCAAACATAGCTGCAAGAGCCACATTCAAGGCAGTCCATCATTTTGTTTTGTTTCATCGGTTCCCATTCTTTCCATTCGGCCAGGTTCATCAGGCGCCAGGGTTCCAATCCCATGCAGCAGATATTTGCGCATTTCGCGCAGCGGATGCAATGCCGCGCCGGTTTCCGTTGCGCTTCGGAAGCGGGAATCAGCAGAATGCCGGACAGTCCTTTGGTAACCGGAACGTCGGCGTTGAGCAAAGCGCGTCCCATCAGGGGGCCGCCTCCGACGATTTTTCCGGTATCCGCCGGTATCCCGCCGGCCTGTTCAATCAGGTAGCGGATGGGCGTTCCGATGCGTACCCGGAGGTTGCAGGGATGCGCCAGGTGGTTTCCGGTAACGGTTACTATTCGTTCGATTAAAGGTTTGTTGTTAACGACGGCTTCGTAGACAGCGAAAGCGGTTCCGACATTCTGCACAATAGCGCCTACCGAAACGGGCAATGCGCCGCTGGCTACCTGCCGGCGGATCAATGCGTCGATCAACTGTTTTTCGCTGCCTTGCGGGTAACGCGGTTTCAGCGGGACGATCGTGATGCCGGGAACTGTGGCGGCAAGGCTCGACAGAAGAGCGATGGCATCCGGTTTGTTGTTTTCGATGCCGACGATCGCCTTTTGCACCTGCGCCGCTTTCATCAGCAGACGAATGCCTTGTAGGATTTCTTCGCCCTTTTCCAGCATCAGGACATGGTCGTCGGTGAGGTAAGGCTCACATTCCGCCCCGTTGATAATCAGGACTTCGGCTCGGCTTCCGGGCGGCGGCGTCAGTTTTACGTGTGTGGGAAAGGTGGCGCCGCCCAGTCCGACAATCCCCGCCTGCCGGATCTTTTCGATGATTTCCTGCGGCGATAATTCATCGGGGAAACGACCCTGAACAATACTGTCTTCCCAAACGTCGCCCTGTACATCAATGATAATGGCCGGTTTCCTGTATCCGCTGGCATCGACAATGTCTTCTATCTTAGCTACCGTACCCGATACGGAGGAATGTACGGGGGCCGAAACAAATCCTGCGGCTTCGGCAATGAGCGTTCCTGCTTTCACGGTATCGCCTTTGGCCACCAGGGGTTTGGCCGGCGCTCCGATGTGTTGCGAGAGTAGAATCATCACCTGTTCGGGCAAAGGAAGCGTTACCGGCCACCGATCGGCCGACAGTTTATGGGCCGGTGCATGGATGCCTCCTATACGAAAAGTTTTTAGCATACTATTTCTTTCGTTTGTAGATATTCAACAATGGATGCGGTGGGACATTCGCTCACGCACCGTCCGCAGAGCGTACACTTGGAATCGTCGATATAGGCCAGGTTGTTGGCGATAACGATGGCCTCCGATTCGCAGTTTTTCAGGCACTTGGAGCAGCCGATGCAAGCTGCGCTACACGCCTTCCGGGCTACTCCGCCTTTGTCCCTGTTCATGCAAGCGACATAAATGCGGTGCAGGGTGTCTGCATCGTCCGGTTTCACCGTCCGGTGAAAGCCGGAGCTTTTTCTCCGCAGTTCGATCAACTGTTTGGGACAGGCTTTGACGCAGGCGCCGCAAGCGGTGCACCGGGTTTCGTCCACTTCCGGCAACCGGGTTTCGGGATGGATGCGGATGGCGTCGAAGAGGCAGGCGGTTACGCAATCGCCCCAACCTAAGCATCCGTAAGGACAACCGGTTTCGCCGCCGTACAAGGCGGATGCGATGGCGCAATTGCCTGTGCCGTCGTATTGGTTGGTATGCGGTCGTTTTTCGCAGCTTCCGTTGCAGCGCACTACGGCCACCCGGGGTTCACAGGCTACGGCGCTGTATCCGAGTACCGTTGCAATCCGATTCATGGTTTCCGTTCCTCCGACGGGACAGAGCAGTCCGTCCAACGAGGCCGCTTGGGTGCAGGCCGCCGCAAAGCCCGAACAGCCGGGATAGCCGCAGCCTCCGCAGTTGGCCGACGGCAGGAGGGCTTGTATTTCTGTTATGCGCGGGTCGTCCTGTACTTCAAACTTCTTAGAAACGAAGTACAGGATGATGGCGCTGATAATGCCCATCCCTCCCAAAGCAATCACGGCCGGTAATAGAAACTCCATCATCGTTATTGAATCGTAAAAGTAAATGTTTGTTTGAACTTGTTCCTGAAAAGATAGATACCTAAGTAATAGAGAACCAGCGCCGCAAGGCTGACGAAAGCCGCTTGATGCTCGTGCAGTCCCATCGAAGAAGCGACAGGCAAGAGAACCGCCATAAGCGCCATCGGCAGGACGAAAGCGATGCATACCGCCCATAATCCCGTCGAAGCTTTTCCTGCCACTGTTACCGTATCGCCCGGACGGTAATCGCCGGAGGTGAACGGAATATCCATCCGCTTCTCCCGCGCGCCGGACATGCAGCACGACTTTTGCGCCGAACAGGCGTCACAAGCCGTTTCGTCGTGGATTTCTATTTGCAGGATACCGCTATGTACTTTGGTAACGACGCCCCGGTAGGTGATTGTTTTACTCATTATTTATTTGTCCAGTAACACGCTCGCCATAATGAACGGACCAACCGCTTTCGGATCGTTGTCCCGTATGGGTTCGGAAATATAGTATTGGAAACTACCGTCGCGGTTGCCGCTTCCTCCCAGACCGGAAACGACACAGCATTGGGTGATGCTGATGGTTCCGTCGGGGTTTTCCACGACAAACTGTTTGAGAAACCGGTCGTAAGCCGTCCGGCTTTTTTCCAGGTAGCTGCTGTCCAGATAGCCTTTTTGCGCGCCTTTCGCCCAGAAATAGATAAACATGATGGAACCGGTCGATTCCAGGTAATTGCCCGGCTCGCTGGCTTTGTCGGTTACCTGATACCACATGCCGGTTGCCGGGTCGCTGTATTTTTCCAGTGCGGCCGCCAGGCCCTGTGCGATTTGGATGATTTCGGGGCGCTTCGGATGGTCCTCCGGCAGGAAATCCAGCACATCTACCAGCGCCATCGCGTACCAACCGATACTTCTCGACCAGAAGTTGGGCGACAGGCCGGTTTCGGGATTCGCCCAGATCTGTACCCGTTTTTCGTCCCATCCGTGGTAGTACAAACCGGTTTCGGGACTGTACGTCTTTCGAGCGACTAAGGTAACCTGATGCGCCACATCGTCGAACAGCGCCGGTTCGTTGAACACTTCTGCGTATTGGGCCAGGAACGGCGAAGCCATATACACGCCATCTAACCACAACTGGTAGGGATAGATTTGTTTATGCCAGAAGCCGCCTTCCGATGTTCGCGGATGGGTCAGCATCTGGTTGCGTAACAGTGTCAGGGCGTTTTTGTATTTTTCTTCACCGGTTTCCTCGTACAGGGCAAACAGAAATTTCCCCGAATTAATCAGGTCGATGTTGTATATTTCCGGCCGGTATGTACGGATTTGATTGCCGTTGTCCAACAGCATGGTATCGGCGTAGCTTTCGATGTAATCGAAATAATATTTATCGCCCGTTTGTTCGTAGGTTTGCTGGAAAGCCAACAACAGCAGTCCGGGACAATAATTCCATTTGGGCGCTTTGGAGAAGTCGAGCATCCACGATTCGGGATTGCGTTTGATTTCCGAGTCCGTCATACGAACGTAATTTTTCGTTTCTTTGGCGGGAGCCGAGCAGCTGCATACACTTGCGAGCGCTAAAAATACAATTAAATAGTGTTTCATCTTACAACAGGTTTATATTTGGGTACCAACATTTTCATTATCACCCAACCGATGAGGTAGGCGACGGCGCAAATGGAGAATATAATAAAATATCCGGAGTCGACTCCTTCAAAACCAAACAGGCGCATTTGGGTTGTTTCCGCATGGTCGAACAACACGCCCGAACTTTGGTTGATTATGTACGAACCGACGCCGCCGGCCATGCCGCCAATGCCGGTAATAGTAGCAATGGCCGATTTTGGGAACATATCGCCCACCGTCGAGAATATGTTGGCCGACCACGATTGATGCGCCGCTCCGGCAATACCGATAATCACCACGGGAATCCAATAGGAATATCCGCCCAAAGGCTGAGCCAGCAAAGCCAGCAAGGGGAAAAAGGCAAAAATCAACATGGACTGCATCCGCGCAGCATAGGGATCTTTACCGGTTTTGTTGATAATGATGGTCGGCAGTTTTCCGCCGTACAGCGAAAGCATAACAACCGTATACAGCACGGTAAGCGGAAGAATTTGTTGATTGCCTTTCAAATTGAATACCGATTCCAGATACTTCGGCATCCAGAACAGATAGAACCACCACACGCCATCGGTCATAAACTTGCCGACAGCGAAGGCCCAGGTCTGTTTGAACTTGAAGCATTCCAGGAAAGAAAGTTTGCGTTCCGGTTGGGCTGTTTCCGACGAGTGGTTGGCGCCGTCCTCTTTGTCGGAAAGGATGTATTCCAGTTCGGCCTTGTTTACTTTGGGATGCGCTTCGGGTTTCTTGTAAATAAAAACCCAGAATCCCATCCAGACAAAACCTAAAAGCCCGATAATAATGAACGAAGCTTCCCATCCGAATGCGGAAGCCAGCGGAAGAATACAGGCCGGAGCAATCATTGCGCCGATGGTAGCCCCCGAATTAAAGATACTCGTTGAAAACGCCCGGTCTTTTTTGGGAAAGTATTCGGCGGTAGCTTTGATGGCTGCCGGAAAGTTACCGGCTTCGCCGAGAGCCAGCACTGCGCGGGCGAAGATGAAAAGTGTTACGCCGAGAGAGGCAATTTTACCGGCCTCGCCGAGGCCTTCAATCGTTTCGCGTGCACCGCTGAAACTGAATATCCAGGAACCGGATGCAATTCCCGCCGTGGCAATGCCGCAAAACGCATGAAGACAGGCGCCAATCGACCAGATTCCAATCGCCCAGAGAAATCCCTTTTTTGTGTCTAACCAATCGACAAAGCGACCGGCAAACAACATGCAGACCGCATAAAAGAGGGAAAAGAACGAAGTGATTCTACCGTAGTGAACGTTTGTCCAATGAAATTCCGGCCCTATAAAACTCGGATAAGTTAATGACAAGACCTGCCTGTCGAGATAATTAACTGTGGTTGCGAAGAACAGCATGGCGCAAATCATCCACCGGTAATTCGTCATTTTTGTTTGTTGATTCATGATATTTAAATTATATGTTTATCGTTGTACTCTGCCGCTCGCATCGCCGCCGGCCAGTGTTTCTACTTCTTCTACCGACACCAGATTGAAATCGCCGTTGATGGTGTGTTTCAGTGCCGAGGCGGCTACTGCAAATTCCAGCGCTTCGCCCTGATTGGGTTTCGTGAGCAAACCGTGAATGATGCCGCCGGAGAAAGAATCGCCTCCGCCTACGCGGTCGATAATCGGATAGATGTCGTAGCGTTTGGATGTATAAAACTCCTTCCCGTTGTAAATCATCGCTTTCCATCCGTTGTGCGTAGCGGAAAACGATTCGCGCAAAGTGGAAATCACGTATTTGAAACCGAACTCCTTTGCCATTTGGATAAAAATATCTTTGTATCCTTCGGCGTCGGTGTGTCCGGATGTTACATCCGCATCGGGTTTGAAACCGAGGCAGAGTTCGGCGTCTTCTTCGTTGCCAATGCAAACATCTACATACTGCATCAGCGGGCGCATGATGGATTGGGCTTTTTCTTTTGTCCACAGTTTTTTGCGGAAATTCAAATCGACCGAAACCGTAACGCCGTGGCGCTTGGCGGCTTCGCACGCCAATTGGGTCAATCCGGCCGCCTGGTCCGAAATAGCCGGCGTAATGCCCGACCAGTGGAACCAGTCGGCGCCTTTCATGATGGCGTCGAAATCGAAATCGTCCGGACCGGCTTCTGCAATGGCCGAATGTGCCCGGTCGTAAATCACTTTGCTGGGACGCATGGATGCGCCGGTTTCCAGATAATAAATACCGACACGATCGCCGCCCCGCGCAATGAACCCGGTCTTTACTCCGTATTTACGCAAGGCGTTGACAGCCGATTGTCCGATTTCGTGTTTGGGCAATTTGGTTACGAAGTAGGCGTCGTGCCCGTAATTGGCGCAACTGACGGCTACATTGGCTTCGCCGCCGCCATAAACCACATCGAAGGCATCGGATTGGACGAAACGGGTATGGCCCGGAGTGGACAGGCGTAGCATGATTTCGCCTAATGTTACTATTTTTTTTGCCATTATTGATTCAGATTTAGAATGAGGTTACTTTCAACGGATTCTGTTTCGCTTGAACAAATTGTTCCAAAGCGCTTTGCCATTCCTGTTCCGTTGTGAACTTCCAACCGCTCCATGTGCCTCCGAAATAATAAGTGAATTCGTCGCCCACCTTGTAATCGGAAGCCAAAACAAACTGTTTGTCCAACACAAAAGGAAGTCCATGGGCCGTGGGCAGATAGACGCTTATAAAGGTTTGCTTTTGCGGAACCCCTTTGTTGGTAACGGCATTTTTTGTAAAGGTGATCAATTTGTTTTCAGCGTCGAAAAGGGTGTTTACACTGTCGCCGTGCATATAAATTCCGGCTGCCAATTGCATGGGTTGTTCCAGTCCTTGAAACGTAACCACCGCTTTGAGCAAGGGACTGCCGGCATCAACCGTAACGGTATATGTTTCAATATAATTGTTGCCGTTCACGAGCAAAGTGTCGTATTCGAGCGTAAATACCGATCGTAGTGCGCCCGATTCGGCTATACTGTACTGATTGAAACCGTCGCCTGTCCAAATTTTTCCATCTACATACGGATCGATACCTCCGGCTCCTAATGTATAGCCCACATCATAGCAATCGAAGCCGCCCAAACCGTTGTCTTCGTGGTAAGACTTGCTGTCGCGTGCGGCGTAAATGTCGTCCATCACCGGTGTATCCTTGTATTTCATCCAAATATCCACACCGTTGCTCGGATGTTGGTTGGGTTGTTTTTCCAATTTGGCGCCATACATTCGGTAAGCTGCCATGTCGTTTTCAAAAGCCCAATCGTCGAAACGTTCGGGTACCAAACGGGCATTCGTGCGTTTTTCTACCGGCGCCGGTTTTCCTTCCGTTAGCGTGTAAGTTGCCGAAGCGTTGGCCGGAACATGTGCCGGAAAAATCAGCGTTTGCTTGTCCGACAGGAGTTGATAGCCGACTTCCTGTCCCTGTGCATCTTTCAGGACATAGGTTTTACTCGCCAAATCGACCGGCAGACCGGCGGTTGCGACTTCCACGATTTCGCCGTTGCGGTCGAAATCCAACGCGTTTTCCACTGTGATTTTTATGGGCTTCGTGCAGGAAGCCAACAAAAACATGCTGAGAAATAGAATGATGTTTTTCATCTTGTGATTGTATTTTATTTGTTCAGTAATTCCTTCCCTGCTATTTTTAGAAATAGATTCGCCTATTCCAAAATAAAGTGAAAGCCTTTCGCGATTGGCCCATGACGCCGCTCTGTAACGACTTTGCCCTATCGCTTGCTTGATGGCTTGGATAGCTTCTGTGTAATTATATGTGAGATTTTGTATCATGAATAATTACGGCTGCTTCCCAATATAAGCCAGAATACCGCCGTCCACATACAAAATATGCCCGTTCACAAAATCCGACGCTGCTGATGCCAGGAACACTGCCGGGCCTTGCAAATCTTCGGGCGTTCCCCAGCGGGCAGCCGGCGTTTTGGCAATGATGAACGAATCGAAAGGATGACGGGAGCCGTCGGATTGACGTTCGCGCAAGGGTGCCGTTTGAGGCGTTGCAATGTATCCCGGACCTATGCCGTTGCACTGGATATTGTGTTCGCCGTATTCGGAGGCGATGTTGCGCGTGAGCATTTTCAAACCGCCTTTGGCTGCCGCATACGCCGATACGGTTTCGCGTCCCAATTCACTCATCATCGAACAAATGTTGATGATTTTGCCGCCTCCTTTCTTGATCATGCCCGGAATAACCGCTTTGGCAACAATGAAAGGCGCATTCAAATCCACATCAATTACCTGACGAAATTCCGCAGCGCTCATCTCAATCATCGGTATTCGCTTGATGATTCCGGCATTATTAACCAGAATATCGATGACGCCGACTTCTGTTTCGATTTGTTTGACTACGGCATTGACTTGTTCTTCGTTGGTTACATCGCAAACGTACCCTTTGGCGTCGATGCCGGCTGCTTTATAAGCCGCCAAACCTTTATCCACAAATTCGGGTTTCAAATCGTTGAACACAATTTGGGCACCGTTTTTGGCAAGTGCCGATGCAATGGCGAAACCAATGCCGTAGGAGGCGCCGGTTACCAAAGCTATTTTTCCTGTTAAATCAAAAGGATTGTTCATATTTCCATTCATTATTAATAATGTTCGTCTTTCGTTTATTTTAAGTCTGTTTCTTTGAAAAAATCCTGGTCGCCGTAATCGAGGTTTTCGCCGGCCATTCCCCAAATAAAAGTATAGTTGCGGGTAGCTGCCGCCGAGTGGATCGACCATTGGGGCGAGATCACCGCCTGATCGCCTTTGAGCCAGATGTGGCGGGTTTCCGCCGGTTCGCCCATGAAATGGCAAACGGCTTGGCCTTCGGGAACTTCAAAATAGAAGTAAGCCTCCATGCGGCGACTGTGGATATGCGCCGGCATGGTGTTCCAAACACTTCCGGGCAGCAATTCGGTCATTCCCATCTGTAGCTGGCAGGTCGGCAATACTTGAGAAACCAGCATTTTGTTGATGTTCCGATGATTGGAACCTTCCATCGACCCCATTTCAGCGACTATGGCATCGGCTTTCGTTACTTTTTTGTCGGGATAATGGCGATGCGCCGTTGCCGAATTGAAGTAAAACTTTGCCGGATGAGCCGCATCGAGGCTTTCAAAAAATACTTCCCGGTCGCCGGAACCCAGATACAGGGCTTCTTTGTAATTCAAATCGAAAACCGTTCCGTCGACTGTAATTTTTCCGGCGCCGCCTACATTATATATTCCTGTTTCGCGCCGCGAAAGGAAGTACTTCGCTTTCAGGTGGTCGATCGTTTCCAAAGGAAGCTTTTCCTTTACAGGCATAGCTCCGCCCACAATCAGGCGGTCGTAAAGGGTATACACCATATTCACTTCGTCGGGAGTAAACAGGGTTTCAACCAGATGCTCTTTCCGCAAACGAGCGGTATCATAATGCTTTACATCTTCCGGATGCGCTGCATATCGTAGTTCGTAATTTGTCTTCATATTCTATTATTATTGATTATCCATTCATAAAGTAACTCCTGTTTTGAAAATAGCGATTTCCCGAAATCCTTTTTTCTCGTTATTAACCGGTTTACCGCTTGCTGTTTGGAGCACAAAGTTAATGAATTTTTCCTTCACTTCGTCCATGGTTTCATTTTCGACCATCGTACCGGCGTTGAAATCGATCCATCCCGGTTTGCGGCGGTATAAATCCGAATGGGTCGAAATCTTTACAGTCGGAACAAAGGTTCCGAAAGGCGTTCCGCGACCGGTGGTGAACAATACCAAATGACATCCGGTTGCGGCCAAAGCGGTTGCCGCCACTAAATCGTTTCCCGGAGCGCTCAACAGGTTTAATCCTTTGGTTTGGATGCGGTCGCCGTACCGCAATACATCTTGCACCAGCGATTGGCCGCATTTTTGAGTGCATCCCAGCGATTTCTCTTCCAAAGTGGAAATGCCGCCGGCTTTGTTTCCCGGCGAAGGGTTTTCGTAAACCGGTTGTTCGTTCCGCATGAAATAATCTTTGAAATCGTTGATTAAATGCACCGTTTTATTGAATATCTCTTCATTGATGCAACGGTTCATAAGGATGGTTTCTGCGCCGAACATTTCCGGTACTTCGGTCAATACGGTGCTTCCGCCCTGTGCAATCAGGAAATCGGAAAAGACGCCCAAGAGCGGGTTGGCGGTAATGCCGGAAAAACCGTCCGAGCCACCGCATTTCAGTCCGATTTTCAATTCGGAAACGGGCGCATCTTCCCGCACATCCTGCGAAACCATATCGTAGATTTCCCGTAGCAGGGACATGCCTTCTTCTATTTCGTCCGCTACTTTCTGCGTTTCAATAAACTTGACGCGCGATTCGTCTATTTCGCCCAGTATTTCGCGGAAAGCGCTCAACTGGTTGTTTTCGCAGCCCAAACCGACTATCAACACACCGCCGGCATTGGGATGCAGTACCATATTGCGCAATATTTTGCGCGTGTTTTCATGATCGTCGCCCAACTGCGAACAACCGTAATTGTGCGGGTAAGCCACGATGGCGTCCACGCCTTTACTTTGTGTTTCGTTGCGCAATCTTTCGGCCAGCGTATGGACGGTTCCGTTCACACAGCCCACGGTTGGAATAATCCAGATTTCGTTGCGGATGCCCACTTCGCCGTTCGCACGCCGGTATCCTTTGAAAGTCAGATGCCGGTTCGGAATTGCCGGTTGAACGCCTTGCGGATGATATTCATAATCCAATAATCCGGACAAGTTGGTTTTGACGGTTTTTTCGTTGACCCATTCGCCCGGCGCAATGGTTTGACGCGCATGTCCGATGGGATAACCGTATTTGATAACATTGCCGTTTTCGGGAATCGCTTCCAATGCCCATTTATGTCCGGCGGGAATATCGGATACGAGGGTAATTGCCGTATCGCCCGTTACGATGGATTCGCCCGAATGTAAATCGGTCAGCGCTACGGCCACATTGTCGGACGGATTGATTTTAATGTATTGCATACAGCACGGTTTCTTTCATCCCTTTGGTTTGGATGGATTGCAAATATCCGGTTAGTTTTTCCGTCAATCCCGGAATAGTATTCAGGTCTTCGCCCCAAATAAATGCTGCTGCTAAAACCCCTTGGGCTACTGTGGCGATATCGTTGGTTTTCCAAAGCCCGGTCAGTAAATCGAGAATGGCTTTATCATCGTTGGGTACAATTTCGTCGTTGCCCCGTTTCCCGCCTTTGTAGTAGGTGATGATGGCGGCCAATCCGAGAATTAAGCCCGAGGGTAGCTGACCGGTTCGCTCCAGATATGTTTTCAACCCGGGCAAATCGCGCGTCTTGTATTTCGGGAACGAGTTAAGCATAATGCTGGTAACGAAATGCTTGACAAACGGATTGCGGAAACGGTCGAGTACGTCACTTGCGTATTGCGCCAATTCTTCTTTCGGCAAATCCAGCGTTGGCAATAATTCGTTGTACATCACTTGGTGGACAAACTTTCCAATCGTTTCATCTTCCACACATTCGCGCACGGTATCCAAGCCGGACAAGTAGCCGACGGGTGACAGCACAGTGTGCGGGCCGTTCAACAACGTAACTTTCCGCTCGTGGTAGGGTTTTTCGCTCGGAACAAACAACACGTTCAGGCCGGCTTCTGCGGCTGGAAACTCCTTCGCTACCGATTCCGGCGCTTCGATGACCCATAAATGGAAAATTTCAGCTTTCACCACCACTTGGTCGTTGAATTGAATCCGTTGACGGATTTCGTCGATAGTATCTTTCGGGAAACCCGGCACAATGCGATCGACCAGCGTGCTGTATACGCCGCAAGCCGTATCGAACCATTGACGGAAATCGTCGCCTAACTGCCAGAGGTCGATGTATTGATGGATGCACCTTTTCAATTCCGCGCCGTTGTGGAAAATCAATTCGCAGGGGAAGATAATCCATCCTTTATCGTTCGCGCCGTTGAATGTTTGGTAGCGATGATACAATAACTGCGTCAATTTACCCGGATAAGATTTGGCAGGTTTATCGTCTAATTTACAGGTGTTATCGAAAGCAATTCCCGCCTCGGTGGTATTGGAAACGACAAAACGCATTTCCGGATTCCCGGCTAATTGCAAGTACTCGTCGAATTGCGAATAGGGATTGATTCCGCGAGTTACCACATCAATCAACTCGATGCTGTCAATCGTTTGCCCGTGGTCGATGCCCTGTAAATTCAGGTGATACAAACCATCCTGTTCATTCAACACATCCACCATTCCGGCAGGAAGCGGTTGTACGATAACGACTCCGGTATCGAAATGCACCTTTTTATTCATATTGTAAACAATCCAGTCTACAAAAGCGCGCAGGAAATTTCCTTCGCCGAACTGGATAATGCGTTCGGGATAGCGATGAGCCTTTTTTGCTGTTTTTCTGTTCAGATTTTCCATGTTATATTTTTACTTTGATAATTACTTTCCTGATTTTTCCCTGGGCGATGCAAGGTTGATGTCCGTCTTCGGGGAAGAAAACGGCAAATGCACCCGGTTGCACACCGATTAAATTTGCTGTTTTATCGGCGTAGAATGTGATGTCTTTGTCCGCATGGTAGGCATCGGCTACCTGTTTCAGGTTTTTACGGGCTATCCAGCCCATGGTTTCCGTTGCGGAGAGCGGAACCTGAATGTCGATATACTCGTCGTGCGTTTCCATCCGGGCCGTTTCCGGCGTTCGGCCATCCACTTCCTGTACGTTGGCGTACAGATTTTTGCCGTCCAATTCCACTTTTCCCAAGGGCAAAGAAGCCAAATCCGTGGTTTTCAGAAAGTCGAATGCCTGTTTGAAGCGAGGATTCAACCTTTCGTAGCGAGCTGTGTTTTCCAATACATCCAGAATCATGTGTTTATTCTTTAAAATTCATATAATAGTCGATATTCTCCTTCATCAAAATGTCGATCGGCACATAATTGATTTTTGTAACCGATTGTTTGAAAATCAATTCGCGGCACATGTCGCGCACCGAACAATACACCTGTTTTTCGGGACGCTGCGCAATCAGGTACGACACAACGCCCTGTTTCAGGTATGCGGCATTTTTTTGCAACAAATCGTAGCCCAACAGACGAACGCCGGTTAACTGTAAGCTTTCCAAATAACCAACCAATCGGTACACTTTTGAATTAAACGTAACGGCCGCTTGAATCGAACCGTGCCGTATAATAATTTCCCTCAACAACAGCAGGTTGAAATCGTCGTCATCTTTCAGAAGGAGGTCGATCAATTGCAAACGCTTGTGCAAACCGTGTTCTTCGATGTATTTCAAAAACCCTTTATGGCGGTTAGACGTTTGATTTGAAAATACGCCTTGCTTGCGTTGGGTGCGCGTTACCAGCACTTTAGCCTTTTCCGGCAGGTCGGCAAGCAACAGTTTGGCAGCCACATAGCCGCTTTGGAATGAATGTTGCCCGTAGTAAGTAAGAAACCCCGTATCGTCCATCATGGAATCGAAAAAAGAAAACGGGATATGCCGCTCCGCAAGTTTAGCCGTGAAAGCCAGCGTTTCTTTTTGGAAAACAGGCGGGAAAATAACCGCTTCCGGCGACCGGGAGAAAACGCTTTCGGTCGCTTCCACAAACGAAGAAGCATCCAATGGGTCGAAATAATTTTTTTCGATCGATACGTTGTAATTTTCAAACTCGCGGGCAGCCTCGTCGAAACTATTGTCTACCACTGCCCAGTAATCTCCCGATTGGTGGCTGGGAAGGAGGCACATAAACAGGTAATGCTTTTTAGAAGCCAGCGAGCGGGCCAGTAAGTTAGGCGAATAATCCAGTTCTTTCAATACCTTATTAACTGCTTCGGCGCTTTTGGCGGAAACATCGCCACGGTGATGAATCACCCGGTCGACCGTTCCTTCCGAAACGCCGGACAGGCGGGCGATATCCTTGATGCGGATTTTATGTTGCGGGTGTATGTCCATATGCTTTCGTGTTTTATAAATGCGGTACCGTGTACGCACACAGATAAATTTTTTACAAAAATACGATGGATTTTATATTTATCAAAATTTTTTCTTACTTTTGTGGGCGCCCACGGAAGGTTATTCATCTTAATGGGGTATAAAATACAATTTTAATAAATAACATATCATGAAAAAATTTATGGACAAAGACTTTCTGCTGCAAACGGAAACGGCGCGGCAGTTGTATCACGAACATGCAGCCAAACAACCGATTATCGACTATCATTGCCATTTGAATCCGGCGATGGTGGCCGGCGATTATTCATTCCGTTCGCTGACGGAAATCTGGCTGGGCGGCGACCACTACAAATGGCGGGCGATGCGTACCAATGGTATCGACGAAAAATACTGCACCGGCGCCGACACTTCCGATTGGGAAAAATTTGAAAAATGGGCGGAAACAGTGCCTTACACGATGCGTAATCCGCTTTACCATTGGACGCACTTGGAACTGAAAACCGGTTTCGGTGTGGAAAAGTTACTGTCGCCCCGTACCGCCCGTGAAATTTACGAAGAATGTACCGCTAAACTGCAAACGCCCGAATATTCGGCGCGCAACCTGATGCGAAAATATAAAGTAGAAGTGGTTTGCACTACCGATGATCCTGTGGATTCGCTCGAACACCATATTCAAACGCGGAAAGACGGTTTTGAAATCAAAATGTTGCCGACCTGGCGTCCCGACAAGGCGATGGCGGTGGAAAATCCGCTTGCTTTCCGTTCTTACGTCGAAACATTGTCGAGGGTTTCAAACATAAGTATTTCCTCGTTCGACGATTTGATTGCCGCCTTGCGCAAACGGCAGGATTTCTTTGCGGAACAGGGCTGCAAACTGTCCGATCACGGCATTGAAGCATTTTATGCCGAAGATTATACCGAAAGCGAAATCAAAGCTATGTTTAATAAGGTGTATGGCGGCCGCGAGTTGACGCCTTACGAAATCCTGCAATTCAAATCGGCCATGCTGGTCATTTTCGCCGAAATGGATTGGGAAAAAGGGTGGACGCAACAGTTTCACTACGGCGCCATCCGGAACAATAATACCCGTTTGTTCAAACAATTAGGACCTGATACCGGTTTCGATTCCATCGGCACATTCCTTACGGCGAAAGCAATGGCTAAATGTTTAGATACGCTTGATAAAAAAAATAAACTGGCCAAAACAATCATCTACAACCTGAATCCGGCCGATAACGAAATGGTAGCCACGATGATCGGCAATTTCCAGGACGGAAGCGTTGCCGGGAAAATCCAATTCGGATCGGGCTGGTGGTTCTTAGACCAGAAAGACGGCATGGAAAAGCAGATGAACGCTTTGTCGATGCTGGGCCTGTTGAGCCGTTTCGTCGGCATGTTGACCGATTCGCGCAGCTTTCTGTCGTATCCGCGCCACGAATATTTCCGCCGCACGTTGTGTAATTTAATCGGAAACGATGTCGAAAACGGCTTGTTGCCTGTGGAAGAAATCGACTTTCTGGGAAAAATGGTAGAAAATATTAGCTATTACAATGCAAAGAACTTCTTCAAATTTTGATAGAACAAAAAAAATTTCTACCTTTGCGCCTCAATTCAATTTTTAGTATCAATTATTAATTCAGTTTTTATGAACAATTATGAAACCGTTTTCATTTTGACTCCCGTTTTGTCTGATGCTCAGATGAAGGAAGCGGTTGACAAATTCAAAGACTTTCTCACGGCCGAAGGCGCCAAGATTGTCAATGAAGAAAACTGGGGCTTGCGCAAACTCGCCTACCCCATTCAAAAGAAATCGACCGGATTTTATTCCTTGCTCGAATTTAACGGCGAACCAACAGTTATCGCCAAGTTGGAAACCCAGTTCCGTCGCGACGAGCGAATCCTTCGTTTCCTGACCTTCCGTCAGGATAAGAATTTTGCAGAATATGCAGCTAAGAGAAGAAACAAATCGAAAGAAACTAAAAAGGAAATTTAATTATGGCAGCACATAACAACTCGGAAATCCGTTACTTAACGCCTCCTACCGTCGATGTTAAGAAGAAAAAATATTGTCGTTTCAAGAAGATCGGGATTAAATTTATCGATTACAAAGACCCCGAGTTTTTGAAGAAATTTCTGAACGAGCAAGGGAAAATTCTTCCTCGCCGCATTACCGGCACCTCGTTGAAATTCCAACGCCGTATCGCTCAGGCTGTGAAGCGCGCCCGTCATTTGGCTTTGCTTCCCTATGTAACCGATTTAATGAAATAACAAAAGGAGGAAACACAATGCAAGTTATATTATTAGAAGATATTAACAACCTGGGTTACAAGGACGATATTGTTACCGTAAAAAGTGGTTACGGACGCAATTATCTGATTCCCCAGAAGAAAGCGATCATCGCTTCCGAACCGGCGAAAAAAGTATTGGCCGAAAATTTGCGCCAACGCGCCCATAAAGTGGAAAAAATTAAAATGAATGCACAAACGTTGGCTACCCAATTAGAGGGCATTTCGTTAATTATCGGCGCTAAAACAAGTTCTACCGGTACGATTTTCGGTTCGGTCAACAGCATCCAAATCGCCGAAGAATTGGCGAAAAAAGGATTTGAAATCGACCGGAAAATCATCCTGCTGAAAGACTCTGTCAAAGAAGTGGGTGCTTACAAAGCGACGGTGAAACTGCACAAGGATATTTCGATAGAAATTCCGTTTGAAGTGATTTCGGAATAAAATTCGTTTATTAATTACATACTTTACTGAAAGGAAGGGATGTCCGGAGAGGGATCTCCCTTTTTTATTTGCTTTTTGTAGTTGTGAGGCTTAAAGGTGAGTGTGTTATTTTCACTGTCCCGGTAAATATTTGAATCGGCCCAAACAAGTTCTTCCCGGAAGGAAGATGATCCAACGGACATGTGATTATCGGTATGCCGGATTCAAGCGGTTGAACCGGATGTGAATTTATATAAATTATTGATTGATAAAAAAGTCTGCGGGGAGCCGTATTCAGGGTTGTGGTTGGGAAGAGATGGACTTTCGGATAATCAAAGTAGAAGGCATAGTTTGCAATGCTTCTTTTTCGTGTTCAGAAACATCTATCCACGTATCATAACTGATTAACATGAAATTCCTGTCCGACAAAAATTCCGGGGTAAGTGCCGCCGACCGCAAGTCTAAGACCGCTATTTGCGCCTTATTAAAAGCCATCAGATTTTTGGCATAACGGAAAAGAAAAACATCTTGCGGGTCTTTCAGTATGACTGCCACACGAGTGGCCTGTTCAAAATGGCGGTTCACAAAAATCCCGACAGCGGCCTTCGATGCTTCAATGAATTGCCGGGTTTTATCTTTCAGTAAATCGCCCGGATAAAACCAGCTGTGTTGCCTGGCCGCTTCGATATCCTGTGGCGAAGCCGACAGGGAGAGTCCCGCACCTACTAACAGGAAATCGAAATGATCTTCATTGATCCGGTCAACAATGTACTGGCCTACATCGTTGGTTACATCATACTGGGTTTCGATGGGAAAGCCGAGTTTTTGAGCTTCTTCCCGGATAGGAGCAAAGCTGACTTCAGCAAAATTGCCGGTATAGATGGGATTAATTTCCGTACCTACAGTCAAGTGCAAAGCAGTGATTTCCGGTTTTCGGCTTCCTTTGGAAAAGACTTGTTGCGCTACATCTAATAGGAGTTTTCCATTGCTTGCCCTGCCGAAAGAGAGCAATACACGGAAATGGTTACTTCTTTTCCGGCTAACGGACGGAGATTGGGTTCGGTAGCACCATGCGATAAATTTTAGTAGCGGGCCGGTCATAAAGGTAGTAACCAAAGTCATCAGGACTAACATGGCAAAAACCGGAGGCGACAGGATTTGCATTTCGTATCCGATGGTTAAGACAATGAGTTCCATCAATCCGCGGGTGTTCATCAGAGCGCCCAGCAACCAACTGTCTTTCCATGATTCGCCGGACAAGCGTGCGGGAACGGCTGTCCCAATCACTTTACCGAAGATGGCGACAAAGATAAATACACCGCAAAAAAGCCATTCTTGTGGACTATTAATCAATCCGATGTGCGTTTTTAGTCCGGTCGAAACAAAAAAGAGCGGAAGAAAAATCGTCAACGATACATCTTCCACTTTTTCGATCAAGAGTTTCCGGAATTGAACATGTGAAGGCATAGCAACCCCTGCCGCAAATGCCCCAAACAGAGCATGAATGCCTAATATTTCGGTAAAATAAGCCGATGCAATCAGAATAAAGAACATCAGCGCAACAATTTCCTTGCTCAATACTTCTTTGTTGTGATACAGGTTTCCGATAATATTCAGGAACGGTCGTAGGATAAAGAACATAAACACGATAAACAGGATGGTAAACAGGATGGTGTAAATGGCGCCGGATAGGGTACCTGTTTGGATAATGGCAATCACAACGGCCAGCAGACACCAGGCAAGTACATCCCCACTGGCAGCGCTCACCAACGACAGCGTTCCTAAATGCGATTTGGTTAATCGTTTTTCCTGAATAATTCGGGCCAATATAGGAAAAGCCGTGATACTCATAGAAATTCCGATGAATAAAGCATAAGAAAGAAAAGTAGTCGTTTCTACAGCGTAATAGGGATAGGTGAAATACGCTACCGCTACTCCGCATAAAAAAGGAAACACAATCCCGGTCTGACTAATCAAAATGGTTTCCTTAAATGTTTTCCGTACAGCCGTGATATCCAACTCCATTCCAATGACGAACATGAAGAAAATCAATCCTATTTGACTTAAAGTCGTAATATTACCCAGGGTTTCGGGAGCAAAGAGAAAATTGGAAACACCCGGCAGGAAATTTCCCAATACGGACGGTCCCAGTAGAATTCCGGCCAGAATTTCCCCGACCACAGATGGCTGCCCGATTTTGACAAACAGTGAACCGAAAATTCTTGCAACAAATAAGATGGCGATAACCTGTAATAACAGCATAGCCACCGGCGATTGAATACCTTCGCCCAGTGAGTGTATAAAGAGATTAAATCCTTCGCTCATGGTGTTTTTGTTTGCAAATGGTACGCAAAATTACTCTTTTTTAAGAAACCGTCCAAATCGGTTTAGAGAGGACATCCCTCACATTTTGGTTTGCGGGGCGATGATTCTATGCCCTACTGTAGGTTTGTAATTGAAAACTCGAAAAAACAAAATATCGGATAAATTGTAATATAGAGTTTGCAATTCGGAATATATTGTGTACTTTTGTAGAGGTTTTTTAGAGATAGAAACGCATGGAATCGCTGTATAAGACACATCAATATCTGGTAGAACATCTGAATCTTCCGTTACGGAGGAAATTGATGGACGAAATTGACTGGAACGATCGATTGATTGGTATCAAAGGTTCGCGTGGAGTGGGGAAAACCAGTTTCCTGCTCCAGTATGCGAAGGAAAAATTTCCTCCTTACGATAAGCAATGCCTGTATATTAACCTGAACAATTTTTATTTCAGCGTGAAAACCATTCAGGATTTTGCGCGGGAATTCCACATGAAAGGCGGAAAAGTGCTGTTGATCGACCAGGTTTTCAAGTATCCCGATTGGGCTTCGGAATTGGTGTATTGTTACGATCATTTTCCGGATTTGCAGATTATCTTTACCGGTTCGTCCGTGTTGCGCTTGAAGGACGAACATTCGCCGCTCATCCGCAAAGTAGTGTCGTATAATTTGCGGGGATTTTCGTTCCGCGAGTTTCTGGAGTTACAGACCGGTTCCGAATTTCCATCCTATTCGTTGAGTGAAATTATGCAGTATCATACCGATATCGCCAAGCAGATAATAGCTTCGGTAAAGCCCTTGGCGTATATCGACGATTATTTTCATCATGGTTTTTATCCTTTTTATTTAGAGAAGCTCAATTTTTCCGAAAACTTGCTGAAGACCATGAATATGATGCTGGAAATAGATGTGGCGTTTATCAACCAGATCGAACAAAGTTACCTGTCCAAATTGCGGAAACTGTTGTATCTTTTATCCACAGCGGCTCCGGGAAGTCCGAATATCAGTCAGTTGAGTATCGATATTGATACTTCGCGCGCTACGGTAATGAATTATCTTAAATATCTGAAAGACGCCCGTTTGGTTAATATGCTGTATCCCAGGGAGGAGGAATTTCCCAAGAAACCGGAAAAGATTTATCTGCAAAATCCCAATTTGCTGTATGCTACGCGGATGATTAATGTGGAAAGGCAGGCTTTGCGCGAAACATTCTTTTACAATCAGGTGCATAAGGATTATAAAGTCCATTCCGGCGACAAAGACTGCCTTTTTTTAATCGACGAGCAATACCATTTTGCTGTTGGCGAACAGATTCAAGGGAAGTCCGCTCCGGAGATGTATTATGCGGTCGACGGCATCGAAGTAGGGGAGGGGAAGGTGATACCGCTTTGGTTGTTTGGTTTTTTGTATTGATGATGAACGGATTAAAATGGCAAAAAAAGAGTTCTCTCTATCTGCGTTTGGCAGCTTCGCGCGATAAAGAAGAATTAAAGAAACTAATTAATAATGAGTAAGAACATTAGAAATATAAATAATTCTTTGTTCGGAAGATAATACCGAACACATCGAATATCTGATGCTTGAAGAAAGCAATATCAAAGTGGCGCAATATTACACACAATTGCCCGACAAAAAATTGTTAAGCGAGAAAAGGATAAATATAAATTTCATTCATAAACAAAATAGAAAATTATGGCAAAACAAAAAAAGTTTTTAACCTGTGATGGCAATCAAGCTGCTGCGCACATCGCGTATATGTTCAGCGAAACCGCTTCGATTTACCCCATCACCCCCTCCTCAACAATGGCTGAGTATGTGGACGAATGGGCGGCAGCCGGAAGAAAAAACATCTTCGGAGAAACCGTTCGAGTGGACGAAATGCAGTCGGAAGCGGGAGCCGCAGGCGCCATGCACGGCGCATTGCAAGCCGGAACGCTTTCCTCCACCTTCACCGCATCGCAAGGGCTGTTGCTGATGATTCCCAACATGTATAAAGTGGCCGGCGAATTACTTCCGGGCGTTTATCATGTTTCGGCGCGGGCTTTGGCTTCGCACGCTCTTTCGATTTTCGGCGACCATCAGGACGTAATGGCGGTTCGTCAGACCGGGTGCGCCCTCTTTGCTACCGGTTCGGTGCAGGAAGTCATGGATTTGGCAGCAGTCGCTCATCTATCGGCGATTAAGTCCCGCGTTCCCTTTGTGCATTTCTTCGACGGTTTCCGTACTTCCCACGAAATACAGAAAATCGAACAGTTAGACAACGAAGATCTGGCACCGCTGATCGACCAAGAGGCTTTAGCCGCTTTCCGCCAACGCGCCTTGAATCCCGAAGCCCCCGTAGCCCGCGGAACGGCTCAAAATCCCGACATCTATTTCCAGGCCCGCGAAGCCTCCAATGTTTACTACAACAAAGTAGTGGCGATTGTAGAAGATTATGTCAACCAACTTTCGGCTTTGGTTGGACGCAAATACGGCTTGTTCGACTACTACGGCGCGGAAGATGCCGACCGTGTCATCATCGCCATCGGTTCGGTAACGGAAGCAATCAAGGAAACCATTGATTATCTGATTTCAAAAGGTGAAAAAGTAGGATTGGTATCTGTTCATTTGTACCGTCCGTTCTCGGCGAAGCATTTCCTGGCGGCTGTCCCGAAAACCGCCAAGCGCATCGCCGTCTTAGACCGCACCAAAGAACCCGGCGCAACCGGAGAACCGCTTTATTTAGACGTCAAAGATTCGTTCTACACCTCGACGGAACGTCCCGTCATTGTCGGCGGACGTTACGGACTGTCGTCCAAAGACACTACGCCGGCGCAGATACTGGCAGTCTATGAAAACCTGTCGCTGCCTACGCCAAAGAATGGATTTACTATCGGCATCGTGGATGATGTAACGTTCACTTCGCTTCCCCAAAAGGAAGAACTGGCATTCGACGGCGGACCTTTTGAAGCCAAATTCTACGGCTTGGGCGCCGACGGAACAGTGGGTGCAAACAAAAACTCCATCAAAATCATCGGGGACAATACCGACAAGTATTGCCAGGCTTATTTCGCCTACGACTCCAAGAAATCGGGCGGTTTTACGGCTTCCCACCTGCGGTTCGGCGATAAACCCATCCGTTCTACCTATCTGGTTAATACGCCCGACTTTGTGGCTTGCCACGTTCAAGCCTACCTTCGTCTGTACGATGTAACCAAAGGTTTGAAGAAAAACGGCACTTTCCTTCTCAATACTGTTTGGGATGAAGAACAGGTAAAACAAAATTTACCGGATAACGTGAAAAAATACCTGGCGAAGAACCATATCACTTTCTACATCATCAATGCAACGGGCATTGCCGGGGAAATCGGTTTGGGCAACCGGACGAATACCATTCTCCAGTCGGCGTTCTTTAAGATTACCGGCGTTGTTCCCTACGAACTCGCTGTGGAACAGATGAAATATATGATTAAGAAATCGTATGGCAAAAAAGGAGATGATATTGTAAATAAAAATAACGCAGCTGTTGACCGCGGCGCCGACTACGTGAAAGTGGAAGTTCCGGCGGAATGGGCAAACATTCAAACCGAAAGATTTGTTTCGCCGGGCGTTGCCGATGCACCCGCATTTGTCAAGAAAACCGTTTTCCCCATCAATGCGCAAACCGGCGACGACTTGCCCGTATCGACCTTCACCGGTCGCGAAGACGGCACTTGGGATCAGGGAACCGCCGCTTACGAAAAACGGGGCGTAGCGTCCCGCGTTCCGGTTTGGATTCCCGAAAACTGTATCCAGTGTAACCAGTGCGCTTACGTTTGTCCTCACGCTGCTATCCGTCCGTTTGTCCTCGATGGCGACGAACAGGCCAAAGCCCCGGCAGGATATACCGCGCTGAAAGCGACAGGCAAACAGTTCGACGGCATGCAATTCCGTATTCAAGTCAATGTTTTGGACTGTTTGGGCTGCGACAATTGCGTCGATATTTGTCCGGGAAACAAGAACGGCAACGCATTAAAGATGGTTCCGATTGAAGAAGAATACGATAATCAGGCCAATTGGGATTTCTCCGTCAAAGAAGTGAAGACCAAGCAACACTTGGTAGATACTTCGCTGAACGTGAAAAACTCGCAGTTCGCTACGCCTTTGTTTGAGTTCTCCGGCGCCTGTTCCGGTTGCGGTGAAACGCCTTACGTCAAATTGATTTCACAATTGTTCGGCGATCATCAGGTAGTAGCCAACGCAACGGGTTGTACATCCATCTATTCCGGTTCGGCGCCATCCACGCCTTATACCACCAACGAAAACGGACGCGGTCCGGCTTGGGCGAACTCGTTGTTCGAAGACAATGCGGAATACGGTCTGGGAATGAATATCGGAGCCGAAAAACTACGCGACCGGATCGAACGCTTGATGCACGAAGTTATCGCCGGCGGGAGACTTCCGGAAAATATCCAAACGCTCTTTGAGGAATGGATTGCCAACCGCAACAGTTACGTCAAAACAAGAGAATTAGCCGATATTTTAACGCCCGTTCTCAAAGAATATGCGGCAGCAAATCCCCTCTGCGAACATGGCCGGCAACTTGCAGGCTTAACGCATTATCTTGTAAAGCGTTCGCAATGGATTATCGGCGGCGACGGCTGGGCTTACGACATCGGCTTCGGCGGCTTAGACCATGTATTGGCTTCGGGACAAAACGTCAACGTCTTAGTAGTTGATACCGAAGTGTATTCCAACACGGGCGGACAATCGTCCAAATCCACTCCGGTGGGTGCGGTCGCCAAGTTTGCCGCTGCCGGCAAGCGGATCCGCAAGAAAGATTTGGGCATGATTGCCACGACTTAAGGTTATGTTTATGTAGCCCAGATAGCGATGGGCGCCAATCAGGCGCAGACATTGAAAGCGATTCGCGAAGCGGAAGCCTACGACGGACCGTCTATCGTTATCGCTTATTCGCCCTGTATCGCCCACGGTTTGAAACTGGGCATGGGACACGCGCAAGCCGAACAGAAAGCGGCTGTGGAATGTGGTTACTGGCACCTCTGGCGTTACGATCCGCGTTTGGAAGCCGAAGGGAAGAATCCCTTCCAGTTGGATTCCAAAGAACCGGATTGGACGAAGTTCCAGGACTTCCTGAAGAATGAAGTTCGCTTTTCTTCCCTGCTGAAGCAATTTCCGGAAGAAGCGGTCGAGTTATTCAAAGTGACCGAAGAGAATGCCCAATGGCGTCTGAACGGTTACAAACGTTTGGCGGCGCAAACATTCTGATAATTAGTTTTTTATTGAAAGGGGAAACTTCAAATTTCCCCTTTTTTATTTGTATTCCAACGATGAAAAAAGACAAGCGTTTCACACGGCTGAAACCCATCAAATGACCTTGTCCGGTATCCGAAGGCCGGAACATGCTCCTTTTCGGCTTGACTGTTTCTAAACTCCTGAAACAATACCGGGCAGTGGAATCTTCCGACATCGATTCGGAAAAAATCGCAGTTTCGCGGCAACGGATTGCGAATACCCAGTGGCGTATGCAACGTTTCTCCATCTTTCCACATCTATATTAAAACATCATAATACAAAAAAAGGAATTTTATGTTAAAAAAATCACTTATCCTTGCAAGCGTATTCTGTATCGTTGCAATGACGTCTTTTGCCCAGCGGCCGTCTGAAACCGGGAAATGGATCAGTTATACCGAAGGTGGGGTGCTTTATGGAAGTCCGGACAATGAGAGTAAAGCGCCTTTTATTTTTCATTCGTCGCTCAATTATGCTTTTCACAGGAATTTATCGGCCGGAATAGGCGCCGGTTTTGAATTTATGAAAGAAACGTATCTGCCGGTTACGGCGAATGTGCTGTATCAGTTTGGGAATAAAAAAGTAAGTACTCCCTTTGTCCGGTTTCAGGCGGGATACCAGGTGCCGTTGGAAAGTAATACTTTTATGCCGGATTATACTTACTATTATAATGCCTTCTCCTCTTATTATCCGGGTTATTATCCGTCAGTGTCATCCGTCCAATTGGATTCCAAAGGCGGGTTTATGGCCCATCCGTCGGTGGGAGTCATTGTTTACAACTCAACCGGATTAGGCATTAGCTTATCGGCCGGTTATCGTTACCAGCAATTGACTTATCAAGGTGCCAACGACTATACACTCCATATCCAATACAACCGTTTGTCGCTTACATTAGGTATTATCTTTTAATTCTTACAGATATGAAAACAGTATATACAGTCCTTTTTTGCCTGTCGGCAGTTCTTTGTACCACTTCCTGTGCGGATAAAATAACGGAAGAACAAAACATGAATGTTCCCGTTTATCTGAGTTATGAAACCTTGCGCTCGTCGGTGCGTTCGTCGGCGGCACGGGAATTGGTTCATCCGGGGAAAATCTATTTCAAAGACCATTACATCCTGATTGTCGAATACCGGCAAGGCATTCATCTGGTCGATATATCCAATCCGTCCCAACCGCAAAACAAAGTGTTTATCGAAGTTCCCGGTTGTACGGATATGGCCATAAAGAACCATTCGTTGTATGCGGACAGTTATGTCGATTTGGTTGTTATTGACCTCTCCGACCTTGCCGCTCCGCAAGAAACCCAACGTTTGAAGGATGTTTTACCCTATACTCTTCCTGTTCCTGAAAATACAGCGTTACCTTATGCCGCTATAGATGAAGAAAAAGGCATAGTAACCGGCTGGGAAGTGAAACGGGAAAAACGGGAATTGGAACGGCGCTATTATCCGTCTTATCCGGTTTACTATGAAGACAGCTATGCAAAAAACGATTTCATTTCGGGTAGTTACGGTGCTGAGAGAGGTGGCTCCGGCGCTGCTTCTTTCGGGAAAAGCGGGTCGATGGCGCGATTCGGATTG
Source organism: Dysgonamonadaceae bacterium (assembly GCA_031270075.1). Lineage (GTDB taxonomy): Bacteria > Bacteroidota > Bacteroidia > Bacteroidales > Azobacteroidaceae > Azobacteroides. Next base: position 27,912 of record JAISYG010000022.1, read on the forward strand.
TACGACAACTATCTTTATATTGCCGATAATTATCAATTGTATCTGTTTAATGTATCCGATGCAGCCAAACCTCACCTGTCGGGGCAACAGTGGGTGAGCGGTTTGGTTGAAACCCTGTTTATTTACGACGGTCATGTGTTTTTCGGAACGCCAACCGGCATGACGGTGTACAGTCTGCGCATACCTTCCACGCCGCAGTTGGTGGGCAGCTTCTGGCATGTAACCAGTTGCGATCCGGTAGTTGTTCAGGACGGTTACGCCTACATTACTTTGAGAGGAGGAACGAATTGCAACAACTCGACAGTCAATCGTTTGGATGTTGTCCATTGCTCAGCCGATTACAAATACTATGATTTGATTAATTCTTACGATTTAACGGAACCCTACGGATTGGGCATCGATAATCATACGCTGTTTGTTTGCGACGGCAAAGCCGGCCTCAAAGTCTATGATGTTGCCGATAAGCAAAACATCGACAAGCATTTGCTGGCGTCGTTCCCGTCGATACAGACTTACGATGTGATTCCCGTGGACGGCTATTTGTTTATGATTGGAAGCGACGGTTTTTATTTGTACGATTATTCCGATATTCAAAACATTCGGCAAGTTGGGCATATTCCGGTAACTAAGGACTAAGAAATTTCCCCGGAAATGCTTACCTTTGACACATGAAAAAGCATCCTTATTCCAGCTTGAGAAGCTTCTTTTGTCTGTTTTCTCTTGTGTTTGGCTTTGTTGGATACGCACAGAACCGTTTGTTGATTCCGTCCGACACCATCGCCGTGCAATCGGTTTTCCCGGTCGATACGACCCGATCTTACACAACGGAACAGGTAAACGACAGCACATGGGTCCGCTATTACGCCCCTCGATGGCACGATTTTGTCACCCATATCCCCGGCGATGCGGTTGTTGCGGGAAAAACGCTTTTCAGCAAGCAAAGTATTAAGCCGTTGGCCCTGATAGCCGGTTCGACGGCTTTGCTGTATGTATTCGACAGGCAATTGGTGGATGGCGTTCAAACCTTTAGCCGCGATATCGGTTTGGATCCGCAGTCGCGGTTCGAGTCGTTCATTAAAATAGGCGATATCAATATCATGCAGGTTCCGGGAAATCTGAACACGGGTTTCTATTTCTTTGGGGAAGGGTGGACGAGCCTATTGCTGTTCAGCGGTATCGGCTTGCATGGCGCTTTCACCAACAATCACAAAGAGATCTTGATGCTAAGTCAGTTTTTAGAAGGCTATATTGAAATGGGAATCACTACGCAGATACTGAAACGTTCGTTCGGAAGACAAACGCCCAAAGCAGCTACGACCGACAGGGGAAAATTCCAGTTCTTCCCGTCTTTTGCCCGTTACCAGCAAAATGTAAGCCATTTCGACGCGATGCCTTCCGGACACATGGCGACCATGGCTTTCACCGTAACCTTGCTTGCAGAACATTATCCCGACAATCGGTGGATTCGCCCCGTTGGATATACCTTAATGGGCATTTGCGGTTTCTCGATGCTAAACAACGGCGTGCATTGGGCCAGCGATTACCCGTTGGGCTTCGGTATCGGTTATCTGTTTGCCAAAGTCGTTTCCCAAAGAGGGAAAGTGGTGCATCACACAGGGCGCAAACCAAATATTCTGAACCGGATTGAGCTTTCCCCGACACTTTTTGAAACCGGAGAATCGGGAATTACGCTTTCGTTTCAATTATAAGAACAACGAGAAGCATTATTGAGTAATTTCACACATTCTAACAATCAAAATTCCACTATGGATGGTTGGGTTTCTATAGTAAAAACAATCCTTTTAGTGAATTGGATGCTATTTCCAACTCTATTTACATTATTTAACTTTGTTTTATAACCTAAAATTAAAATAAATTCATTATAAATAACTACCTTTACCGATTGATTTATCAACCTGGCCGGACAGGCCTGCAACGGATGATTTTTTGCGATGAAAAAAGAAAATAAAATACATATAAATGACAAGCAAATGGAATTATCAATCTCCAACAAACGAACAATTACTTAAGCGGGACGAACTTTCTCGGAAATTTATATTAAGCCCTGCTGTCTGCCTCCTGTTAGTACAAAGGGGTATAATGGAAGAGAAAGAGGTACAACAATTCTTTAATCCCCATTTGAAGGATTTACATGATCCCTTTGCACTTCCCGATATGCCTGTGGCGGTCAGACGTTTAGAAAAAGCATTGGGTAATAAAGAAAAGATATTGGTTTATGGAGATTATGATGTAGATGGTACTACGGCTGTAGCGCTCGTTTACAAGTTTTTAGAACAATTTTGTCTGAAGTCCAAACTGGACTATTACATCCCCGACCGTTCGGATGAAGGCAGCGGTATTTCTGTGCAGGGCATTGATTATGCGCATGAAAACGGAATCAAGTTAATCATTGCATTGGATTGCGGAATAAAAGCGAAAGATGTGATCGAATACGCCGCTACTTTAGGCATTGATATTATTGTGTGCGATCATCACATGCCCGATGAAGAATTACCTCCTGCACTTGCTGTGGTAGATGCTAAACGAGCCGATTCGATTTATCCTTACGAACATCTTTCCGGTTGCGGCGTAGGCTTTAAGTTTATGCAAGCTTTTGCCTTGAATAACGGTATCGAATTTTCCACCCTGAAAAATCTGTTGGATTTGTGTGCGGTGAGTATTGCATCGGATATTGTCCCGATTACCGGCGAAAACCGGGTGTTGGCGGCTTATGGTCTGAAACAATTGAACCAAAATCCCAGTAAAGGCCTCAAAGGAATTATTGATGTTTGTGGCCTCACCGGAAGAGAAATTACGATGAGCGATATTGTGTTCAAAATCGGGCCGCGAATCAATGCTTCCGGCCGGATGATGAACGGAAAAGAAGCCGTCGATCTCTTATTGGCTAAGGATTTGAAAAGTGCACGGGAAAAAAGTGAAAACATTGATCAGTACAATGACGATCGTCGCGAGTTGGATAAAAAAACAACCGACGAGGCCTACACCATTATCGAACAAAATCCGTATCTGGCAGACGGGAAAATCATCATGGTTTTTAACCGGGAATGGCATAAAGGCGTCATTGGAATCGTGGCTTCCCGTTTGACGGAGAAATATTACAAGCCGGCCATTGTCCTGACCGAATCCAATGGATTTATTTCCGGTTCGGCGCGTTCGATAACCGGTTTCGATATTTACGCCGCCATTGAATCGGCTAAAGATCTCCTCGAAAATTTCGGCGGACATACGTTTGCTGTAGGCGTTACCATCCGTGAGGAAAACCTGGAACTTTTCAAGGATCGTTTGGAGGCTTATGCCGACGAGTTTATGATTGCCGAACAGATGACTCAAAAGTTGGATATTGATGCAGCCTTGTCTTTCAACGAAATCAATAACAAATTGGTTTTCGATTTGAAACGGATGAATCCCTACGGGCCGGACAATCAGAAACCGGTATTTTGTTCCTTTGGTGTCCGGGATGCAGGAGGCAGTAAATTGGTTGGTAAAGAATTGGAACATATCAAATTGGAATTGGTCGACGATTCGTCGGAAAACGTAATGCAAGCCATTGCATTCGGCATGTCAAATTTCTATGACGATATGAAGGCCGGCCGGTCGTTTGATATCTGCTATACGATCGAAGAGAATAATTACAATAATACAACAACCATCCAGTTGATGATTATTGATATACGTATACATCCTGTAAATACTCCCCCATAATGGCGGATAATCATTCCATACAAGCGGTTGTGGCGGCTTTATCTGAATCTACGACGAAAGAATACGCTTATATTCCGCGTCCCGAGCAATCCTTACCCGATATCGAAGGCATACGGCGGTTGATGACGGAAGTGAAAGCCGTTCTTTTCCCGGGCTTTTTCGGCGATTGGAATACCGTGGATCATTTGGAATGTCTGTATGCCGTTCTATCCGCTCAGATTCGCCACGGACTGCGTTTTTTTAGCAAGAAAATCGAACAGCCCGCCGAAGAAGTAACATTGGCTTTTATTTGTAAACTTCCTGAGATTAAACGGTTACTATCTACCGATGTAAAGGCGGTTTTCGATGGCGACCCGGCCGCTACCGACTATGGCGAGGTGATTATATGTTATCCGGCCTTGCTGGCTATGATGCATTATCGTGTGGCACATGAATTATGGTTGCTTAAAGTGCCGGTGCTACCACGCATTATGACGGAATTGGCGCATTCGGCTACGGGTATCGATATTCATCCGGCTGCCACCATCGGCGAATATTTCAGTATCGACCACGGAACCGGCGTCGTTATCGGCGAAACCTGCTTGATTGGTAATCATGTAAGCCTGTATCAAGGAGTAACGCTCGGCGCTAAAAGTTTTACTTACGACCACCAAGGCCTGCCTATGAACGTACCACGCCATCCGATTATTGAGGACAATGTGGTGATTTATTCCAACTCTACCATTTTAGGACGCATTACGATTGGGCACGATTCGATTATCGGAGGAAACGTCTGGCAGGCTACCAGCGTACCGCCTTATTCGCGGATTGTACAACATAAAGCTACTACTGCTTCGTTTATTGACGGGTCGGGAATTTAGTTCGGATAACGGCGCCCCGACAAAAAAAACGGTATCTTCCTGAAAAAATTGGCATAAAATTTGATATAATAAAAAAAAGGATTACCTTTGATCCGTAAAAATTGCTTGGTAAACAGCGAATTATATAAAATATTTTACAATAATACTTACAAAGCAAACACAAGAAGGGCATGTACGGAAGCAAAAGAAATAGATATACCGGCAAGGGGGTTCATCCCCTGGTTATCGTGCTCAATAACAAAATGAAGCTGCCGGAATCCCCCCCCCTCGGCAGATTGACTGTAAATCAATAAGTTACATAATATTATCTCTGCTTCAAACGCTTGAAGTAAAGGAAGGAATAGCAACAAGTCCGTCCGGTTTTTTTCCTGTTGGGAAGAAAACCGGGCGGGCTTTTTTATTAACGATTGAACACCTAAACAGGTGGATTATACCTTATTCGGCTATGAAAACGCAGTCTGATTTTTGTCCCTAACGGGACAAATGATTGAATGTCTAATTTAATTTTTGAATAAAGATGCCCTATTTACAAAAAAAGAAGCCGGAGGCCTTCCCTCAGAAAAGCGGGACGCTCTGCGGCATGTCCGGTGCAGGCGTTGCACCCGCCGGCAAGCATAAATCGAAACAGCCCTATGTGGCTCCCTCTTTCACGACAATCGATGTGGCCATCGAACCCTTCTGTGGGGATGCTTCCATTAAGTTAAATTCCTCCTATCTGCTGATTGAGGACGAGATAGTCGAGGGTCCCCTTTACGACATAGAGATTATTGGGCTATGACGGGAATCGCTTATAGCTAACAGCTAATGACTTAAAAAAGAATTATATCATCTTTAAACATTAAACGGATATGACTACTCCATCAGTATCATTTGTTTTTGCCGCTGTTCTATCGGCGGTAGTATTTTCTTTCTCCTCCTGCTCGGAGGACGAAGGAGGCGTTTCCGTTTCCGGCAAGGCTTCGCTCCGCATCAACGTCGCGGGGATTTCCGCCGGAGGAGAGGAATCGCTGACGCGCGCCGCCCTCGAACCCGAAACGGTCGTGCTGACTGCCGACGACGGCACACCCGTGGAGTTCACCCTTTCGGTCGACCCTGCTTCCGTGACGCGCAGTACAACTCTGATGGCCACGAACACTAAGTACCGCGTCATCGTTTACAAGGCATCGGACAACAGTTTCGTGACGGAAGCCGCATTCACGGCGGGCACGGCGGGCAGCATCACGGGACTGGAACAGGACACACCCTACAAGCTGGTGGCCATCTCTTACAACACGACAACCGCCCCGCCCAGTGTCGGTTCGGGGAACACGACCATCACGGTTGACCCGTCGAACGACCTGTTGCACTGGGTGGGCAGTGTTACGATAGCCTCCGGATCCGTTTCGCCGACGGTAGAGATCACGTTCAAGCACCGGTTTCCGAAACTGACGGTGAGTATCGATACTTCGCTGACGGGTGAAAACATAACGGGGCTGACTTCCGCCACGCTCACTCCGGGTTACCAGGGCGTGCAGACGCTGCTGACGGACGGTACGCCCAACGAGGGAGCCTCCATTTTGACGCAGACTTTCACGACGTGGACTGCATTCAACGCGACATCGGTGTCGAGCCAATCGCGCTATGTTTTCACGGGCAACGACAGCCCCTTGACGGTGGCTTTTTCCGGCCTGATATTGCACGGTACCTCGTTTAATCCCACGACGAAGTTCTCCAAGTCGGGCGGCCTGGTGTCGGGTCACTCCTACACGCTGACGGCGCGCGTGGAGGCGAGCAAGGGGAATTACTACCCGATCGTGGGCGGTTCGGCTTACGAGGTGACCATTCCTTTGAGTTCCTCTAACGCCTATTCTTACACTGACAAGGACGGGAACACCGCCACTGTCGGTACCCTGACTTTCCTGCGTTACAATCTCGGCGCCGACCCAAGTATGACACCCAAGCAACAGATGGCTTATCCGCACACCGACAGCAAGAATATCCGGGTGTATGGCGGCTTATTCCAATGGGGACGGAAGGACGTTTACCATGCTTTGCGTGACGCTAAAGCCGATGTTCCGGATTTTTTCACTTCCACTCAATATTCTATTGCCTCAGGTACCAACCACTACGATCCTTCCACTTCCCATAAGTTTGTCTGGGGGAATACTTTTTCTCCCCTTTACTGGTGCTCCGATGACGTTATGCTATCAAATCTGTGGGGTAACGGTCACAATAGTACTAACCAGACGGACTTCCGTCTTTCACAGGCCACAAAGACTCCGATTACCGCCATTGCTAATTCTTACAATCCCTGCCCGGATGGTTACCGCGTTCCCACCCAGTACGAATGGGCTTTGATCCTGTATGAGAACGGTAATATCGCTTCCGTCGACGATAAATTCGAGAGTAACGGATTGAATACGAGTCGTAACGGTACTACCTGGTATATTACTTCGAGTAACCTGAATGTGGTTTGGGTTCGCGTGTCTAACGGGAAGCCTTCCACAGTATGGTCTTCTCTTTATAACACGATGAACGGTTATGCCGTCTATAGCTTTTCCGCTTTGGGTAGTCCTTCCTCCGATGACATTTTAAATGCAACTTTTGCCATTGACAAAAACCTCGCGGACATCAATGCTCCTGACCCTCTTATGTTCCTGCCTGCGGCCGGTTTCCGGAGAGGCACTGATGGTATTGTGAGCTATGTGAACCAAGGCGGCTTCTACTGGAGTACTACGAATAGCAACCTCGGCTCGTTAGACTTGCGCATCTACGATACCGGCATATACGTGCACGGCGACAACGGTCGCCTACGCGGCTACTCGGTACGCTGCATCAAAGAATTCTTTTGACTATTCCCATTTTCCGGCAGTTTTCCCTTGCCCCCAGGCGGGGAAAACGAGCGGGAAGAAAATCTATGTCTATAAATCCGAATGAGGGAAGAAGGCTATTTTCAGAGCGGGATTTTCAGATTGACCCTGTGTCAAACAATCCCTCGGGAAGTGTCAAATAAATTTTCTTTCCGGCTTCGTCAATATACGTAATCATTTCTTCGGCAGCGGGAATCAGGAGTTCTTCATCGTTCCTGTCAATAATAAACAAAGTGTTTAATGTTGAATCATCAACGGACGAAACCGTTCCGATTTCTCCTAATTTCTTATCGATCAATGCGAAACCGACAAAATAGTCCCATGTCTGTATTTCGTCTTCGCCGGAAGTCCGGATCCGGTTTTTGGGAAAATACACCTCCCGGTTGGTCAGTCGCCGGGCTTTACTGTCGGAGTCAATGGTTTTGAGTTTGACTAAGGCCGCCGAACCGGAAATAAAACGGTATTCTTCCAAGCGGAAAGGCACAAAGATGCCGTCCAGTTCGCAAATCAGAAACGGATTTTCCCCTTCGTCGAACGAATCATCTGTAAAGGAAAATGAAAGTTCGCCTTTCATTCCGTGCGGTTTGTGGAATTTCCCGATTTTTACTAACGCTTCCCGTTGTATCATATCCTTGTGATTTTTGCGCCCAAACGATTCAACCGCCTGTCGATTTCCTGTACTGCATTCTTAATTTTCTTGTGTTATGAATTTGCTTTCCGAATAATTTCCTGCACAAAATCAATTTCATGAGTAGAAGGAACTTGAAACGACATTTTTGTATCACCATCGGAAGAAGTTACGGCAAAATCACCCTCTGAAATAATGTCCATTCCAATTAGCACATCGGTATCGCTCAATTGCCCTTCCGTTACCAAAAGAGAATGAAATTCAATTTCATTTTGTAACAATATATTTATGAGGTATGTATAAACCATTGATTCGCCATTGGCGTGAAACACGCGGGCTTTGCCTATCGGTTTCAATCCTAATAAGTTTACTACGTTGGTTGAAATCATTGTTGCCATCGCTCCCGTATCCCACAAAGCATTGAATTTTGCGGGTTGAACAGAATTCTGATTTACAGGATTATACGCTGAAATTGAGCAACGGGTTGCAAGCATCGTTGCTAAACCTTTGTAATCGCATGTAAGTGCTTTAGGATTGTTCATAATCAGGTAAATGCAACACGCGAATGAAAGTGTAGAGTATAATCTTTATCGCCCGGCGAACATTTTTGCACGAGAAAAGTTCCCATTTCGTAACATTGGAGCGAATTTGTCAAAGCTTGTGCATAATCACCGTAATTGCCAACAACTTGTTCGCCAACAATCACAATGTATCGCCCATTATACTTTCTCACCAAAGCATTCTGATTATCAAGATAATATTGAAATTCTTTGTCAAGCATAACCTTTTGTTTTCGACTGTAAAAGTAGTAAAAATTCCCATACGAACAAAATTTTGTTTTGCCGTATATCCGGAAACATGCTGAATTAGGTTAACCCTATGTCCAACACCCCATCAGGAAGCGCCACATAGATTTTCTTTCCGGCTTCGTCGAATTGTATCATATCCTTGTGATTCTTGCGCCCAAAACATTCAACCGTTTATCAATCTCCTGATAGCCACGGTCGATTTGGTCGATAGTATTTATCCGGCTTACGCCGTCGGCGCTCATGGCAGCAATGAGCATGGCAATACCGGCGCGAATATCGGGCGATGCCATGGTGGTTGCACGTAATGGATATCTTCTTTCGGAACCGATGACTGTTGCGCGGTGTGGGTCGCACAGAATGATTTGTGCACCCATATCAATGAGTTTATCCACAAAAAACAGCCGGCTTTCAAACATTTTTTGATGAATCAACACGCTACCTTTGGCTTGAGTGGCAACGACTAAAAACACGCTCAGTAAGTCGGGAGTCAGTCCGGGCCAGGGTGCATCGGCGATAGTCAGAATCGAGCCGTCGATGAATGTTTCGATTTCGTAGAGATCCTGTTCCGGAATCAGAATATCGTCGTTTTCACGGTGGATAGTAATTCCTAATTTGCGGAAAGCGTCGGGAATAATACCCAATTCGTCGTAAGCTACATTTTTGATTCTCAGTTTGGAAGCCGTCATAGCTGCCATTCCGATAAAACTGCCGACCTCAATCATATCCGGCAAAATCGTATGTTCGCAACCGTGTAAATTTTCAACGCCTTCAATCGTTAATCGATTGGAAGCTAATCCATTAATCTGTGCTCCCATGGCAAGCAACATTTTTGTCAACTGTTGCAGATATGGTTCGCAGGCCGCATTGTAAATAATGGTTTCGCCTTTCGCCAAAGCAGACGCCATCAGGATATTGGCCGTACCGGTAACAGAGGCTTCGTCCAAAAGCATGTAACTGCCTGTCAAACGGGAAGTTTTCACTTCGTATATCTGTCGGCCGGCATCGTATTGAAAATCAGCGCCGAGTTTCTGGATTCCCAGAAAGTGCGTATCCAAACGGCGGCGACCGATTTTATCACCTCCGGGTTTCGGAATAATGGCGTATCCGAAGCGTGCTACCAGAGGTCCAACCAGCATGACCGAACCGCGCAAAGCCGTACTTTTCCGTAGAAAATCGTCGGTCTGCAAATAATCCGGATTGATTTCGTCTGCATGAAAAGTATACGTGCCCGGTGCTGAATGATAGACTTTTACTCCCATATCGCGAAGCAAAACAATCAGGTTATTTACATCCAGAATATCGGGAATGTTGTGAATAGTAACTTTTTCAGAAGTCAACAAAGTGGCGCAGATTACTTGCAACGCCTCGTTCTTCGCACCCTGCGGAATAATTTCACCCGACAGTTTATGTCCGCCCTCAATAATAAATGAAGCCATACGTGAATTGTATTTTTTATTACAAAAGTAGTATTTTTCCTTAAATTCTGAGTATTTTTGCGCTTATTTAGCAAATGGGCAAGGAAAAAATTATATTGGGTATCGATCCGGGAACAACGGTAATGGGGTATGGTTTAATCCGGGTGACGGATAATATCCCTTCGCTGTTAGCTATGGGTGTCCTTGTACTGGATAAATACGAAGATCATTATTTGCGTTTGCGGCGTATTTTCGACCGGATTCTCGGTTTGATAGATGAGTTTTTGCCGGATGAATTGGCGATTGAAGCGCCTTTTTTCGGAAAAAACGTACAAAGTATGCTCAAACTGGGCCGGGCGCAAGGAGTAGCCATGGCCGCTGCTCTGTCGCGCGATATTCCGATTTTTGAATATGCGCCCTTGAAAATCAAAGTATCCATTACCGGAAACGGACGGGCGGCAAAAGAACAGGTGGCCGCTATGTTGCAGCGCTATCTGAAAATTCCCGATGAGAACATGTTGCCTCAATTAGATGCTACCGACGGTTTGGCTGCCGCCTTGTGCCATTTTTTTCAAAGTAATTCTCTCCAAAGCAAATCGCATTACACCGGCTGGAAAGATTTTATTCGTAAAAATGAAAAACGGGTAAAAGGAGGATAGGATAAATGTTAACAACAGAAAAATAATACGATGAAGCAATTCTTTTTACTTATCACCTGCGGCCTGATGTTAACCGCGATAACGACAAGCGCACAAACGCGCTCGCTTACATGGAGGTTAAACGAAGATACGCTTACCGTTAGTGGAAACAAGTATCCATTTGCAAAAGACCGGGAGCCGACGAAGGTAGGTTACGCTTCTATGGCATCAGAATCGGAAACCGGTTATTCCGCTACGCAAGGCGAACCTCCATTCGCCAAAGACCGCGTACTCGTACAATTGGCAAACACACCGGCAATGCAAGCAAGGATGTCCGGTCCCGGCACAGCACAACGGGCACCGGATCTTGGAGTAGGCTTTTCCGAATTACGCCTGCTCAACCCGTCTAAAGGGAACACCAACATCGGCCATTTTTCTACAATGAACGTCAACGATAAGCAAAACAATGTGTACGTTCTGACACTGAAAGAAACCGGCGAAAATGCCGTAGAAAGGGCATTGAAGATACTCAACGCCAATCCGGCAGTCGAAATAGCCGAACCCGTTTTTTATTATACACTCTACACCACACCGAACGACCCGCTGTTTCCGCAGCAATACGCACTCAATAAAATCAACGCACTGCAAGCATGGGAAATGACAACAGGCAGCAACAGTGTAGTTGTTGGAATCATCGACTCCGGCATCGACGGTACGCAGCCCGATTTGTCCGATAATCTTTGGACGAATCCCAACCCCAACCAAGGCGGATATGTGAACGATATACACGGCTACGATTTTGTCTATCGCCGAAGCGGCACTCCGGCGGATATGGGCACACACGGAACGCATGTTGCAGGTATTATCGGCGCCAAAGGCAATAATGGAACAGGAATTACCGGCGTTAACTGGAATGTAAGCCTGGCCTGGTTAGGTATTGGTATCGATGGAATGTATGTATCGTCCGACGCTGCCATTGAGGCGTTGAATTATGCCAACAACCATCATATTAAGATAACAAACAACAGTTGGGGCGGTGAAGGTTACTCCGCATTATTGGAAGACGCTATCCGCAATTACAACGGTTTGTTTGTGGCAGCCGCAGGAAATAACGGAACGAACAACGACAATCGGCCTTTTTATCCATCCGCTTACAACCTTCCCAATTTGATTGCCGTAGCATCAACCGACCCGGACGACAATCGGTCGCCGTTTTCAAACTACGGAGCAAACAGTGTGCATATCGCCGCTCCGGGCAGTGCTGTTTTGAGTACCATCGTAAACGGTCAATACCAAGAAATGAGCGGCACATCTATGGCTGCGCCGCATGTAACGGGAGTGGCCGCTTTAATGCTATCCGTCAATCCGAATGCAACAGCCTCCCATCTGAAAAGTGTTCTTATCCATAGCGCCGATACCATTACCATGGCCACACCATACGACGGAACACAACAGATAGGTCGGCTGAATGCTTCTAAAGCCATTCGAGGCATATTGACTTCCGTTCAGGATTTGACATCCGGCGTTTCGGGTTACAGTGTAACTTTGAATTGGCAAGCGCCTATTGACGCAACCGGTTTACTTGGTTATCGCGTGTATCGCGACGCTACCCTTTTGACTCCTGCCAATATACCTGCCCTGACCTATACCGATACCCATGTGCCCAATGGCATTTATACTTATACCGTAACCGCTGTCTATGCCAATGGCGAAACAGCCTCTCATTCCCTATCGGTAACCGCAGGCTACATCATCACCATTACCACCCAGCCCGCAGCCAATACACTTGTTGTAGACGGCAGTATCACCGGCAGCTTATCGGTAGCAGCCACGGTTACACAAGGCATTCCATTAAGCTATCAATGGTACAGTAATATTGCATACAACAACGAAGGCGGCACACCAATCGGTGGAGCAACCCATGCAACATTCGATATACCCGCCACGCTCACGCCGGGAATCTATTATTATTTCTGCGAAGTAAGCGCTGTGGGCGCCACCGCCGTCCGTTCAAAAGCAGCAACGGTAGGAGTAGCAGGTATCGGCCCTGTGCCTTATCTCGACGAAAACGGCCACATCCAAAACGTGGAGGCAACTACTTTAACCGGGGCGGAAACCACTTTAATCGGCGGCTGGTATTTCGTTCCCTCCGATATTACCTATTCCGAACGGCTTACAATATCCACTCCAGACAATAGCACGGTGGTTATTATCCTCGGCGACAACGCCCATATGGATGCAAGAAACGGCGGAATCAACGTTGGCGAAGGCAACAATCTGCGCATCTACGCCCAGTCCGAGGGCGCAAACAGTGGCAGGCTTACAGCCAATGGCGGCGCCGATCAAGCGGGTATAGGCGGCAATGCTCAGAGCGCCGGCGGTTCCATAAGCATTGTTGGCGGCAGAATCACGGCAAACGGCGGCGGTCTCAATAGCGGCGGCGGAAGTAATGGCGGCGCCGGTATTGGCGGTGGCGGCGGATACGATTTGGTCCATAGTCCCGTATTCGGCTGGTCGGGCGGCGCTATAAGCATCTCGGGCGGCGAAGTATACGCAAGTGGCAGTTGGGGCGGTTCGGGTATCGGCTGCGGTGGCGGCAGTTGGAGTAATACCGAAGGGTCTGTAAGCCTTACCGGCGGCACAATTACCGCAAGGGGCGGTAATTTCGCCGGCTATGGCATTGGTGGTGTAACCATTAGCGCCATTGGAGGCAATGCCGTTCTCATTTCCTCATCCATCGATTACGACTATTCCATTCAACCCGCCCTTCCCGCCGGCGACAAGCTGGGGTCTGCTATTGTTTATGATAACGGCATGGGAACGATGTACGGCCATGTGAGCCTCGCACGCAATGTTACCACTCCCGCAAGCAGCAGCCTCTTTGTTTGCAACGGCCAGACCCTGACCATTCAAAGCGGCTACACGCTGATCAACGACGGCGCCATCATTGTCAACGGCGGAAGTGTTGTGGGAGCCGTTGCCGGTAATCTGCCCGCCGCTCCCGCATTGACCGTTTCGGGAAGTCCGGCTTACAACTATTCGTGTTCCGGCGTTCTTGCCATCACCGGCAATGGAACCTATAGAATAGGTATGCGCGACGGCGCCAGCCTTACTACCTCGGAACGCATCGCAGTTTTACCCGGAGTAAACGCCGATATTACCCTCTCCGATGTAAACATCGACCTGAGCAGCCATACCGGCCTGAGCGCCTTCGATATGACCGGAGCCAATGTCAATCTTACCCTTACCGGCACCAATGTTCTCAGGAGTGGGAATAACCGCGCCGGACTGGAAGCGCCTTTGGGATCCAATCTGTTGATCACCGAAGCCAGCACCGGCTCCCTCACCGTATTCGGCGGTAATTACGGCGCAGGTATCGGCGGTCGCGGAGGAGGTTGGACACCCGGCATCGCCACCTGCGGCCACATCCATATGGCCGGCGGCACGTTAACGGCCACTGGAGGCTTTGCCGGAGCAGGCATCGGTGACGGTCAGAATGCTCAATCGAATGGAGAGATAAGCATTTCAGGAGGAACCCTAACGGCTATCGGCGGTCTCGGAAGCGCCGGTATCGGCGGCGGTCAGGCGGGCAATTCGGTTGTTACCATCCATATTTCAGGTGGAACGGTAACAGCAACCGGCAGCACAGTTCGCTTCGATTCCCCCAATATCGGCGCCGGTATCGGCGGTGGCAATAGCAATGGTGCTACGGCTATCAACATCACCGGCGGCGCCATTAACGCCCAATGCACCAATGCCGACGTTGCCGATGACATTGGTACCGGACAAAGCGCAGCCGAAATCCCGGACATAAGCATCTCCATCACCGGCGGCTCGGTATTGGCAGCCAACAACCGCATCTCAGACCGGTGGGCGGACGAAACAAGCCGTTATCCCGTAAAAGTTACAGTACTCGATTCCAGCAACGGCAAAACAGACGGTGCCACCGTCGTGCATAGCAATTACACAGGACAGATACTGACGGGCGGCAATTACGCCACTACCGACTTCACCACACCCGACCCCGGCGTTGCCTGGCTTTGGCTTCCGGCAGGCAGTCAGACCATCGGGGCGAATAAAGACACTTCCGGTGGGAGCAACACGGTCGACGTCTTACCCTCGGGCGACAACAACGATATAAGCATTGTCCTCACCACCGGCGATATAGCAGTTTATAATATCACAAACCTGCCGGCAGAAGCCATTGCAGGCACACCGCTAACACTGTCGGGAACCGTACAGCCGATCAATGCCACCCACCAAACCATTGAATGGAGCATAGTCGACGCAGGCACAACCGGCGCAACCGTATCGGGACATACATTCAATGCCACGGCAACAGGAACAGCCACCGTCCGGGCAACCATTGCCAACGGCTTGGCGCAGGGAATTTCCTACACACAGAACAGCATAATACAAGTAAGCTATGGCACAAGTATAGCCACTCGCGACGCACCGCTTGCCCGCATATACCCCAATCCAACCGACGGCAGATTTACGCTGCAACTGAATGCAACGGGCAAACGTACTGTTACCCTGAGCGATCTGTCAGGCAAAACATTGCTCAGGCGAACAGAAACAGACCGAAGCATTCAAATGGACATTAGCAATTATCCTTCCGGCCTGTACCTGCTGGCAATTGATGACTGCAAACAACTGATCACCATGCAGATAGTAAAGAATTAAGCTTCTTCGGAAATAATATATTTTTCAATTCAACCACCGCGGAGGCCACATCCGGCGCAGCTTTCAAAAGAGAAATGAATTTGCTGCCGACAATGGCGCCGCCGGCATGGGCGCAGGCCGCCTCCATCGTTTCGCGATTGGAAATGCCAAAGCCGATCAAACGGGGATTCTTCAATTGCATGGCATCGATCCGGCGGAAATAAGCCAGTTTGTGCTCGTCGAAACGGTTTTGTGCGCCGGTGGTCGCGGCGGACGATACCATATAAATAAAGCCATCGGTGTGTTCGTCGATCAAACGGATGCGTTCTTCGGATGTTTCGGGAGTGATTAGCATAACGATTTTTACGTCGTAACGGTCGGCAACGGGCTTGTATTCGCGGATATAATCGTCGAAAGGTAGATCGGGGAGAATGGCGCCATCGATTCCGGTGTCCCGGCAACTGCGGCAGAAGTTTTCAAAGCCGAACTGCATAATGGGATTAAGGTAGCCCATCAGGATTAAAGGGATGTGCACCTCGCGGCGAATGGCTTTCAACTGTTGGAAAAGCAGTTTCAGGCTCATGCCGTTTTGCAGGGCGCAGGCGCCGCTTTCCTGAATTACGGGGCCGTCGGCCATGGGGTCGGAAAAAGGAATGCCGATTTCGACGAGATCAATGCCGTTCTTTTCCAGTTCTTTGATGATAGTGGTTGTATCGTTCAATTCCGGATAACCGGCGGTGAAGTACACGGAAAGGATGTTGTTTTGTTTTTGCTCAAAAAGTTGTTTTATCCGGTTCATGATTTCAGTGTTTCTATAAACGTTCGTAATAAGTCGATGTTTTTTATTCCCGGCGAGAGTTCAAAGCGGCTGTTCAAGTCCACGCCGCAGAACGACGGATGTTGGATGGCTTTTATCCGTCCGGCGTCGTCCGGCGCAATGCCTCCGCTCAGGAAAAAGGGCGTTGAACCGCGGTAGGCGTCGAGGATTTTCCAGTCGAACGGTTGTCCGGAGCCGCCGTATTGCGGGGTCTTTGTGTCGAAAAGGAAATAATCGCAGGCGGCGGCGTATGCCTTTGTCCGGTCGAAGTCGGCGGGTTCCGAAACCGGAAAGGCTTTTATAACAGTTATTCCCAATTGTTTTATCTTTTTGCAGAAGTCCGGCGATTCGTTTCCATGCAACTGAATGGCTTGCAAATCGTATTGTTTCGTTCTATCTTCGATTTCCGCTTGGGGAGCATGGACGAAAACGCCCGCTTTCCGAATACCGGGCGACAGCGCCCGTATTTTTTCCGCCAGCAAATGTCCGGCATAGCGGCTCGATTTTTCGTAGAAGATCAGCCCTATCATATCGACCGGCAGCCGAATTAATTCATTGATATTATCGGTGCGGGTCATTCCGCAGACTTTGATTTTCATAGTACATCAATAAAATCGGCCAGCGCTTTGCCCGGCGCAGGTGTTTTCATAAAGTTCTCACCTATCAGGAAGCCGCGGTAACCGGCCTGCTGCAAATGGCTCACGGTCTGCGGGTCAGACAGGCCGCTTTCCGAGATTTTCACATATCCGGATGGTATCTTATCCGCCAGTTGCAAGGAAAGTTCGACGTCTGTTACGAAGCGCGTTAAGTCGCGGTTATTGACACCAACTACATCCACGGCCTCCGTCAGATAATCCAACTCGTGTTCGTTATGGATTTCGAGCAGGACTTCCATTCCCAGTTCATGGGCAACGGCAGCGAAGCGGGCGACTTCTTCTTTTGTCAAACAGGCGGCGATCAGTAAAATCACGTCGGCGCCCAGTACTTTGGATTGATGTACCTGGTATTCGTCCACAATAAAATCCTTGCGCAAAAAAGGAAGATGCTCAACGGCTTTCCGTGCTTTTTTGAAATCAAAAAAACGACCGCCGAAAAACGCTGTATCGGTGAGAATCGAAACAGCGGCAGCTCCGGCTTCGGCATACGCTTTTACGGTTTCTTTTGCCACCGCACCGGGATTGATCCAGCCTTTGGAGGGCGATTTTCGCTTAAATTCGGCAATAATTCCCGTGGGCGAATCCATCAAGGCTTTCTTGAAAGAAACGGTTTGATGTTCCGTTAAGTGGTAAAAATCTTGCAGGCGCTCGAATGGAGTATCTTGCTTTTGTTGCGCTACTTCAAGGCGTTTATTATCGCAGATTTGTTGGAGGATGTTCATGATACTCAATCTTAACGGTTAATTTCCAAAAACTTCAACAGCGCGGCTTTGGCTTTTCCCGATTCCAGCGATGTTCTCGCTTTATCCAAGCAGGTGTGAATGTCTAACTGCGGTTCAATGGTTTGGATGGCGACCGCCGCATTGACAATTACTACATTTTTTTGCGATTGGGTAGCTGTATTATCCAAAACATCGTCGAAAATGCGGGCAGCCTCTTTTGGAGTGGCTCCACCGAACAATTCCTGCGGGTTGGCGCGGGGAAAGCCCAACTCTTCCGGTCGATACAACTTTTCTCCGAAGCGGTTAATGATTTTGAAGGTATCGGTCAGCGATATTTCGTCGTAGCCGTCCAAGCTGTGGACAATAGAAAAATCGTTACCGCTTTCCTGGTAAATATAATTGTAGAGCCGCGCCATTTTCAAGTCGTAAACGCCCAAGACCTGACGTTTAGGCATCAAGGGATTGACGATGGGGCCTAAAATATTGAAAAACGTTCTTACGGCCAATGCCTTCCGAATCGGCGATACGGCTTTCAGCGCCGGACTGAAAAACGGTGCATGAAGGTAGGCAAAATTGCTTTCGTCCAACGATTGTTTCAGCGCCGCAATATCCGTTGTAAACCGGACACCATGTTCTTCCATTACATTGGATGCGCCGCTGACCGATGTGGCTCCGATATTCCCGTGTTTCACCACCTTGTAACCGGCCCCGGCCGTTACCAGACAGGCGGCTGTCGAAATGTTGAACGTGTTTTTACCGTCGCCGCCCGTGCCGACAATGTCGATGGGGTTGTAATCGCTCAGTTCGTCGACCTTGACGCGCATGTCCAGCAAGGCCTCGCGGAAGCCGAGAATCTCGTCCACGCTGATGCTTCGCATGAAATAGACGGTTACGAAGGCCGCCATCTGGCTTTCGTTGTACTTGCCCTCCGCCATGCTGGTTAAGACCTGTTTCGCTTCCTCGCGCGAAAGGTACTGGTGTTCAAACAGTCTGTTGAGTATTGCTTTCATATTTTGTTAATCTTCTAAAAAGTTTTTAATCATTGTTTTGCCTCGCGGCGTTAATACCGATTCGGGGTGAAACTGCACGCCATGCACATCCAGTGTCTGGTGCTTTAGCGCCATAATTTGTCCGGATTCATCCTCGGCCGTAATTTCCAAAACAGAAGGGAACTGTTCTTTCGATACAATCCACGAATGATAACGACCCACTTCCAGCGTTTCCGGCAAACCGCGGAACAAACGATCGTGGCCGGTAATCCTGACAGGCGTAGCTACGCCGTGATACACATTTTCCAAATTGATCAATTGTCCGCCGAAAGCTTCCGCCAGAGCTTGATGACCGAGGCAAACGCCCAGGATGCTTTTTGTAGCGGCAAACCGGCGAATCAAGGGCAACAGCAAACCGGCTTCGGATGGGATGCCCGGCCCCGGCGAGAGGATGATTTTGTCGAACCGTTCAATGTCGTCCAGCGAAATTTTATTGTTCCGGTGGACTTCCAGCTCTGTGTATCCCCACTCTTTCACAACATGCACCAAGTTGTAGGTGAAGGAATCGTAGTTATCGAAAATTAGAATATTCATCGGTTAATTGATAATCTTTTCCGCCTCATCAATCGCTTTCTTCAAAGCGCCGAGCTTGTTATTGACCTCCTGCCATTCGGATTCCTCGTTGGAACGCGACACAATGCCAGCGCCCGCCTGATAATACAACACATTGTTTTTGCTGATAAACGAGCGAATGGTTATGGCTTGATTCAAATCGCCGTTTAGCCCAATGTAGCCGATGCAGCCGCCGTAAGCACCACGATTGTGGGGTTCGATGTCGCGAATCAGTTCCATGGCACGGATTTTCGGCGCACCGGAAAGCGTTCCCGCCGGAAACGTATCGGCGTAGATGCGAATAGTGTTTTTGCCTTCTTCCACTTCACCCTCCACGCGTGAAACCAAATGGATGACATGCGAATAATACTGTACCTCCTTGAAGAAATCGAGATGCACGTTGCGGGTATTCCGGCTTAAATCGTTGCGCGCCAAGTCGACCAGCATCACGTGTTCGGCGTTTTCCTTGGGGTCGGCCAGTAATTCCTGCACCAATGTTTTGTCCTTCTCGTCGTCGCCCGTACGACGGAACGTACCGGCAATCGGGTCGATATAGGCCCTGCCTTTGGCGATGCGGCAATGTGTTTCGGGACTGGAACCGAAAATACGGAACGAACCGAAATCAAAATAAAACAGGTAGGGCGAGGGATTGATCGAACGCAAGGCCCGGTACACTTTGAAATCATCGCCGGAGAAAGCCTGCGAGAAACAGCGCGACAGCACAATCTGAAACACATCGCCGCGTTTGCAATGGGCAATGCCCCGGCGTACCATTTCTTTGTACTGCGCATCGGTAACGGTGGCTTTTTCTTCGCCCTTCGCGCTAAAATTGTAAGAAGCATAATTCCGGTTGTTCAGAATAGCCATCACCTCGTCCATCCGGCTTGCTTCGCCTTCCTGCAAGTTTTCCACAATCGTCAGTTCATTTTTGAAATGATTGACAACCACAATGTACCGGTAAAAAAGGTACAGGATACTCGGAATGGAACTGGCCCCGGTTTCCTGTTTCTCCGGGTCGATTTCGTCGAAATACTTCACGGCGTCGTAGGCGGTGTATCCGAAGAAGCCGTTGAAGCCGGTAGGATTCCGGTCGTCAGTAATTTCAAAAGAATGGATAAAGCGATCTAACTGCTCCACCACAGAGGGTTGAATGGATCGGATCTCCGTTGTTCCGTCGGGATAGGCCAAACGGATGGTTCCCTCTTTTGCCTCGAACCGCGCAATGGGATGCAGGCCGATGAACGACACCGAGTTTTCGTTCCCGTGGAAATCCGAACTCTCGAGCAATGCCGATTCCGGATAAACATCCCGGATGCGTAAATAGATACTTACCGGCGTCTGCAAATCGGCAAGAATGGTTTTGCTTCGCGTGTGAATAACTGTTTTCTTCATTCTAAATATACATTTATGAATAAAAAAGCCTGTCGTGAGTACGACAGGCTTTTCTGTATTTTCAAACCAATATATCTTCGACTCACGACTTTTGAAGTTGAGAGTGCCACCACCAAGATATATTTACTATTGCTTTCATTTTTTTAATAACGGGGCAAAATTACAAATAAATTTTATATATCCAACTATTTTTTATATTTTTTTGGTTGAATTTTCGATTTTAGAATACGTTTCCATATCCTTATCGCCACGACCGGAAAGGCAAATAACGACTACATCTTCCGGCCGGAATATTTTCTTTTTCAGTACACCCAGTGCATGAGCCGATTCGATGGCAGGAATAATGCCTTCCAATTGGGTTAACTCGAAAGCGGCATTCATCGCCTCATCATCGGTAATCGCCCATACTTCCGAACGGCCGGTTTTGGCTAAATGGGCGTGCAAGGGGCCGATACCGGGATAATCCAAACCGGCGGAAATGGAATAAGGTTCTTCGATTTGCCCGTCATCCGACTGCATCAGCAAGGTTTTGCTACCGTGGATAATGCCCAATCGTCCTAAGTGAATGGTAGCCGCCGACTGTCCGGAATCCACGCCTTTGCCGGCCGCTTCGGTCAATACAATACGGACGGACGGCTCGTCCAGGAAATGAAAAATCGTTCCGGCTGCATTGCTGCCGCCGCCCACGCAGGCAATGAGGTAGTCGGGCGTTTCCCGGCTTTCTTTTTCCTGCAACTGCCATCGGATCTCCTCGCTGATAACCGATTGCAGCCGGGCTACCATGTCGGGATAAGGATGCGGCCCCACTGTCGAACCGATAATGTAATAGGTGTCCGAAGGGTGGGAGCACCAGTCGCGGATGGCTT
Source organism: Dysgonamonadaceae bacterium (assembly GCA_031270075.1). Lineage (GTDB taxonomy): Bacteria > Bacteroidota > Bacteroidia > Bacteroidales > Azobacteroidaceae > Azobacteroides. The sequence continues at coordinate 49,553 of JAISYG010000022.1, forward strand.
CGTTGGTAGCGTCTTTCAACGTCCGGTTGCCGCTGGTAACGGGTATGACTTCGGCGCCCAGCATGCGCATTCGTTTTACATTCAGGTGTTGACGGGACACATCCGTAGCGCCCATATACACCACACACGGCATGTTCATCAGGGCGCAGACCGTGGCGGTGGCTACGCCGTGCTGTCCGGCGCCTGTTTCGGCGATAATCCGGGTTTTGCCCATGCGGCGCGCCAGCAGAATTTGCCCGATGGTGTTGTTTATTTTGTGTGCGCCGGTATGGTTCAAGTCTTCCCGTTTCAGGTAGATACGACAATTGTAGCGGTTAGAAAGTCTTTGGGCCAAGTAGAGAGGCGAGGGGCGTCCGACATAGTCCCGCAAGAGGGCGTGGTATTCTTGTTGAAACTGCGGGTCGTCCAGCACTTTCCGGTAATTGTTTTTCAGGTTTTCGACACTGGCGTACAGGATTTCAGGGATATAGGCGCCGCCGTATTCCCCGTAAAAACCGTTTTCATTTACGTTGTATGGTTGCATATTCAATTATTTATGAGCCAAAAGTACAAATTAATTTTTAATACCCAACCATTTTTTATATATTTATGGCTGAATCTTTGATTTCACAATATGGAACGGCAAATTTTTGAGAGTATCCGTCAACTTAAACGTGAATTGATACCCAACGAGCGTTTCAATTTGCTATTGGATTGGAAAATTGTTGTTCCCCAATGCCTCAAAAATGTCATTGACATCAATGGTTGAGGCGATTTTTTGTGGATTTTTCCCCATTGGACTGTTATTTTTTTGTTAAAAGTAAGGGCGAACACTGCGGCTCGCCCTTAT